>NZ_JBIAIN010000006.1:0-404157 GCF_042871445.1 Streptomyces sp. NPDC005794
CCGCTTCTGGTACTTGCTTGCCACCTGGTCACTGCTTCCTCTGGAACCACTCAGGTCCCAGTTTCCAGGTGTTCACGATCAAGGGGAAGCTTCAGTGCCCAACTTGACCCTCGAAGCCTCCTGAACTGCGAATTCATCAGGGAGTCGCTTGAGTCGGCGACGCCTTCAGGGTCTCGTTCGGAGGTTCTTGACGCTCGTATGACGCTCGAATCGGGATCTCAACCTCACGGACCTCCCCGGCTGGGGTCGTGCGGGCCGGACCCTCGGCTTGGAGGCGAGGAACTCCTCCCGGCGGCGGCGCGAGCTGCCCAACCGTTGGTAATCACTGCTGTTCGGCCTGTGCGATCAGGCAAGTCTCGGTGACCTTCTGAGCGCCCTCGTCGTCCGGGTAGCCGACACGTCACTGCCTGCCGCCCGGGTGATCCACCCGCCTTCATCCCCTTCGGCAGTAACGGCTGCAACACCGCCCACTGCTCAGTCGCCCATCCGAATTCGTCAGTGACCTCTGGCAGAGGGGAACGTTTCCTGTCCAGGCGGAGCAGCCGTGTCGATGACTGCCTGGAGGTCGAAGACGAGGACCAGCCAGTACCGCCGTAGAACCGCGAGTTCGCCGAAGATCTGTCGGGCGGTGACTCCCTCCCGCTCCCTGTCGCCGTCGGAGTCCCGCACGGTCAGGACGACTTGGTAGTGCTTGAACGGGACGCCTTTGTCTTCCTCATAGTCATGTTCCATTTCTAGTTCAAGTGTTGCGTCGCTCAGGCTCGCGATGTAGTCCGCGGGCCCGTTCACGGTGGGCCGCAGCTTCTCGCCGCAGGCCAGCGCCACGTCCCCGACGAGGGTCTCCGCAGGGTGGCCGGGGTGGATGAAGATGCCGTGGTGGGAGGTCACGGTTCAGCTCCCTCAGGGATGGTTGATGTCGTGCCTTCGCCGATGCAGGGGGCGCGTGGGTCACATACTCGCGGGTGCCGCTCTCGGGCATTCCGCCACGCGTGCGCGTTTGACCCCGTACCTGACTTTGACCCCGTACCTGACGGAGCGTGCCTTGATTTTCAGCCGCGTTGCGGCTGGAGCGGGACTGTCCGGAGAGATGCTGCCGCACAAGCCGATGGGGTGACTTGGCGCATGCGATGTCCGTGAGGACGCGGTCCTTCGGGGAGTGCGCGAGCGGGAGCAGGTGGTCGCGGACGCGACCGTCAGCACGGTGGTCGCGAGGAGGCGGAGCGGTCGTCCGCCGAGATCGTCCGGGTGCTCGAGACTCCTTTCCTGTCCTCCTGATGAAGGCCCGAAATTTCTGATGCCGTTCGGTAAATCGGTGGGCCACGGATGCTGGGGGTGTGGTCGACCGGGACCGAAGTCGTCCGCGAGATCGCTCCGCTCCGGCGTCAAGTGGTGGTGTAGCCCAGCTATTTGATGGTGTGACGGCACCGATCTCACGCATAGCGCCTGCGAAATATTTCGTCTTCTGTAGCGACACATGCGAGAGGTATTGACGTCGTTCAGCGGTTCCCTATCATTCAGGGTGGTCGACACTTCGACGCTTGTTCGAAATCACGAACGGGTCGGAGTCGCTCCATCGCACAGCAGGGCATCTCCGGGTCCCCCCGAACCGTCGAGTCGCAAGGAGCCTGCCGCATGTGGATGTCATGGCCTCGTCAATCTTTCTCCCGTCGCCGTGCGCTGGCGGCCACCACCGGCCTCGCCGCCGGCGCGGTCCTCCCACTGGCGGGAGCATCCCGCGCCGTAGCCGATCCCGCCCGGTGGCCGGCTCGCGCCGCCGCCGGGGAGTACGTGAATCCGGTGATCTGGCAGGACTTCGCGGACATCGACGTCATCCGCGTCGGAGACACCTACTACGCCTCGGCCTCGACCATGCACTACTCGCCGGGTGCGCCCGTCCTGCGCTCGTACGACCTGGTGCACTGGGAGATCGCCGGTCACTCGGTGCCGGTCCTGGACTTCGGCGACAAGTACGACCTGAAGGGGGTCCGTGGCTATGTCAGAGGGATCTGGGCGTCCTCGCTGGCCTACCGTCCGAGCAACAGGACGTTCTACTGGCTGGGCCAGATCGACTTCGCCCGGACGTACATCTACACCGCGACGGCCGTCGAGGGGCCGTGGAACCGGCTGACGACGATCAGTACGCCCTATTACGACGCGGGGCTGCTGGTCGACAGCGACGACACCCTGTACGTGGCGTACGGCAACTCGACGATCAGCGTGGCCCAGCTCTCCCCGGACGGCCGCACCCAGGTCCGGACGCAGCAGGTGTTCACGACCCCGTCGAACGTCGGCACCCTTGAGGGCGCCCGGTTCTACAAGATCAACGGGCAGTACTACATCTTCCTGACCCGCCCCGCGAACGGGCAGTACATCCTGAAATCGTCGGGTGGCCCCTTCGGTCCGTACACGATGCGGCAGGTGCTCCTCGATCTGCGCGGGCCGATCCCCGGCGGAGGTGTCCCGCACCAGGGCGGCCTGGTGCAGACGCAGAACGGAGCCTGGTACTACCTGGCATTCGTCGACGCCTACCCCGGCGGCCGGGTGCCCGCCCTGGCGCCGGTCACCTGGACCTGGGACGGCTGGCCCGTCGTCCAACTGGTGAACGGCGCATGGGGCACCTCCTATCCCAGCCCGGCCGTGCCGGCGCCTCCCCGTCAGGTCACCCCCATGACCGGGGTCGACACCTTCGACGGCACGACCCTCAAACCGAGGTGGGAGTGGAACCACAACCCGGACGACACCATGTGGTCGGTCGACAACGGTCTGACCCTGCGCACCGCGACGGTCACCGACGACCTGTACTGGGCCCGCAACACCCTCACGCATCGCATCCAGGGCCCCACCTCCACCGCCACGGTCGAGCTCGACCACTCCGCGATGAGGGACGGCGACCGGGCCGGACTCGCGCTGCTGCGTGACTCCTCCGCGTGGATCGGTGTCAAGCGCGAGGGCGGCGTCACACGGGTGGTGATGGTCGGCGGGCTGACCATGGACAGCAGCTGGAACACCACCGGCACCGGCCACGAGCTCGCGAGCGCGGCCGTCTCGGGCAGTCGCATCCGGCTGCGCGTGAGCGCGGACATCCGCCCCGGTGCGGCACGTCCGGGGACTTTCTCCTACAGCACCGACGGCATCACGTTCACCCGGCTCGGACCCGACTTCTCCATGGGCAACGACTGGCGGTTCTTCATGGGATACAGGTTCGCCCTCTTCAACCATGCCACCCGGGCGCTGGGCGGCTCGGTCCGCGTCACGCGGTTCGAGCTGTCCACGCCCTGAACCGAACCGATATCGGTCGGCCGCCCATCGGGCTCACCCGTCGCCGTCCAAACCTCCACCCCGGGCGCCCAGGCGGCCCGAAGGCGCCGAGCGCCACCGGTCTTTCGGAAGCTCGCGAAGGACCGGGAAGACACAAGCGGTCTGCCGTGGTGCTCACGGACCGCTGCACACCGCACTGCACCGACAGCCCGGCCGGCCTCTGACGAGGCCGGCCGGAACCGCCTACTCAAGGTTGGGGAAGTCCCTATGCACAAAGGAAGTTTCAGTCGCAGGCATCCGTCCGGGGTGCTCGTCGCCGCGGTTGCGGCCCTGGCCGCGCTGGCGGCGATGCTGGTCGCCACCCCGGCCCAGGCGGCTACCAGTGGCGCCTTGCGCGGTGTCGGTTCGAACCGGTGTCTCGATGTGCCGGGCGCCAGCCAGACCGACGGCGCGTACCCGCAGATCCACGACTGCTGGGACGGGACCAACCAGCAGTGGACGTTGACGGACAGCAACCAGCTGACCGTGTACGGCAACAAGTGCCTGGATGTTCCGGGTCACGCCACCGCGGCCGGTACCCGCGTGCAGATCTGGGCCTGTTCCGGCGGTGCGAACCAGCAGTGGCGGATGAACTCCGACGGCACGGTCGTCGGCGTGGAGTCCGGGCTGTGCCTGGAGGCCACGGGCGCCGGTACGGCCAACGGCACGACCGTGCAGATCGGGACCTGCAACGGTGGCAGCAACCAGAAGTGGACCGGCTTGACCGGGACGCCGCCGACGGACGGCGCGTGTTCTCTTCCGTCGGCGTACCGGTGGACGTCGACGGGTGTGCTGGCGCAGCCGGCGAACGGGTGGGCCGCGGTGAAGGACTTCACCACCGTGACGCACAACGGCAAGCACCTGGTCTACGCGTCGAACGTGTCGGGATCGTCGTACGGCTCGATGATGTTCAGTCCCTTCACGAACTGGTCGGACATGGCGTCGGCCCGCCAGACCGGGATGAACCAGGCCACGGTGGCGCCCACGCTGTTCTACTTCGCGCCCAAGAACATCTGGGTGCTGGCGTACCAGTGGGGTTCGTGGCCCTTCATCTACCGCACGTCGAGCGACCCCACCAACCCCAACGGCTGGTCCTCTCCGCAGCCGCTGTTCACCGGGAGCATCTCCGGCTCCGACACCGGCCCGATCGACCAGACCCTGATCGCCGACGGCCAGAACATGTACCTGTTCTTCGCCGGTGACAACGGCAAGATCTACCGGGCGAGCATGCCGATCGGGAACTTCCCGGGCAACTTCGGCTCGTCGTACACGACGATCATGAGCGACACGAAGGCCAACCTGTTCGAGGGCGTACAGGTCTACAAGGTCCAGGGCCAGAACCAGTACCTCATGATCGTCGAGGCGATGGGCGCGAACGGGCGTTACTTCCGCTCGTTCACGGCCTCCAGCCTGAGCGGCTCGTGGACCCCGCAGGCCGCCGGCGAGAGCAACCCCTTCGCGGGCAAGGCCAACAGCGGTGCCACCTGGACCAACGACATCAGCCACGGTGACCTGGTCCGCAACAACCCCGACCAGACCATGACCATCGACCCCTGCAACCTGCAGTTCCTCTACCAGGGCAAGGACCCCAACGTGGGCGGCGACTACAACCAACTGCCCTGGCGGCCGGGTGTCCTCACCCTGCAGCGCTGACCGTCCCGGCCTCGTCCGTCGGCGCGGCCATCGGGTCGCCGTCGACCAGCCCGCCGAGGTGGACGTCCGTGCCCTCGTCGTCCGCCCCGCAGCCGGCCACACCTGAGCCGGTCACCTGCCCCGTCCCCATCGCTCATGGGGGACGGGGCAGGTGTCGTCCACGACGTGGCCGTACCGGCTCAGGGGCGGTACTCGTCCGTCAGCATCGCCGTGGCCAGCTCGACGCGGGAACGGTAGCCGGTACGTTTGAAGAGTCTGCCCAGCCGGCTCTCCACGCTCTTCTCGCTGCCGCCCAGCACGGCGGCCAGCTCGCGGTTGGTCAGGCCCTCGGTCACCAAGGTGGCCAGCAGCCGCTCGTTCTCCGCGATGACGACGCCTCGTTGCGGCACCGCGACGCCGCGTTCGCGCATCAGGTTTCGCAGCTGTGCCCTGCGCAGCAGCGCGTCCAGGTCGCCGTACAGCGCGTACGCCTCGTGCAACAGCTCGGCGTCGGCCACTGCGTGGCGGGCCACCATGGTCATCGCGGTGGCCAGCTCCAGCGGCTGGGCGCGCTGCCGGGCGAGCTGGACCGCCTCCGCAGCGGCGGCGCGGTCGCGGTGCACCATCGCGGTGGCGAGCAGGTGGCACACGCGGGCCCGGCCGGTGCCGATCAGCTCGGCTGTCCTGCGCGTCTCGTTCACGCACCGCTGTGCCGCGGTCAGGTCCCCGTGGGCCAGTGCCAGCTCGGCCGCCCTCAGCCACAGGACGTCGGTGCCGACCACCAGGCCTCGTTCGACGGCCTGAGCCAGACCATCGGCGATGACGTGGCGGGCGCGTTCGGTGGAGCCCAGGGCCTCGTCGAGGAGGGATTCCGGCACGGCCAGCAGGTGGAGCATCACGGGCTGCACGGAGCGCGCCCGTTCGATCACCGAGCGGGCCTCGGTGAGCCGGCCGCGCGCGCCGAGCACGATGCTCGTCTCCCGGGACACCAGGGTGTGGCTGGGAACGTAACCGATGGAAAGGCCGGTGGCCAGGCCCAGCCGGGCCAGGTCGAGTGCGCGGTCCCAGTGGCCGCCCTGACTGTCGGCCACCACCTGGTCGGGCACCGTCCGGTAGGTGGAGGGCAGTTCGTAAGCCGTCAGCAGCCGTTCCGCGCGGTCCAGCTCGCCGAAGGCCATCAGCGTCCGGACCAACTGCCACAGCCGCTCGAAGCGGTACTGCGTCCCTGACGCCCACAGGGCCCATCCCGGTGGATCGGCGACGGCCTGGTCGAACGGCTCGGTCCGGCCCAGGAACGCCCCGACGCACTCGCTGATGAGCAGACCCAACGCGGCGACGACATCGTTGTCTCGTTGCCAGATGTGCCGTTGGGACGCCAGGTGTTCGTCTGCTTCCCGCCACCGGTCCAGGTGGCACAGCGCGACGCACCGGGTCAGGACGCGGTGTAACTCCCCGCCCGGCATCGAGCGCCAGCTGCCGTCGCAGAATTCGGTGAGCGCCGCCGTTTCCAGGGTTCCGGCCAGCGCGACGACATAGATCATCTCCGTCTCGAACAGCGCCTCGGAGTCGACGTGCCGGGCGTGCTCGGACAGCACCTTCCCCGCGCTGTCGACGGCCTCGGCGAACCGCAGATGGAGGCAGCAGGTGGCGGCGTGCGCGACCAGTGCCCGAGCGCGCTGCCGCGGCTCGGTGATCAGTTCGACGGCGGCGCGCAGCCAGCGCTCTGCGGAGTATCCGTCGTCCAGCATGACGGCGGTGCCCCGGGCGAGCAGTTCACCGGCCGCCCGCTGCGAGTCCACGAAGCGTCCCGCCGCTACGAGTTGATCGGCCAGGTACCGGTCATCCGCGTAGGCCTCGCCCGCCCAGATCGCGGTGACCGCCAGCTGGGCGAGCCTGCGTCGCTCGTAGGGCCCGAGACAGCCGGTCAGCGCGGAGGTGAGCAGTGGCAGCCGGAACCGCCAGTGCCCCTCTTCCGGTCCCTGCCGGAGCACACCCTCGACGCACAGCTCCGACAGCGCGCCGCGAACCTCCTCCTCGCCCCGGTTCACCGCTTCGGCGATCAGCCAGGCAGCCGCGCCGCCCAGGGGGAGAAGCACCGCAGCCGCCTTGGCCACCGGCCAGACCAGACCGCCCAGCCGGCGCAGGTACTCGATCGGCGGCAGGTCGACGGGCAGTTCGGGCGGCCGGTCCGGCGACGTGAGATAGACGTGCCGGTCGAATACGTACAGCCCTCCGGTGCGCTGGTGCCCCTCCAGGGCTGCCAGTACGGCGGCGGGTCTGCCGCGGCACTCCCGTTGCAGATAGGAGAGCAGCGCTGCCGTCGGCCGGGCCTGTAACCTCCGGGCGATCAGCGCGCCGACCTCCCGCTCGCGCAGCGGACGCAGCGGTATCACCTCGGCGAGCGAGGAGGCCCGCAGTTGTTCCAGCGCGGCCCGGTCGCCCGCCGGGTCGGCCGATGAGGGGCGCACCGTGCAGACGAACGTGACCGGGCCCCTGCCCAACGCGCGGATGAGTGAGAGCAACACGGCGCGGGAACCAGGATCGGTCCAGTGCGCGTCGTCGATGAGCACCGTCAGCTTGTCGCCCGCCGTGAGCGCCGACCGGAGCTCGGCGGCGAGCTGCCGGCCGATCTCCGCGAGGGGCGCCGTGGCCGCGGCCTTCGCCGTACGCCTGACGTCGACGCCCCGGTAGAGGACCGCGAGTTCGGCGGACAGCCTGGAGACCAAGGAGTAGGGGCGGTCCCGCTCGTTGCGGGCCACACGGAGGGTCAGGGGAGTGAAGCCCCGCGCGGCCAGCTCGTCGCGAACGGCGGTCACCAACGAGCTGCGCCCCATGCCGATGGGACCGGTGACCAGGACGAGCGGTGCCGAGTCCGGTGAGGCAGACAGGCCGACGACCCTCGCCACGACTGCGTCACGGCCGAATGGCGCCTGCGCCGACCTCGCTGCGTCGGGCGCTCCGCGCCAGTTGACGATCATGCTCCCAGTATGCCCACAGGGTCCGGCCCGATGGCCGTCGAAAAGTATATGATTGGTGGTCAGAGTTGGTTTTGGTGCGAACAGGGCGCCCATCGGCCGGAGTTGGTCGCAGAAGGCCGGGTACGGCGGCCCTGCGGGCCGCTGCCGCGCAAGGCGTCCCAAGGGAGGCGGCCAGTGGCCCGAGCGCGTGCCGCAGTGCGGGGCAGGGATCGCGAACTGGCGGCACTTCGCGCGGCGCTGGCGTCCGACGACGGACGCCTGATCGTCCTCAAGGGACCGGCCGGTATCGGCAGGACGACGATGCTGGACGCGGTGGGCCGGCTGCTGGCGTCGGAGGGTGTGAGGGTCCTGCCGCTGCGGTTGGGCGCCGGTCCGGACAGCGGCGACGGCACGTTCGCCCTCGCCGCCCTGGTGCGCACCGTGCGCGAGCAGTTCGAGCAGTTACAGGAGCCCGGGCTGACCGAGGCGCTCAGTACGGTGGCCCAACTACGTGACGGGGGCGGGCGGGACGGTGGCGGATGGACGCCGTCCATGCTTGCCGCGCTGGGCAGTCTGTTCGACACCATCGGCCGGCAGCAACGCGTCGCGGTCCTCGCTGACGACGTGCACGCGGTGGCCGAGCCCGCCCTGGTGCTGAGCGCGGCCCGCCGGTCCGGCTGCCTGGTCGTGGCGACCTGTGAGGAGGGCGCCGAGCGTGACGCGGGGATCGCCGAGCTGCTGACCGAAGCCGACCAGGTGATGACGATCGGTCCGCTGGCCGACGACGTCGCGGAGTCCCTGGTCCGCCGGGCGGCGGGAGCACGCCTGGACGAGGGGGTGCCGGCCGCTCTACGCAAGGCGCTGGGACCGCTGTTGGGTAACCCGGGGACCGTCCTGGGCACGCTCGACGAGCTGCGCAGAGGCGGCCGGCTCATCCTTTTCCGCGGCCGGCTGTGCCTGCGCGCGCCGTCGGAGCCCGTGGCACTGCCGGCTGACCACCCGCTCCTGCGCCGTGCGGCCGCACTGGGCGATCCCGCGGTTCAGCTCCTGGGCGCGGTCGCGGTCCTGGACGGCCTCGGCATGGACGACCTGCCGCTGCTCGCCGAGACCTTCGGGGCCGACCCCGTCGACTACGGCCGGCTGCTCGATCTGCTGATCGAGGCGGGGGTGCTGACGGCCGACCCGGCTGGCCGGATCTCCTGCCGGTGCCCCGCCCTGGCGGCCACCGCGGCCGGCCGCTTCGGCGCCCGTCACGGCATCGCGCTGCACGCGTCGATCGCCGAGCGGCTGCTGGCCCGGCACCGGTGGCACGGCGGGGCCGACCCCGGGGCGCTCGCCGACCACATCGCGCGCGGCGGAGCGGCCGTGGCGCTCGACGACGACACGGTCGACCGGCTGCTCGCCATGAGCGCTGCCGCCGAGCAGGAGGAGCCGGACCGCGCCGCCCTGTGGTACTCGGCCGCGCTGCGCCACCTGCCGCCGAAGGAGAGCGAACACGCCCGTACGCTGTGCAGACTTCTCCTCCTGGTCGTCCGGACAGGCCGGTACGAGCTGCTGCGCGAGGTGCTGACCCGGTACGCGGAGCACGGCTGCGCCGAAGACTCCCTGGGGGAGATCCGCCTCGCCGCCGTCCTCGTCGCCCTGCACACCGGCGAGCCGCCCGCCGAACACGCCGTACGGTCGCTGCTGGACGCACCGTTCCCAGGCCGTGGGCCCACTGTCCCGGACCGTGGGCCCACCGCCTTTTCGGAGTGGTGGTTCGGTCGCCGCCTCGCTCCCGGCGCGCGTCAGCCGGTGCGCCCGGCCGCGGTGCGGGCCGGGACGAGGGCCGGGCGGACGGACCTGCTCAGCGCCGCGCTCTGCGGTGACGTCGACGCCTGCGAGCGGGCCTGGCTACGCTCGGGCGGCACCGCGCCCTCCCCGGAGCTGGACCGGTTGCACCAGGTCGCCTCGGTCGCCGACATGGCCGACGTGGCCCGGCTGGTGATCGGCGCCGACTACCGGGTGCCGGTGACCGGTGTACTCGGTGCCTACCACCGGGTGGTACGGGGATACGCCGACGCCGCCTGGACGCAGGCCATGTCCGCGGTCCGGGAACTGGAACTGTCCGGTACCGAGGACACGCTGGCGCACCACGCGGCGCGCTTGTTCGCCGCGGACATGTGCGCCGCCCGCGGCGAGTTCGCGCAGGCCGCCCAGTGGCTGGCCGCCGCGGCACCGGCCCGCAGGCTCGCGGTGATGCGGACCTGGGTGCGCGTCGGCCTGGCTGCCAGGACGGGCGACGACAGCCAGGCGGTGCGGATGGCCCTGCTCGCCGGACCGAGGCTGCGCCAGGCCGGAGCGCAAGCGGGTCTGTGCTCCCTGCTGTCGCGGGCGGTGCGGATCGCGGTGCTGAGTGACGACCACGAGAGCGCCGCGGAACTGCTGGCGGAGATCGAGCTGCTCCCCCAGGAGGACCGTGCGGACGTGCGGGAGAGCCTTCTGCTGGCGCGCGGCCTGGTACGCCGGGACCTGGGGGACGCCCGGTCGGCCACCGACCTGACGCGCGAGAGGGGGGACCTGCCCGCACTGCTGGAATCCTGCCTGGCCGTCGCCCGGTTCGCCGAGGACCCGCGGCCCTGGCTGCGGGAGGCCCACACACTGGCCACGCGGTGTGGTGCGTCGGTGCTCCTCGAACGCGTCCGTGTGGTTACCCGTGAACGCGGCGTCCCCGCCCCGCGCGCCCGTGGTCGGCGTGACGCCTTGGCCGTCACCGAGCAGCGGATCATCGAGCTGATCGGCGAGGGTCTGACCAACCGTCAGATCGCGTTGCGCCTCCAGCTCAGTGAAAAGACCGTGGAGAACTACCTGACTCGCCTGTTCGCTCGCACCGGATACCGTTCACGGGTCGAGCTGGCCGCGGCCAGCCTGAGCGGCCGCCTCACGCGCACCACGACCTGAGAGCCGCCATGGCCCGCCCGGCTGCCGGGGCCGAAGATGCCAAAGTGCGGTCCCACTCGGGCCCATGCGGATCAGCGGTGACGACAGCCAGGTACGGCATGCCTAACGTCTTGCGCATGACCGACATCGATGTGCCGCAGGTCGCCGATCGCGAACTGGCAGCGATTGTGGGGGCCGAGGTCGAGGGCCGGTGGCCGGACGACGTCTCGGGCCTCGACGAAGTAGTGCGCTACGGACTGGTGCCCTTCGGGAAGATGATGGGGCCCTGGCTGGTGACCCACTCCAGCCTCGCGGTGGGAGGTGACATAGCGACTGTTCTGCCCGCCGCGGTAGCCGTGGAGTGCGTCCAGGTCGGAGCGATGATGCACGACGACATCATCGACGACGACGGAGAGCGGCGCAGCAAGCCCGCCGCCCACACCGTGTTCGGGCAGCCGACGGCGATCGTCGGCGGGGACGGGCTGTTCTTCCACGGCTTCGCAGCCCTCGCCGAATGCCAGGACGCCGGCGCGCCCGCGGAACGGGTGGCGCAAGCCCTGGTGGTGCTCTCCAAGGCGGGCCTGCGCATCGGGGACGCGGCCATCCGGGAGATCCGGATGAGCCGTGAGATCTGTTCCGTCGACGACTATCTCGGCATGATCGCGGACAAGAGCGGCGCCCTCCTGTGGATGGCCTGCGGCGTCGGCGCCACGCTGGGCGGCGCGGACGACAAGGTCCTGCAGGCGCTCAGCCGGTACAGCGACCGACTGGGCATCGCCTACCAGATCCGCGACGATCTCATGGCCTACGACGGCACGCGGGCGGGCAAGCCGAACGTCTCCGACGTCCGCAACGGCCGGCCCACCCTGCCCGTGCTGCTCGCCCACGAACGTGCCTCCGTGGCGCAGCGCCGGAGCATCGAGCTGCTGCTCGCCGACACGGCCGTACCGGTCGAGGAGCGCTACGAGGCCATGGCGCAACTCGTCCACGACCATGACGGCGTGCCGGCGGCGCGCGCGGCATCGCACCGTTACGTGGAGACGGCCGCCACGGCGCTGGAGGTCCTTCCGCCCAGTGTCCACCGAGACGCGCTGGCCGATCTCACCGTGCCGGGGCGCCTGGTTTAGCGGGACCGAATCCGAGGAGCTGGGCCGATGACCCCCCCGAACTATGCGACGTATCTGCACCTCGACGAACTGCTCACCCTGCAGAGCCCGCTGACACCGTCCGTACAGCAGGACCTCAGTGACAGCGAACGTCTCTTCATCGTCGTGCACCAGGCATCCGAGACCCTGCTCAGCCAGGTTCTGGTCGACCTGCGGCACATCGACGCCGACCAGTGCGAACGGCAGTGCTACACCCAGCGCGTGGAACGGGCGACGAGGCTGGTGGACTCCCTGGAGGGACAGCTGACGCTGCTGCGCCATACGCTGCTGCGGGAGGAGTTCATGCTCTTCCGGGACCGGTTCGGCACGGCGAGCGGATTGCAGTCGAAGCAGTTCCATGAACTGTTCGGCCTGGTACGGAAGTTGACGCAACGCGGTGAGGCCCGTCCGTCGGCCGGCTCCGAGCGGCTGACCGGACTGGACGACGCCGTACGGCGCTGGCGGCGCACCCACCTGGAACTGGTCACCCATATGCTCGGCGACCTGCCGGGCTCGGCCGAGACCTCCGGGATACGTTTTCTGGCCGCCCGGCTGGACAACACCTCCACGGACGAACCGGCGGGCGCCGGGGGGTCGCCCGCCGGGTCGCAGGGGCGGACGGAGACCGAGGACGTCACCGACAGCCGGCCGCTGCCCGCACCGGCCGGACGGTCCGGACTGGGACACGTGGTCGTGGTGGGAGGCAGTGTCGCGGGGCTGCTGACCGCACACGTCCTGGCCGACCACGCGGAACGGGTGACGATACTCGAACGTGACCGGTACGAAGACGCCCCGGCGCCCCGCGCCGGTGTGCCGCAGTCCCGCCACACCCACGTCCTGCTCACCAGCGGCATGAACGCCCTGGACGAACTGCTGCCCGGTCTGCTGCCCGCACTGGTGGACTCGGGGGCGCCGCGGCTGGCGGTGCCCGGGGACCTCGGAGTGTGGCAGGCGGGGCAGTGGATATCCCGCCGCAACCCGTCCGAGCCCATCATGACCCCGTCCCGTCCGCTCCTGGAGCACCACATCCGCCGACGTGTCCTGGACGGCTCCCGCATCCACGTCCGCACGGGCGTCGAGGTCACCGGCCTGCTCGGCCGGCCCGGACACATCACCGGCGTCACGGTCCGGGACCGGGGCGGCGACCCCCACACCCGGCAGGAGATCGAGGCCGACCTCGTGGTGGACGCCACCGGCCGGAGCAGCCACACCCCGGCGTGGCTGACCGCCATGGGTGCCTCGGCGCCGGCCGAGGAACTCGTGGAAACCGGACGGGCGTACGCCACCTGCGTCTTCCAGGCCGATGACCCGCCCGAGGACCTCAGCGGCTTCTACATCGTGCCCGACGCCGGCCAGCCGCTCGGCGCGATCATCCTGCCTGCCGAGGGCGACCGCTGGATGGTCACCCTGTCCGGGCCGCGCGACCAGGCGCCGCCCAGCGGCACCGAGGACTTCGTCGACTTCGCCGGCGGACTGCCGCACTCCGCCCCGCACAAGTGGCTCAGCTCGGCTCGTCCGGTCGGCCGGCCCGTGGGTTACCGGCACACCTCCAACCGGCGCCGCCGCTACGACCGTCTGGGACGGGGCCACACCGGCCTGCTCGTCGTCGGGGACGCGGTGTGCGCGCTCAACCCCGTCTACGGACAGGGCCTGTCCGTCGCCGCCCTGAACGCGGTCGCCCTCGGAAAGACACTCGCCGGGAACCGCGCCTCCTCGGCCAACGCCCTGCAACGGGCGGTGTTGCGCTCCTCCCGCTCGGCGTGGGAGGTCGCGACGGGCGCCGACAGTCCGATGCCGGGCGTCACGGGTAACGCGGTGCGGTCCGGGCCCGTCGCCCGGCTGCTGAACCGGTACCTCGACCGCGTGCGCGCTCATGTGCCCCACGACCCGGCCGTGTGCAGCGCCAACCGTGACGTCCTCTTCCTGCTGGCTCCGCCCCGCACGCTCGTCACCTCCCCCGAGGTGCTGCGGCGGGCCCTGCTGAGCCCGCCGCCCGGGCCGACCTCGCCCGACCTACCCACTCCGTGACCATCACGAGCCGACAGCGAAGGTGCACCATGCGACACACCAGCGTGCTCCCGAATCGTCCGGGAAGGGGCCGGTGGCGAACCGGGCCCCGGTTCCCCCTCCGTCGTGCGGACGGCCGGTGGACTTCATGACGACGATGCCGATCCGAAGCCTGACCACCGTTCTCGACACCGGCCGCACGTTGCTCGAACCCGCCCTGCGCGACGCCGTCGATCTGCACCTGGGTCCGGAGATGAGCAGGATCGCTCATTACCACTTCGGCTGGGCGGACGCCGAGGGCCGGCCCACCGGCACCTGGGGCGGCAAGATGGTCCGGTCCACCCTGGCGCTGCTTTCGGCCCGGGCGGCCGGCGCCGCGGCCGCGGACGGCCTGCCCGCCGCGGTGGCCGTGGAGCTGGTGCACAATTTCTCCCTGCTGCACGACGACATCATGGACGGCGACGAGACCCGGCGGGGCCGGGCGACGGCGTGGACCGTCTTCGGTGTGCCGAGCGCCATCCTGGCCGGCGACGCCCTGATCACCGCGGCGTCGTCCGTACTGATCAGCGCGCCGGACGTGGGCGCCCGTTCCGCCACCCTGGCGCTGATGACCGCGACCCAGCGGATGATCGACGGCCAGGCCGCCGACGCCGAGTTCGAACGACGCGAGGACGTGACCCTCGCCGAGTGCGTGCGGATGGCCGGCGGCAAGACCGGCGCCCTGCTCGGAAGCGCCTGCGCGCTGGGTGCCGACCTGCTGGGCGCCGAACGGCACCTGATCGAGCGGCTAGGCGCGTTCGGCGAACACGTCGGGCTCGCCTTCCAGTGCGTCGACGACCTGCTGGGTATCTGGGGCGACCCGGAACGCACAGGGAAACAGGTGGGGGCCGACCTGCGGGTCCGCAAGAAGTCCCTGCCCGTGGTGGCGGCGCTCGAGGCGCCCGGGACGGACGAGCTGCGCGCCCTGTATCTGCGCCCGGAGCCGTTGACCGAATCCGATGTCCGACGCGTCACCGAGCTCGTGGAACGGGCGGGCGGACGCGACTGGGCGCGGAACGAGGCGGACCGTCAGATCGCCGCGGCGAGGGAGTGCCTGTCCGCCGTCGACATCCCGGACGAGGTGCGCGGCGAGCTCCAGGAGGTCGCCGGCTTCGTCGTGGGCAGGCGGTTGTAGATGAACGTCCACTTCCCCATGACCAGAAAGGTCATCCTGTGACCGAGTCGAGGACCATCCCCATCGCCGGACGGGCCGCCGCATGCCCGTTCGCCCCCGTCGCCGAGCTGTACGACGCGCAGAAGGACGACGAGCTGAGCCGCGTCAAGGTGCCCAGCCCGATGCTGGGCGAGTTCGACGCGGTGGTCGTCACCCGTTACGAGGACGTCAAGAACGTGCTCGCGGACGACCGGCTGCGCATGGGCGGCTCCATGCCGTACCAGCCGGGCAACCTGCTGAGCTACGACGGCGCCGACCACACCCGGCTGCGGCGCATGCTGACCGCGTCATTCACCACCAGGCGGGCGCGCGAGCTGCGGCCGAGCATCGAGGCCGTGGTCGGTTCCGCGCTGGACGCGCTGGAGGAGGCCGGCCCGGGCGCGGACCTGGTGCAGGTCTTCAGCACCCCGATCCCGACGCTCGTCATCTGCGAACTGCTGGGCGTGCCCTATACCGACCGCGAAGGGTTCCAGCGCCGTACCGCTCTCGCGCTGGACTTCGGGCAGAGCCGTGAAGTCCAGATGGAGAAGGCCGCCGAGATGATGGCCTACATGGCCGGACTCGTGGCGCAGCACCGGGAGAACCCGGGCGACAACGTACTCGGCCGCGTGGTGCGGGACTTCGGCGACCAGCTGAGTGACGAGGAACTGGCCGGTATCGGCAACATGCTGCTCATCGCCGGGCACGAGACCATCGCCAACACCCTCTCGGCAAGCGTCGCCCTGCTGCTCCAGCACCCCGAGCAGCTCGCGGCGGTACGCGACGACCCCTCCGTGACCGACAACGCCGTCGAGGAACTGCTGCGGTACACCGCCCCGGCCACCATCCTGCCGCGCCAGGCGGCAGGGAACATCTGTGTTCGCGACCAGGAGATCAAGGAGGGCGAGCACGTCGTGGCGTCCGTACTGGCCGCCAACCGGGACCTCGCCGCCGACGGGGACCACAAGGACCTGGACACCCTGGACGTGCGCCGGCCCCCGCACCGCCACCTCACCTTCGGCTTCGGCCCGCACCAGTGCCTGGGCCAGCAACTGGCGCGCATGGAGCTGCGCGTCGCACTGCCGGCCCTGTTCACCAGGTTTCCCACGCTGCGCTCGGCGGTCCCGCACAACGAGCTGGAGTACCGCACCAACGCGCTGGTCTTCGGCGTGAACGCCCTGCCGGTCACCTGGTGACCCGCGGCGGGCGGGAGACGGGCATGAAGGTCGAAGTCGACGACAGCAGATGTCGCGCCATCGGGAACTGCGCGCTGTACGCGCCGGCGATCTTCGACCAGAACGACGACGACGGCAGGGTGACGCTGCTCGACGCGATGCCGCCGGAGAACCAGCACGTGCAGGTCCGGGAAGCAGCCTCGCGGTGCCCGGCCTCGGTCATCGTCCTGCACGAGAACACGTCGGCTCACGACGAGTGACCCACTCGGCCAGTAATTTCGTCCGTAGTTCGAGGGAAGAGCGATGTTTGACGTAGAAGTGCCCGTTCTCGTGGTCGGCGGCGGTGGCTGTGGACTCGCCGCGTCGGTCTTCCTGTCCGACGTGGGGGTGCGCCACCTGGTGGTGGAGCGTCGCGAGTCGACGTCGGTCCTGCCCAGGGCGCATTACCTGAACCAGCGCACCATGGAGATATTCCGGCAGCACGGCATCGCCGACGACGTCTACCGGATCAGTTGCCCGCTCCCGAACATGAGCGAGGTGGTCTGGCGCACCTCCCTGGGCGGCGACGGCCCCGTCGACGGGCGGGAGCTGCACCGGATGGATGCCTTCGGTGGCGGCACCACGGCCGGCCCCTACGCCGCCGACAGCACGGGCCCCTCGACCAACCTTCCGCAGCACCGGCTCGAGCCGCTGCTGCGCCGGCACGCGGAGCGACGGGATCCGTCCAGTCTGCTGTTCAACCATCAGATGGAGGAGTTCACCCAGGACGAGAACGGGGTCCGGGCGCGGGTGACCGACCGGGTCACCGGTGAGGTGGGCACGGTCCGTGCCCGGTATCTGCTGGGTGCCGACGGCGGCAGGACCGTCGGCGGTGCGCTCGGCATCCCGATGGACGGCGCCGGCGGCGGGTTCACCATCATCTCGGTCCACTTCAGCGCGGACCTCTCCCGCTGGTGGAGCGACTCGGTGCTGATGACCCATATCTTCGGCCTTGACGGCGAGGTATCGGTACTCGTCGCGTCCGGGCCCGGCTGGGGCTCCGCGTCGGAGGAATGGGCCCTGCACTTCCGGGTGCCCCCGGGCACGGCCGCGGGCGACCTCGACGCGGAGGCGATCACGGGCCGGGTGCGGGGACTGCTGAAACTGCCGGAGGACCTCGGCGTACGGATCCACCATGTGAGCGAGTACAGGCCGGAGGCCGTCGTGGCCCGGTCGTTCCGGTCCGGCCGCGTCCTCCTCGCAGGCGACGCCGCGCATCGGCAGCCACCCGCCGCCGGCGGCGGCCTGAACACGGCGATCCAGGACGTGCACAACCTCGCCTGGAAGCTCAGGGCCGTGCTCGACGGCCGGGCCGGCGACGGGCTGCTCGACTCCTACGAGGCGGAGCGGCTGCCCGTCGCCCGACGGAACGTGGGCTGGGCGATGGGCTGTCTGCTCAACTACGGCATCCTGTTCGCGTCCCTCGGAATGGCGCACGGGAAGCCGGAGGCCACCGAGGCGAGCATCCGCGAACTGCTGGCCGGCACACCGATGGGCGAGACCCGGCGGGCCGTGGTACGGGAGGCGTTCGGCACTCAGCGCATCGAGTACCAGGCGCACGACATCGAGCTGGGTCACCACTACGTGGCCGGCGCGGTGCTCCCGGACGGCACCCCGCCGCCGCCCCGGGACCCGATGGGTGCGGTCTACCGTCCGACGACCCGGCCGGGGCACCGGCTCCCGCACGCGTGGCTGCGGCACGGCGACGACCGGGTCTCCACACACGACCTGGTCGGTGGCGCCGGCGGCTTCGTACTGATCACCGGGCCGCTGGGCGAGGGCTGGGCGGCCGCCGCCAAGAAGGTCGCGGACACCCACGGAGTGGCGCTCACCGTGGTGCCCATCGGCAGCGAGCCCGATGCGGTGGGCCACTGGGACGCCGAGGGTGCCTGGACAGTGGTGCGGGGCATCGAGGACGACGGCGCCGTTCTGGTACGGCCGGACCAGCACGTCGCCTGGCGCAGTGTCCAGGGGAGCCGGCACGCCGACCAGGAACTCGACGCGGTGTTCGACCACGTGCTCGGCCGGTCCGGCGCGACGAACAGCGGGAGCTGACCATGCCTTCCACCGACGGCGAGCGTCTCGTCCACGACTTCCTGACGTCGATGGGGCCGGCCCCGTCCGATGTCCGCGCCGCCGTGGACGGCTACCTGACCGACGACTGCGTGTGGGAGAACCCCGGCTCCCCGGTATGCCGGGGCAGGGCGGAGATCCTCGCACTCATGCCGCCCGACTTCGCACGGCTGGAGGTGCGATTCCGGCACATGGCCACGGTCGGGGACGTCGTCCTGACCGAGCGCATGGAGAACATGCTCCGCGCCGACGGCCCCCCCATCGCACAGAACCTGAGGGTGATGGGGGCCTTCGAACTGCGGGCCGGCCGGATCAGCGCATGGCGGGACTACTTCGACTTCACCCACCTCATCACCGAGAGCCCGGAATGGTGACCATGACAGACATCCGAACGGACTCGACGGAACTGCGGTCCGAACTCGTGGACAGGGTCCACAAATTCGGACCGGTCTTCGCGGACGGAGTCGCCGAGGGGGAGCGGGAGCGGCGGCTGCCCGACACCACGGTCCGGGCCATCGACCAGTCACAACTGGGCATGATCTGGACCGCGAAGGCCTACGGGGGCCTCGAGGCCGACGTCCGGACCATGAGCGAGGTCGCCAAGGCCCTCTCCCACTACTGCCCGTCCACCTCGTGGGTGGTCAACAACATCAACGGCTCCAACCTGCTCGCCGCGAAGTTCCCGCAGGCGGCGCGGGACGAGGTGTTCGGGGACAACCCCGGCGCCAAACTGGCTTCGATCTTCGCGGCAGCGGGCACCGCGGTACGCACCGACGGCGGCTATCTGCTCTCGGGCACCTGGCCGTACGGCACCGGCATCCTTCACGACGACTGGGCGATCCTGGTCGCCCGAGAACTGAGTGCTGACGGGGAGCCCGTCGGCGGGCTCTCCGTGCTGGTGCCCGTCGCGGACCTGACCATCGAGGACACCTGGCACACCGTCGGCATGCGTGCCACCGGCAGCCACACCGCCGTGCTCCGGGACGCGTTCGTTCCCGAGCACCGGGTGATCCCCGGTGAGGTGCAGCGCGGGCGGGAGAACGCCACCGACGCCGGCCTGCCGCCGCTGTTCCGCACAGCGGCGATCGCGGCCATGGCCGTCGTCTGCGCCTCCGTGGTGCTCGGCGCCGGCCAGGCGGCCCGCGCCTTCGTCGTGGAGAAGGCGCCCACCCGGGGCATCGCGCCCACCAAGTACACCAGCCAGACGGACTCACGGACCTTCGTGTCCTCACTCGGCAGGACGGCTCTGTCGATCGACGCCGCCGAGATGCACGTGAGCCGGGCGGCGACCGCGCTCGACGAGGCCGCGTACGGAGCCGTCTCGCTGCCGGACAGCGAACTCCTGCGCATCCGGGGCGACGTCGGCCAGGCGGTGAGCCTGGTGACCACCGCGCTCGACGAGTTGCTGTGGGCACACGGTGCGGGGTCGTTCGCCGAGTCGAGCCCGTTGCAGCAGTACTGGCGGGACGCCAATACCGCGGCCCGCCACGCGATGCTCAACGTGCACGTCGGCCACGAGCTGTACGGCGGGTCGTTCTTCGGCATGGAGCCCATCGTGCCCAGCCTCTGACCCGTCTCCTGCTTTCCCGTCCTGCCCGTTCGAGCCTGTCCGCCGCACCCCACCCACGAGGACTCTCCATGGTCTGGCTGCCCCCGTTCCTCATCCCGATGTCGGAGGTCGCACCGGTCACGGTGGGGGCGGCCGACGTTCCGGACGCACTCTTCGCGGCGGTCGCCGGGCCGACCGCGCTGGGCTGGCTGGTGACGTACATCCTGGCGATCCGGCAGGCGTCCCGGGACCGGTACGTGGGAATACCCGCCTATCTGGTGGCGGTCAACATCGCCTGGGAGTTCAGCCTGACCTTCCTGCTGGAACAGACACCGACCCAGCGGCAGATCAACTTCCTCTGGCTCGTCTTCAACGTCGTCCTGCTGCGTCAGGCGCTGCGGTACGGGCCGCGCGACTACCCCGGTCTGTCGACGCGGGTCTTCCGGTGGACACTCGCCGGTGTGCTGGTGTGGGCGTCGGTGGTCGTCATGGTCGGGGCGAACGAGTTCCGCGACCTGGACGGCATGTACACCGGAATGATCATCCAGGTACCGCTGAGCGCCTCGTTCATCTTCCTGCTCAAGCGGCGCGGGTCCAGTGCGGGACAGTCGATGTACATCGCCGTCGCGAAGACCGTGGGGTCGCTCTTCGCCGGACTGACCGCCTTCGTCGTCTACCCCTCCCACCACCTGCTCCAGGTGCTGGTTCCGACCTACGTGGTTCTGGACCTCGCCTATGTGGTGCTGTTGCACAGGGCGATGCGCCGGGAGGGACGGCCGCCGTGGGCCTTTCGTTCGCCGGCGGCCGTCACCGAGGCTCCGGCAGGATCCTCGACCACGGGTTCCGGTACCGGGCCGGCGCCTCGTGCGGGCGTCGGCCCCCGGTCAGATGACGCCACTGCGTAGTGCGTATGCCACCGCGTGGGGCCGGTTACGAAGATTCAGGCGCTGGGTGACCCCGAAGACCACGCGTTTGACCGCCCGTTCCGACAGGCACATGCGGACGGCTATCTCGGCGGTGTCCAGGCCCTCCGACATCAGCCGCAGCACATCGATCTCCCGGGGGGTCAGCCCGGAGGTGTGCAGGCCGTGCGGTGAGAGGACCTCACGCTGCATCCGCTCGAACTGCCGGAGCAGTTCGCCCAGCAGCTTCGCGGGGAGCACACCCCCGCCGGCCGCGGCGGTCAGCACCGCCTCCTCGATGCGGCTGCTGGTGGCGGCGACCCGCGGCAGTACCGCGACCACGTTGCATTCCACCGCGGTCAACAGGTCGGCATGGTCGATCTCCGACGGGATGAGCACCACCGGTACGCGTAAGGAGTTCTTGAACCTGCGCAGGAGCGACGTCACTTCCACAGTCATGCGCTCGGTCACGACCACGGCCACGTCTGCCGGACCGGGGTGGTCCACCGTGACGACTTCGATGTTGTGCGCGGCGCCGAGCTGACTGCTGACCGTCGAATGCGTCAGCGGATCCGGTGCCCGGACCAGTGTCTTCACCGGACGTTTCGCGGTCTCGGCGGTTCTGGTGTTGGCGATCATGGCAGGCCTCCAGGAAATAAGCAGCGCAGCAGGCGGAGCGTTCGTTCCCCGTGTCCGGTTCCAGGCGTGGTGCTGCCCGGACCGGTGTCGCTTTTTTGCCATTCCTCCGTTTGTGCGGCCTCGTCCGCTCAGTGTGGCCGGAAACGATGAGGGGGCGGAGTCGCCAGGCCACAGGGCCGGGCGCGCGGGCCGCCGAGGGAGGTGCGCACACTCACTGTGATCACGTCAAAACTCCCCGAATGTGGCCGAGTATGGTCATTGTTAGTCCGAAAGGCGACGTCAATGACCCTACTGCGGTCCACTTCGGGGAGTCGGGTGGCCTGCTTGTTTCTGTTCCCCCCAGGGGAATCCCTCATTCAGCCAGTGACGACCGTGACGGAGCCTCCGGTGTCCTGATCCATCGTCTCGGCGAGATTCAGTGCCTCCTCGATGAGGGTCTCCACGATGCGATGCTCCGGAACGGTCTTGATGACCTTGCCCTTGACGAAGATCTGCCCCTTGCCGTTGCCGGACGCCACTCCGAGGTCGGCCTCGCGCGCCTCCCCGGGGCCGTTGACGACGCACCCCATCACGGCGACCCGCAAGGGAACCTCCATGCCCTCCAGGCCGGCGGTGACCTCGTCGGCGAGCTTGTAGACATCCACCTGCGCCCGGCCGCACGAGGGGCAGGAAACGATCTCCAGCTTGCGGGGCCGCAGATTGAGTGACTGGAGGATCTGGGAACCGACCTTGACCTCCTCCACCGGCGGAGCCGAGAGGGAGACCCGGATGGTGTCACCGATGCCCTGGCGCAGCAGCGCACCGAAGGCGACGGAGGACTTGACGGTGCCCTGGAACGCCGGCCCCGCCTCGGTGACGCCCAGGTGCAGCGGGTAGTCGCACTGCTCGGCGAGGATCTCGTAGGCACGGATCATGACCACGGGGTCGTTGTGCTTCACCGAGATCTTCAGCTCGTGGAAGTCGTGCTCCGCGAAGAGCGACGCCTCCCACAGCGCGGACTCGGCCAGCGCCTCCGGGGTGGCCTTCCCGTACTTGCGCATCAGGCGGGCGTCCAGCGACCCGGCGTTGACCCCGATCCGGATCGGGGTGCCGTGGTCCTTGGCCGCGCGGGCGATCTCACCCACCTTGTCGTCGAACTTCTTGATGTTGCCGGGATTGACACGCACCGCGGCGCAGCCGGCCTCGATGGCCGCGAAGACGTACTTCGGCTGGAAGTGGATGTCGGCGATGACCGGGATCTTAGACTTCCGGGCGATCGTGGACAGCGCCTCGGCGTCGTCCGCGCTCGGGCAGGCGACGCGGACGATGTCGCAGCCGGCGGCGGTGAGTTCGGCGATCTGCTGCAGGGTGGCGTTGACGTCGGCCGTGACGGTCGTGGTCATCGACTGCACCGAGACGGGGTGGTCGCTGCCCACCCCGACCGCTCCGACCGCCAGCTGGCGGGTTTTGCGACGGTCGGCGAGCGTGGCGGGCGGTGCGGTGGGCATTCCGAGTGCTACCTGGGTCACCGTGGTGTCCTCTCCCGACGAGGTGCGGGTGCGTGGGGTGCCGCCGCCGCGTTGTGCAGGGCGAGCGCGGTTTCGGCGATGGACTGTGCGGTGAGACCGTGTTCGGCGAGGATGGCCGGTCGTTCACCGTGGTCGAGGAACTGGCCGGGCAGCCCCAGAGCGTGCACCGGTGTGGGCACCCGGGCGTCGGCGCACGCCTGGGCCAGTGCCGCACCCACCCCTCCGCTGCGCACCCCGTCCTCGATGGACAACGTCAGCCGGTGCCGGGCGGCCAGATGGGTCAGGACAGGATTGACCGGCAGCACCCAGCGCGGGTCGACGACCGTGACCCCGACGCCCTCGTCGGCCAGCAACTCCGCCGCCTGCAGCGCGGCGCCCGCGAGCACGCCGGCGCTGACGAGCAGGACGTCCAGCGGCCTGGACCGGGTGCGGTGCAGGATGTCCACACCCTCCATACGGTTCAGAGCGGGAATCTCCGGGCCCGCACCGCCCTTCGGGAAGCGCAGCGCCGTGGGGCCGTCCCTCGTGTCCAGCGCCTCGTCCAGCAGTTCCGCGAGCTGGGTGGGGTCGCGTGGTGAGGCGACACGCATGCCCGGCACCGTACCGAGCAGGGCGAGATCCCACATGCCGTGGTGGCTGGGTCCGTCGGGGCCGGTGACGCCCGCACGGTCCAGGACGAAGGTCACCGGCAGCTCGTGCAGGGCCACGTCCATCATGATCTGGTCCACGGCCCGGTTCAGGAACGTGGCGTACAGACAGACCACCGGGTGCAGGCCGCCCATGGCCATCCCCGCGGCGCTGGTGACCGCGTGCTGTTCGGCGATGCCGAGGTCGAACACCCGGTCCGGGAAGCGCTGGGCGAACCGGTGCAGACCGACCGGTCGCAGCATCGCGGCGGTCAGCGCCACGACGTCGGGCCGCGCTTCACCGATCCGCTCCATCTCACCGCCGAACGTGCCGGTCCACGAGGGGGCGGAGCCGCCCCGTGACTTGCCTGTGGCGGCATCGATGGCGCCGATACCGTGCATGCGGTCGGCCTCGTCGTTCTCGGCGTGGGCGTACCCCCGGCCCTTCTCGGTGACGCAGTGGACCACGACGGGGCCGTCCAGCTCCGCCGCCCGGTGGCACGCCTGCTCGACGGCGGCGATGTCGTGCCCGTCCACGGGGCCGAGATAGGTGAAGCCCATGGTCTCGAAGAGGTTGGGGCCCTGGTGCGGACCGGCACGCAGGGCGGTCAGGTGTACGGCCAGCCCGCCGATCGTGGGGTCGTAGGAGCGGCCGTTGTCGTTGAGGACGACCACCACCGGACCGGCGCCGCTGCCGAGGTTGTTCATGGCCTCCCAGGCCATGCCGCCGGTCAGCGCGCCGTCCCCGGTGACCGCGACCACGCGACGGTGGTCCTCGCCCAGCAATCGGTGGGCCTTGGCCAGACCGTCCGCGTAGGACAGTGCCGTGGAGGCGTGCGAGTTCTCCACGAGATCGTGCTCGGACTCCTCGCGGAGTGGATAGCCGGACAGGCCTCCGGCCACGCGCAGCGAGTCGAAGGCGGCCTGCCGGCCGGTGAGTATTTTGTGGACGTAGGACTGGTGTCCGGTGTCGAACACCATCCGGTCCGTGGGGGAGTCGAACACCCGGTGCAGCGCGATGGTCAGTTCCACCACACCGAGGTTCGGGCCGAGATGCCCGCCGGCCGCGCAGACCTTCTCGACCAGGAACTCCCTGATCTCGCGCGCCAGCGTGGGCAGTTGATCCGGACGCAGTCTCTTGAGGTCCTCGGGGCCGGCGATACGGCCGAGCACAGAGAATGACATGTCTCTCCTCGCTCAGCTGGGACGGCCGTCCGCCGGCCGCCGCGTGTCGCCACGCACGGCCGGGGGAAGGTCGAAACGAATGTTCTCGCGGGTGATCTCGCGTTCTTCGACGCTGACAGGGCCGAAGGTGTTCAGCCAGGTCACGACTTCCGTCACCAGGGCGGGCGGTGCCGAGGCACCGGCCGTGAGCCCTACCGTCCGCACGCCCTGAAGCCATTCCGGCCGGATGTCGGCGGCACGGTCGATCAGCTCGGCGCGGGTGTCCTCGCGGCGTGCCATCTCCACCAGGCGGACCGAGTTGGAGGAGTTCTCCGAGCCGACGACCAGCACGAGGTCCGACTCCGCGACGATCGCCTTGAGTGCGGCCTGCCGGTTGGTGGTGGCGTAGCAGATGTCGTCGGACGGTGGTTCCTGGAGCAGCGGGAACCTCTCTCTCAGGGCCCCGACGACCTCTGCGGTCTCGTCGACGGCCAGGGTGGTCTGGGTGAGGTAGGACACGTTCCGCCCGTCGGTTCCGGACAGCTCGCGCGCCTCCTCCGCCGTCTCGACCAGCACCATGGATTCCGGTGCCTCGCCGAGGGTTCCCTCGACCTCCTCGTGCCCCGCGTGTCCCACAAGGACGATCGTGTCGCCCCGGGCAGCGAAACGGCGTGCCTCGGCATGCACCTTGGCGACCAGGGGACAGGTTCCGTCGATCACCTCCAGACCGCGCCGGGCAGCCTCCTCGCGCACCGCGGGTGAGACCCCGTGCGCGGAGAACACCACCGTCGATTGGTCGGGCACCTCGTCCAGTTCGTCGACGAACACCGCGCCACGCTCCGCGAGGTCGTCGACGACGGTGACGTTGTGCACGATCTGCTTGCGCACGTAGACAGGGGCGCCGCGCGATTCCAGCGCGCGCTCGACGATCTCGATGGCCCGCTCGACACCCGCACAGAAGGATCGAGGACCAGCCAGCAGGACGCGGCGTGCAACGCCGCTGTCCACGTACTCATCCGAGCTCAGATTAGACACGTCCGGGAGACTAGGGAGAGCGAGGCGCAGCCCTCAATGCCCGGTTCCACTTTCCGGAACGACCACGGAAACAGCGGTCCGGCCGCCGGGGACGGGCCCGTGACTGTCAAAAGGGCCTGATGCCATGGCCCCACGGGACAGCAACAGCGGTCGATCTTGAGTTCGCCGTGCGCGCGCAGGTAGGCATTGACCGGACGGACGCGCCTCAGCGACGGGAGTTCCGCGTGGACGATGAGCGAGATCTTCCGGCGCCCGGATCCGCAGGAGGCCCGTTACGCAAAGCGCTCGCCGTCCTGGAGGTCCTGGCCGAGGCGGCGCGGCCGCTGACCCTGTCGGAACTGTCACGGCTGGTGGACCTCCCCAAGTCCACGCTGCACCGCCTGTTGCGGATACTCACCGACAACGGCCTCGCCGTACGGAAGGAGTCGAAATCCTATGAACTCGGCACCTACCTGATGCGGCTGGCGGCCACCAGCGGCCCCGCGTCGGCGCAGTTGCTCAACTATCCGATCACTCCCTTCCTGATCGAACTGTTCCAGCTGACGAACAGGATCGTCAGCCTCGGCACGCTGTCGGGCACCCAGGTCCAGCACGTCGGCACCCTCTACGGCCAGGAACACGTCCGCCTGGCGATGGCGCTGCGGCAGCCGGTCCCGGCACACCGCTCGGCGGCGGGCAGGCTTCTGCTCGCGATGGCCCAGCGGAACCCGGCCGACCTCTTCGCCACCACGATGCCCGGCTCACGCAGGATCTCGGCCAGGACGGACGCGATGCGGCGCGAGTTCGAACGGATCCGGCGGACCGGCCTGTCCTACGCGAGAAGCGAGCACATTCCGGAACTGGTCGAACTGGCCGCCCCGGTCCGCCTGGGCAGGGCCGGCCCGATAGCCGCGATCGTCGTGGGCGACACGGTCACGAATCGTGATCTACGCAGCGTCGCGCGGATCCTGCTGGACACGGTGGACGCCATCGAACAGGACCTCGTCGCCGTGTCGTGAACGGCAACCGGCCCGTGCCGAGGAGCTGCGGTCGAGAGCGGTGCCTGCCTGAACCTGGGCCCATCGGCCGACCGTGGTCTCCCGGCCGATGCGTGACCGCCGCCGGCGGTCCCGGGCGCCAGGTCACGGCGCCCGGGGCTCGCGGGCCAGGGGGACGACGGCGCCGAGCAGAGGGAGCCGAGGGACACGAGGAAGACAGTACGAATGACTTTCAGGCATAAGGGTCACTGCACCTCCACGGAAGTGGACCACCACATCAGATGATGGAGTGGTCTTAACCACCACTGGTGGCACCGGTGTCGAGACAGAGCCGTCAGGCACGTGCGGACGTACCTTCCGAGGGGGAGCGGGGAGTGGGGCGCGTACGCGCAGACGGCCCTCGCCGACCGGTTCGCCGGCCGGCGAGGGCCGTCTGCCGTGTGCTGTTTTTTCGACGCCGCTGTCCTGAGGGCGACTCGGCGCCCCCGCCGCGCTGCGTCAGGTCGTCCAGACAACCCTGCCGTTGTGCACGATGGCCACCTTGGCGTCGGCCCGGAGGACCAGTTGGGCGCCCCCGAAGTCGTGGGTCTTGGACGCCCAGATCGGGCGGTCGTCGCCGTTGTGGATGACGAGGTTGCCGTCGGGCTGGAAGATGGCCCGGTGGTTCTGGCCGAAGGTCATGGACGCCCAGATGGGTTTGCCCAGCTCGTTGAGGACGACGAGGTTGCCGTCCCCCTGCATGACCATGCGGATGCGGTTGGTCGTCCAGGCCTGGTTGACCTCCAGGACGCTGGGCGAGAAGACGGTCACCGTGCTCCAGCTCGGCTTCGGAGCCGGCTTGGGCTTGGGCTTGGGCGTGGCCGAGGGCTTCTTCGCGGCAGGGCTGCTCGTCCTGGGCTCCGGCGCCGGAGCAGCGGGCTTGGGGACGGTGGCCTGCGGGATCTCGACCGCCTTCGGCTTCTTCGTGCTCGGGGACGGACTGGGCTTCCCGGCCACGTAGTCATCGAGGACCGCGGGGGCGGTGTTCGGGTTGAGGACGGTGTCGGCACCCCCCGCCACCGGTCGCATGGGGGTGTCGTCCTGCCCTCTGTCGTTGGCGCTTCCGACCAGCAGCAGGGGTATGGCGACCAAGGCGGCGCCGACGAAGGCGGCCCCCGCGAGGACCGGCGTGCGGGGACGTCCCCCGTCGACGCCGGTGGCGGTCTTGGTGCCCGGCGCCGTCACGGCGGCCGTCGCCAGGCCTACGCCCTCCTCGGGCGCCTCGGCGGTCTTGGCGGTCTTGGCGGCGGCGGCCGAGGGCGCGGGCGGGGTGGCGGCGGTCTCCCCGGCCGGGGCGGCACCGGATGTGGAAGCGGTACCGGAAGCGGAAGCGGAAGCCGGGCTCGGCGTCTCCTCGGCCGGCGCCGAGGGCGGGGCCGGGGACCCGGCCTCCTGCGCTCCCGGGGCGGCGGCTGCCGCCGCGTTCGCGCCGGGGGTGGGCTGCTGGGGGGACATGCGGTTACTCCTTTGTGGCGGAGCGGTCGGTGGGCGGCGGGCGGTCGGGCCGGATGAAAGCCTGCTGGCCCAGAGGGTGTCGGCGAGTGCCGCGTCGAGGTGGGCCGGGCCGGCCCGGTCCTCGTCGTCGAATTCGCGTGACCCGGCGCGGTAGCGGCCTGCGGCCGATCCGGCACCTTTCCGAGCTGCGAGGCATTCCCGTACGGCCCCGCCCGGACGGCCGGGCCGGAAGGCGCTGCACGTCGAAGGGGCCGATGGCGTACCCAACGTAGCCCTTCGTGGGGACGACGGCCGCTCCCGAGCCCCGAACGCCACCGTCACTATGTCCTCTCACGCCTCACTGGTCCCGGAAAGTCCCCTGTTCGGTCAGTCAAACGGGCATGCTGTCATCACGAAACGGAACCTGGGTGAACTCCCACGGACGGCGCTCGTATGACATCCTGATGGCTCCCGGATCTGATCAGTGTCGGCGCGCGAGCACATGTCGTTCGGCACGTGAGAGTGCGTACAGACCCAAGAGTTCAGGTGGAGATGCGGCCCGGAGAACGACAAGAGGGCTCGAATGACGCGACGTTCGTCATTCCCGATACCTCCGGCCCGACCGCCGACCCCGAGTCACCCGGCCCCGGCAGCGCTGAGGCCGCCGACACCGACGGCATACCCGAGGCGGTGAAGGCCGCCGCGCGCAGGGCGCCGGGGCACTGGGTCGGGGTGGTGGACCCGGAGTGGACCGAGGAGCGGACGCCGCCGGAGTGGGCGGTGCTGGGGGAGTGGCAGTCGGACGAGAGCGGAGGCGTAGGGGAGTACCGGGCCAATCCGGCGTACCGGCCCTCGGCGCGGGTTCTCGGATGGCCTGAGCCCACCGACCCGGTGGACGCCGCTGCGCAGCGTGCGGCCACCGGCTACGGCTCGGTGGAAGCCGCGCTCGCGGCGCTCGCGGAGGCGGACGTCTCCGTGGTGCGCGGACCGGACGGCGGGCCGCTCACGGCCGCCGGGCGGGACGGCGCGCCGGTGGTCCTGTTGTTCACCTCACCCACCCATGAGTTCATGTCCGCGGCACTTCACCATGACACGTTGCCCGCACGGGAACTGGCCCAGTCACTGAGAGGTCCCGGCACCATGCTCATGGTCAACGCCGGGGCCGCGGCTCCGCTCCTCGTCCCGGCGGACGCACTTCCGAGCCCGGTGCGCGCTGCGGGCGACGCGAGGGCGTCCGCGACGGCCGCCGGGGCGGAGGACGCCTCCGGCAGCTCAGCCGGCACCGTGGACCGCACCGGCGGCACGGCCCCGTCCGAGGGCCGGACCCACAGCTCATCTGAACCCTGGCCCCACACCACAGGGAGGACCCCATGACGCGATCGTCCCAGCAACCCCCCGCTTCCCCGGGGGCTCGCACGGAGTCCTCTTCCGGGGGCGAGCAGTCGACCGCGACCGCCGCACCCGGCAGTACCTCCGGGCCCGCCACCCTGGCCGAGCCCGCAGCGGCGAAGACCGGGGCTGTGGCAGGGAAGGCCGGCAGGACCGGTACGGAGGCCCCGGAGGCCGAGAAGGAATCCGGAGCGGCCGCGAAGAACCCTGACGAGGGTGCGAAGGCTCCCGGAGAGGGCCGGACCACCGGGCCCGAGACCGCGGCGTCCTCCGGCGCCCGGTCCGAGTCCGAGGCCGACTCCGATGCCACGGCCGCAGCCCAGAGCCGGCTGCCCGGACTGGTGCGGACCATGACCGCCACCGCGATCGGCCGGCCGCAGCAGGAGGACGGTCCGGTGGGCCGTCCGGGCAGGGCGGTGCTGGCCGGAGCGGCGGTCGCGGGGGCGCTGCTCGTCTCGGTGCCGTTCCTGATACTCGCCGGGAACGACGACAAGGGACCCGAGCAGCCGTCGGTGGCGGCGGCGGGAACCGTGCTCGACGGGAGTACGCAGGAGGCACCGGGTGAGTTCGCGGTGACCACACCCGAGAGCGGCTCCCCGGACGAGGGCAAGAAGAAGGCCCCCGTCGATCCGGTGCCCGAGAAGCCGGTGAAGCACGTCCCGGCGCCGGACCCGTCCGAGGACAAGCCGAAGAAGGACGCCGACCCGGAGGACAAGCCGGAGAAGCAGAGCGAGAAGAAGGAGTCCGGCGGGGCGCAGGACAAGCCCGCGAAGGCCTCTTCCGGCGTCACCTTCAGTGCCCCCGTCTCCTTCCGCAGCCATCTCTCGGGCCGCTGCATCGACGTACCGGACCACGACTTCAGCGACGGCAAGGCGCTGCACGTGTGGGACTGCAACAACGCCGCCGCGCAGAAGTGGCGGTTCGCCTCGGACGGCACCGTCCGCATCGCTGACAAGTGCCTGGACGTGGCCAACGCGAACTTCAGCGACGGCACCCCCATGCAGATCACCTGGTGCAACGGCAACGCCGCCCAGCAGTTCGCCCTGAACGGCAGCCACGACCTGGTCAACACCGTCGTCGGCATGTGCGTCGACATCGCGGGCGCCGACCGGAACAACGGCGCAGCCCTGCAGTTGCTGACCTGCACGGGCAACCCCGCCCAGAAGTGGAGCACCTGACCGCAACGCCTCGACACCGGAAGCACCGCTCCCGGAACCCGTACGCACCGGGGACGAGGCATGATGGCATCGTCGGCTCGCCGACACGCGCCCCCGGCGAATGGGGGAGTTCGCAGAGGATGCCGCCGTAGCAAGGAGGTTGGTGCGTGTCGCGCCAGGTACTGTCGGTCGGTCCCAAGGACCGCTATCGGACGATCGGTGAGGCACTCGCCGCAGCCCGCACCGGGGCGCTCATCAGCGTCCGGCCCGGGACGTACGCGGAGAACCTGGTGGTCAACACCAGGGTGACCGTCACCGCCGCCGAGGGGCGGGGCACGGTGGAGATCCGCCCACGTTCGGGCAGCGTGGTCGCGCTGCGCGCCGACGCCGTGATGTTCTCCGAGCTGACCCTGCGGGGCGGCGACGCCGAGCTGCCCGCCGTGGACGTGCGGCGCGGGCAGGCCGCGTTCGACGGCTGCGAGATCATCGGTGCCGCCTGGACAGCGATGCTGGCCGGGGGGACGGGTTCCCTCGCGCTGCGGAACTGCCGGGTGAGCAACCCGCAGGGCGCGGGCATCGTGGTGACCTCCACCACACCCACCACCGTGGAGTCCTGCACGCTCGAACACCTGGGCACCAGCGGCCTGGTCCTCGCCGAACAGGGCGAGGCACGCATCCGGGACTGCACGGTGCGGGACGCCCGGGGCAACGGCCTGCTCGCCAACGGCGAGACCCGGGGCACCGTCGAGGACTGCGACATCTCCTCCACCGACAAGCCCTCCATCGCCCTGGAACAGAACTCCGCCGTCTCGGTGATCCGCACGGTGGTGCACGACACCAGCACCGGCGTGCACCTGAGCAGTGCGGGCCGTACGACGCTGGAGGACGTCCGCGTCACGGGCGCCTCCGGGAACGGGATCGCGCTGGCCGGGGGCACCGACCCGGTGCTGCGCCGCTGCCGCGTCTCGCGCGTCCGCGGCCACGGCGTGCTGGTCACCGACCGGTCGCGCGGCACCTTCGAGGACTGCTGGGTGGACGGCGCGCAGGGAGCGGCGCTGAGGGTGGCCGGGGCCGCGTCCCCGGCGCTGACCGGCCTGACCGTCCGTGACTGCGACGGGCCCGGGCTGCTCCTGGAGGAGGACTCGGCGCCGGAGCTGGACCGTCTGGAGGTGATCGGCGGCTCGCCCGCGGTCGCGGTGCTCGGCGGAGCCAACCCGCTGCTGCGCCGGGCCCGGCTGGTGGAGCCCGCCGGCGACGGCATCGCGGCCACCAAGGACGCCCGGGGCCGCGCCGAGGACTGCGAGATCATCCGGCCGAAGGGCGCGGGCGTACGCGTGGCCTCCGGCAGCACCCTCTACCTGGCCGGCGGAGGGGTCTCCGACACCGCCACCAGTGGGCTGGTCGTGGAGGACGGCGGCAACGTCACCGTCCGCGACTTCCGCGTCGAGATCTCCGGTGAGGAGGGCGTGCTGGTCGCCGCGGGCGGCGAGCTGACGGCCAACCGCACCGCCGTGCACGCCCCCAAGGGCCACGGCTACCTGCTCCAGGAGGGCGCGCTCGCCTCGCTCAGCGGCTGCGAGGCCACCGGCGGCGCCCAGGACGGCTTCCGGGTGGAGTCCACCGCGCCGGTCTCGCTCGTCAACTGCCTCGCCCGGGAGAACGAGGGCGGTGGCCTGGTGCAGACCGCGCCCGGCGAACGGCTCGCGGTGGAAGGCCTGAGCAGCACGGGCAACGGCAAGCGGGACGCCTGGGGCACCGGCAGCGCCGAGAACACCGACCCGGCCGGTTCCGGCGCCGCGGACGCGCCCCCGGCGGACCGCGCGGACGGCCCGCTCGGCGCCCTCAACGCGCTGATCGGCCTGGAGAACGTCAAGCACCAGGTGCGCACCCTGGTCAACCTGACCCAGCTCGCCCAGCGTCGCGAACAACTCGGCATGTCCGCCCCGCCGATGAGCAGGCACCTCGTCTTCGCCGGCCCCCCCGGCACCGGTAAGACCACCGTCGCCCGCCTGTACGGCGCGATCCTGGCCGAACTGGGCTCGCTGCGCAGCGGGCACCTGGTAGAGGTCTCACGCGCCGACCTGGTCGCGCAGATCGTCGGCGGCACCGCCATCAAGACCACCGAGACCTTCCAGCGAGCTCTCGGCGGCGTCCTGTTCATCGACGAGGCGTACACGCTCACCTCCGACAGCGGCAACGGCGGCGCCGACTTCGGCCGCGAATCGGTGGACACGCTGCTGAAGCTGATGGAGGACCACCGCGACGACGTGGTGGTGGTCGCGGCCGGTTACTCCCGTGAGATGGACTCCTTCCTCGGCTCCAACCCGGGCCTGGCCTCCCGCTTCTCGCGGACCGTCGAGTTCGAGAACTACTCGGTGCCCGACCTGGTCGCGATCATGGACAGCATGTGCGCCCAGCACCAGTACGAGCTGGGCGAGGGCACCGCGGCTGCTCTGGCCGCGCACTTCGAGGCGATGCCACGGGACGCCGGCTTCGGCAACGGCCGTGCCGCGCGCGGGGTGTTCGAGGAGATGGTGGACAGACAGGCGGTCCGGCTCTCCGAGCAGCCGCAGGTCAGTGAGCACGATCTGCGGCTTCTGCTGCCGGACGACGTGTCCGCCACCGCCGCCGCCACGGCCGCCGACACGTCCGTACCGGACGACGACCCGCTGACCCGCCTCGGCGACATGATCGGCCTGGCCGGGGTGAAGCGCGAGGTCGCGGATCTGGTCAACCTGATCACCACGGCCCGCCACCGGGCCGCGGCCGGCCTACCGGTCCCCTCGCTCAGCAACCATCTGGTCTTCACCGGCCCGCCCGGTACCGGCAAGACCACCGTCGCCCGCCTCTACGGGGAGGTCCTGACCCAGCTCGGCGTCCTCGACCGGGGCCAGCTGATCGAGGCGGCGCGCGCCGACCTGGTCGGCCGCTACATCGGCCACACCGCGCAGCTGACCCGCGAGGTCTTCGAACGGGCCCGCGGCGGCGTGCTGTTCATCGACGAGGCGTACACCCTCACCCCGCGCGGCGGCGGTGCGGACTTCGGCCAGGAAGCGGTGGACACGCTGCTGAAGCTGATGGAGGACCACCGCGACGAGGTGGTCGTCATCGTCGCCGGCTACACCGACGAGATGGAGCGTTTCCTCGGCTCCAACCCGGGCCTCTCCTCCCGCTTCCCGCGCCGGATCGCCTTCGCCGACTACTCCTCGGAGGAGCTGGTCACCATCGTGCGGACCCAGGCGGCGAACATGGGCTACGAGTGCGGACCCGGCACCGGCCCGCTGCTCAAGGAGTACTTCGACGCGATACCCCGGGACCGCTCCTTCGGCAACGCCCGGCTGGCCCGTCAGGTGGTCGAATCGATGGTCACCCGCCAAGCGGGACGGCTCAGTTCGCTGGCCGCGCCCACCCTGGACGACCTGCGCGTCCTCCTCCCCGCCGATGTCACGGCCGCGACACCGAAGGTTGCACCCCGATGAAGCCTCCCGCGCGCGGGGCCGCCCGCCTGCTGTCCGGTGCCGGCCTCGCCGCCGCACTGCTGCTGCCCACTGCCGTGCCGGCGCAGGCGGCACCCCCCTCGCGCGTTCCCGCGGCCGACGGGAAGAAGGGCCAGGAGCTGCCCGGTATGCCCTCCGCCCTCGACCCCGAGGCCGCCGAGGTGGTCTGCACCCCGGCCTCCGGCGAGAAGGCGAAGAAGCAGGACTGGTCGCGTCAGCGCCTCGACCTCGACCGGCTGCACCAGCACAGCACCGGTGCGGGTGTGCTCGTCGCGCTGATCGGTACCGGTGTCGATCCCGACGCGTCCGGGCTCAGCGGCAGGGTCACCGCCGAGGGCACGGCCGCTGACGACTGCGTCGGGCACGGTACGTTCCTGGCCGGGCTGATCGCCGGGACCGGCGGGGACAGTCCCCGCCTGGCCGGGGTGGCCCCGGGCGCGAAGATCCTGGCCCTGCGCGGCACCGACCGGCGCGGGCAGGCGAGCCCCGACCTGGTCGTGGACGCGATGCGTGCGGCGACCACGGCCCGGGCCGCAGTGATCGCGGTCGCGGTGGCACTGCCGCGCCAGGACGCGGCGCTGAGCAGTGCGGTCGCCGAGGCCCGCCGGACGGGCGCGGTCGTGGTCGCCGCGGCCACCCCGGACCCGCCGTCCCGGGGCGGCAGCGACGAGGTCCCGTCCCGCACCTACTGGCCGGCCGGTGAACCCGGCGTCCTCTCGGTCGCCGACATGCTTCCCGGCGGCGGCCGCCCGGACGGCTCCCTGCCCACCGGGGGCGTCGACCTGGCCGCCCCGGGCGCCGGGGTGGTCTCCGGCGGCCCGCGGGGCACAGGCCACTACCTCGGCGGCGGCGTCCCGGTGGCCACCGCCTACGCGGCAGGAGCCGCCGCGGCGGTCCGAGCCGCCCACCCCGACGACTCGCCCGACGACGTCATCCGCCGTCTGACCGCCACCGCCTACCCTGCCGACATCCCCCAGCTGGACGCCTACGCCGCCGTCACCACCGTCCTCGGCGACGCGGCCGCGTCCGTCGGCGACGAGCGCGCCGCGGAACCCGTGACCGTCCGCGACACCGCTGCCGCCGACCGCGCCACCGGCCGGGCGACCCACTTCGTCCTGCTGGGCTCCGCCGCCGTCCTCGCCGTCCTCTGGGCCGGTTTCGCCCTGTCCCGTGCCCGCTCCCGGGGATGGCGCCCGGCGGGAGCGGCCGGAACAGCGGCAGCGGCTGGAACAGCGGCGGAATGAGCTGACGTTCCGACGACGACACCCTCCTGAGGCGTACCTCAGGAGGGTGTCGTCATCCGGTGTTCTCTCAGTCCTGGACCTGGTTCTCCTCCACCAGCGCCGTCTGCATCAGCCGCGGCCGGCGGCGAGCGATGTGGAGTGCCCGGCCCGGCGGGAGGTTGAGGGGCTTGGCGTCGCCGAAGAGGCGGCCTTCCGTGGGCGGGCAGGAGAGCAGGACAGCGGGGTTGTTGGCCTCGTCGAGCCGGCGGATGAGCCCGTCGCTGAGACCGCGGCCGGCGCCCATGGCACTGCGGGCGACGACCAGGTGCAGACCCATCTCGAAGCCGAGGGTCAGGTTCTCGAAGAGCGGCTCGAAGGGACTCTGGAAGGAGTTGCCGGAGACCATGTCGTAGTCGTCGACCAGGACGAACAGACGGGGGCCGGTCCACCAGTCGCACCGGCGCATGCGGGCGGGGGCGATGTCGGCGCCGGGGATGCGGGACTTCATCGCGCGGGCGGCGCCCTCGATGGTCTCCTTGAGGTTGTCCAGGGAGATCACGTGCCCGATGCGGTACTCCTCGGGGATGGCGCCCACCAGGGTGCGGCGGTAGTCCACCGCGATGATCTTCGCCTCCTCCGGGGTGTAGCGGGTGGTGATGCCCTTGGTGATGGCGCGCAGCAGGTTGGTCTTGCCGCTCTCGGTGTCGCCGACCACGATCAGGTGCGGCGTACGGCTGAAGTCGTGCCAGACGGGTTCCAGGGCGTCCTGGTCGATGCCGAGCGCGAGACGCATGCCGCCGCCCTCGGTGGGCTCGGGCGCCGGGAGTTCGGCGAGCGGGAGCCGGTGCGGCAGCATCCGGACCTGCGGGGCGGGCGCGCCCGTCCAGTGCCGGGAGACTTCCGCGACCAGGTGGGTGACGCCGTCGCCGAGGTCGTCGAGGGAGCCGCTGCCGTCCAGCCGGGGCAGGCCGGCGAGGAAGTGCATCTTGCTGTCCGCGGTGATGCCGCGGCCACCGCTGCGCGGCACCGAGCGGGCCTTGCGGGTGTCGATCTCGGAGTCCATCGGGTCACCCATCCGCAGTTCGAGGCGGGTGCCCGCCTGGTCACGGACCTGGGCGGACAGCTCCACCCAGCGGGTGGTGGTGATGATCAGGTGGATGCCGTAGTTGAGTCCCCGGGCGGCGAGTTCGTTGAACTTCGGGATCAAGGCGTCGTAGTCCTGGCGGACCGTGGACCAGCCGTCGACCACCATGAACACGTCGCCGAAGGGCTCGTCGGGGAACTCCCCGGCGGCCCGGCGGCGGCGGTAGGACTGCATGGAGTCGAGGGTGTGGTCCACGAAGAACTGCTCACGGCGGGCGAGCAGCGTCATCACCTCGGCGACGGCCCGGTGCACCCGCTCCGGGTTGAGCCGCGCCGCGACGCCGCCGACGTGCGGAAGGGCGGCGAGCTGGGAGAGGCCACCGCCGCCGAAGTCGAGGCAGTAGAACTGGATCTCGGCCGGGGTGTGGGTGAGGGCGAGGGCGGCGATCAGGGTGCGGGCGAGTGTGGACTTGCCGCTCTGCGAACCGCCCGCGACGGCGACGTGACCGCCGGCTCCGGAGAGATCCACGACCAGCGGGTCGCGGCGCTGGTCGAACGGCTTGTCCACGAGGCCGACCGGGACCCGCAGCTTGCCGGTGCCGGACCAGCCGGCGGCGGTCAGACCGCGCTCCGGGTCGGCGGTGATGCCGGACAGCAGGGCGTCCAGCGGGGAAGGCTCGTCCAGCGGCGGCAGCCACACCTGGTGGGCGGCGGGGCCGGAGCCGCGCAGCCGGTCGAGGGCCACGTCGAGCAGGGCCTCCTCCTCACCCGTCTCCTCGTTCTCCGGCTCCGGCTCGGTGGCGGGGTCCAGAGTGCGCGGCACCACATAGCCGCTGGTCCACGGCACCACCTGGCTGGCCACCCGGGCCTGGACCACCGCACCGGTGCGGCGCCGGTACGAGCCGGAGGAGTAGGCGGCGCGGAAGCGGGTCAGGGACTCCACACCGGACTTCAGGTAGCCGCTGCCGGGCTGGGCCGGCAGTTCGTAGGCGTCCGGAACACCGAGTACGCCACGGCTTTCCATGGCGGAGAAGGTACGCAGGCCGATGCGGTACGACAGGTGGCTCTCGAGCTGGTGCATACGGCCCTCGTCCAGGCGCTGTGACGCGAGCAGCAGGTGCACCCCGAGGGAACGGCCGAGACGGCCGATCATCACGAACAGATCCATGAACTCCCGGTGAGCGGAGAGCAGTTCACTGAACTCGTCGACCACCACGAACAGGCTGGGCAACGGGGTGAGGTCCGTCCCCCCGGCGCGGGCCCGCTCGTACTCCAGGGCGGAGGTGTAGTTGCCGGCGGAGCGCAGCAGTTCCTGGCGCCGGATGAGTTCGCCGTGCAGGGCGTCCTGCATGCGTTCCACCAGGGCGACCTCGTCGGCGAGGTTGGTGATGACGGCGGAGGTGTGCGGGAGCTCCTCCAGGCCGAGGAAGGTGGCGCCGCCCTTGAAGTCGACCAGGATGAAGTTGAGCGTCTCGGAGGAGTTGGTCAGGGCGAGACCGAGGACGAGGGTGCGCAGGAGCTCGCTCTTGCCGGAGCCGGTGGCACCGATGAGCATGCCGTGCGGGCCCATCCCGCCCTGCGCGGACTCCTTGATGTCGAGGTCCACCGGGCGGCCGTCGACGCCGACCGCGATCGGCACCCGCAGCCGGGTGGAGCCGGTGTGCCGGTTGAAGAGGGTCTGCGGGTCGTGCCGGTGCAGGTCGGGGATGCCGAGCAGTGTGGTCAGCTCGACGTCGGTGTCCATCGGCTGCGCGATGTCGGTGCCCAGGCTCATCCGGCGGGGGGTGAGCAGCCGGGCCAGCGACTCCGCGCCGAGGGTGCCGAGCCGGTCGGGCCGGCCGAGCGGGACGGAGCGCTCCTTGCGGCTGCGGTCGGTGCGCACCAGGTTCACCAGGTCGGGACCGACGGTCAGCCTCAGCGTGTTGCGGCCGGGGCGCCAGCGCAGCGCCCCGGATATGTCGAGGGCCAGGGCGTTGCGGTAGCCGTGCCCCTCCCAGCGGTGCCCCTCGGGCACGGTGACGCCGTCCAGGACGATGATCGTGTAGGGCTCGTCACGGGCGGGGCGGGCCTCCGGGTCGAAACCGGGGCGTTCGGCGAACTCGGCGCCGAGCAGGTCGTCGAGTTCGGTGAGGTCGGCGGTGATCCGGCGGGCCTGGCCGGCGCCGTCCTCCTCGTACGGGTCCAGGGTGTGCGGAAGCCACTTGGCCCACTCCCAGTCGGGCCGCCGCTCGTCGCTGACGCAGAGGGCGATCCACAGCTCCTCGGGTGCGTGGAACACCGCGAGCTGCCCGAGCATGGCGCGGACCAGGGCGCGTACCGCTTCGGCGCCTGGGCCCTCGCCGGCCTCCCCGGACGGCGTGGTGCCCGGCTCGGCGGGATCCTGGCCGGGCGCCTCCTCCGGGCGCAGCAGGATCCGGGCCGAGGAACGCAGGTAGAGGCCGAGGGGTTGTCCGGGGATGGTGGAGTAGGCGCGGATGAACCGGCGCAGGGCATGCGCGCAGAGGGGTTCGAGGTCCTCCACCGGACGGGTGGAGACCGGGTTCAGGGTGAGGGCGAGCTGCTGCTCGCCGACCGCGAGCCGGACCTCGCCGAAGTCCTCGTCGGCCGGGCGGCGTTCCCACAGCCGTGAGGTACGGGCCAGCGAGCGGAGCGACGCGGGCTCCGGGTGGCGCCAGGCGAGCGCCCGCTGCTGCTCCGCGATGGTGGTGCGGACCCGCTTGCGGATCTGTGCCAGGTAGCGCAGGTAGTCGCGGCGTTCACCCTTCAGACGCTGCTTGCGCTCGCTGGAGCGGCGCATCAGCTGCCCCAGGAGCATGGCACCGGCGGAGAGCGCCATGACGCCCATCGCCAGATACATGAAGACGCCGTTCCCGCCGCCGGGGCGCAGGAACATCAGCATCATCGAAACCGACATCAATGCCATCGGCAAATAGGTCCAGATCGCCGAGGTATCGGGCACAGTCTCGGCGAGGACCGGCGGCTCCTGGAGGGTCAATTGCCCTTCGGGCATCTCCGGCCCGCGCCTGCGGGCCGGGCGACGAAACAGCACGACACTCAAGGTGACAGAACCTCCGGTTCACTGAACTTTCCGGTCCGCACCGAATTCCGGCGCACCCGGTGGTGGAAAAGGCCGCACCGCGCTGATTCTCCGGGTTCCGCGTGACACACAGTGAACGCCGGATGAATGTTTCGAGCGGATGGCAGGGGCAGGTAACTTCCGTGATGGCCAACCACATACCGGATAAATAGAGTCCGGTCCGCAGCACGACCCGGTGGTCGTAGGCAGTAGTGTGCATTCACGGAACGCGGCCTGTCCACGCGGGAGTGGTCGTCGCCGGGCCCGCGGAGGCAAATTCCGTGCCCGGCCCCCCGGTTCGCGGCCGCGCGGACCTTCCGTACTGTTCGCACATCCCCTCTCGCGGGGAAGTCCTCCTGTCAAAGCCTTCCGGAAGACGAGAGTTCAGCTGATGACCGACAGCGCAGTGGCCGAATCGTGCCGCCTGACCGTACGTGCACCGAGCGTCAGCATCGATCTGGCGGTGCCCGCCGACGTACCGGTCGCCGACCTGCTGCCCACACTGTTGCGTTACGTCGGCGAGGAGGCCGAGGAGGCCGGGCTCGACCACGCGGGCTGGGTGCTCCAGCGACTGGGCGACGCCCCGCTCGACGAGGAGACCACCCTGGCACGCGCCGGGCTGGCCGACGGTGCCGTGCTCTACCTGCGCCCGCACACCGAAGCGCTGCCCGAGGCGCGGCTCGACGACCTGGTGGACGGGATAGCCGAGACCGTGGGTCGCCGCCTGCACACCTGGAACCCCGGCGCGGCCCGCGGCCTGCTGGTGGGCGCCGCGGTGGCGACGGTGGTGACCGCCCTCGTGCTGGTGTTCTGGCCGGGGGTGACGACCAGCTCCGGCGCTTCCCGGGCGGCCTGTGCGGCCCTCGTGGGGCTGCTCCTGCTCGCGGGGGCGGGATCCGCCAGCCGCGCGGTCGGTGACCGCCTCTCCGCGACCGCGCTGGGCCTGCTGGTCGCACCGTGCCTGGCGCTGGTCGGCTGGGTGCTGCCCGGCGGAGACCTGACCGGCCCCGACGCGGGGCAGGTAGCGGGCGCCCGGCTCCTGGCGGCGGGCGCCGCGGGGGCGGGTGGCGCGGTCCTCGCGCTCGCCGCCACCGCGGTCGGCGCCCCGGCCCTGCTGGCGACCGCGATGGTCTCGGTGGCCACCGCGATCGCCGGGGCGCTGATGGGGTACACGGGCCTGGACGTGCCGGCCGCGGTGGCGCTGGTGGCGACGGTGATCGCCCTGGCCGCCGGGGCGGTGGCGCCCTTCGCCTTCAAGCTGGCCGGGATGCGGATGCCGGCGCTGCCGTCCACCGCCGGACAGCTCCAGGAGGGCATCGACCCTTATGCGGGCGACGAGGTCGCCGAACGCACCGAACTGGCCGGACGCTGGGTCACCGCGCTCTTCGCCGCCACCGGCACCATCGCCGCGGCCGCCCTGGTGGTCCTCGCCGAGAAGCCGGACCTGCCCGAGGTGCTGACCGGACTCGCGATGAGCCTCCTGCTGCTCCTGCACTGCCGGGGCCTGGTGCACATCGGGCAGCGGCTGACCCTGGCACTGCCCGGGGTCCTGGGGCTGCTGCTGATGGCCCGGGCCTGGGCGGTCGACAGCGGGGCGGACGGCCGCGTGGTGGTCTTCGGGGTGGTGCTCGCCGCGGCGGCCGGCCTCGTGACCGCGTCCTGGACGGTGCCCGGCCGCCGGGTGCTGCCCTACTGGGGCCGTGCCGCGGAGCTGGCGCACACCGGCCTCGCCGTCGCGCTGCTGCCGCTCAGCCTGTGGGTGGCAGGCCTCTTCGGCTGGCTGCGCGGCCTGTTCGGCTGATCACCACAGCCGTACGCCGTTACATGGAGAACGAGTTGAGGAGAGGCTGTGCAGTCCAAGCGCGACCAGGTACAGGCCCACGGTTTCATGATGGGCAGGCTCAGCTCGGGCCTGCTGACGGCCGACCCGGACGCCCCGGAGAGCCCGCTCGGACGCACCACCCGAGGCGTGGTCTTCGGCGTTCTGGTGACCGTCCTGATCGGTGCGGGCGCCACCGTGTACGGGTTGCTGCGCCCCGGCGGCAACGACGGCTGGCGTGACGCGAGGAACCTGGTGGTCAACCGCGACACCGGTGCCCGGTACCTGTGGACCGGTACCGACGGCGTACTGCACCCGGTACGCAACTACGCCTCGGCGCGTCTGATCGGCGGCTCCGACCTGGCGACCGTGGACGTCGCCACGGCTTCGCTGCAGGACATCCCCGTGGGGGCCCCGGCCGGCATCCCCGGCGCACCGGACTCCCTGCCCGGACCCGGCCAGCTCGACGACGGCGCCTGGCACATGTGCGTCACCGGCCCGGGCGGAGCGCCGGCCAGCACCTCCGGTGCCGCGGTGGGCGCCGGGGTGGAGAAGCCGGGGGCCACCACGGTGGTCACCGGGGCACCCCTGGACTCCCGAGGCATCGGCGCGGACCGCGGGGTGCTCGTGCGCGGACCGGACCGCACCGAGTACCTGGTGTGGCGGGGCAGCAGGCTGGCGCTCGACCGCGCCTCCGACGCCCGCAACGCTCTCGGTTACGGCTCCGAGCAGCCCATGCCGGTCTCGGCGGCCTTCCTCGACGCCTTGGCCCCCGGCCCCGCCCTGAAACCGCCAGAGGTTCAGGGGCGTGGCGAGGAGGGCCCGGCGCTCGGCGGTGAAGCCAGCCGGATCGGCCAGCTGTTCGAGGTCAGCGTGCCCGGCGGCGGCAGTACGTACCACTTGTTGCAGAAGGACGGCCTGGTGCCGCTGACCCGGCTCGGCGCCGCGCTCGTGCTGGGCGACCCGGCCACCCAGAAGGACGCCTACGAGGGGCAGTCGCCCGAGGTGCGCGCGGTCGGTGCGGACGCGCTGCGCGAGTACAGCGCGAAGGACTCCGGCACCGCCGGGTCCGCGGAGCTCCCCGAGACGCCGCCGGACCCGCAGTCGGCGCCGCGCGGTACCGCGCTCTGCGCGCAGGTGGACGGCGACAACGGTGGCGCGCGGATCAAGTCGGTGCTGGTCCCGCTGGCCGAGCTCGCCCCGGTCGCCGTGTCGGAGGGAACCGCTCAGCCGCTGGAGGCGGCCTGTGTCAGGACGGACGCCACGGTGGTGCGGCCCGGGCGCGGAGCCCTGGTCCGGGCCCTGCACGCGAGCGGCGCCGCGCACGCCGGCACCACCTACCTGGTGGCGGAGAACGGCGTGAAGTATCGAGTTTCGGCCAAGGACTCCCTGGCGGCGCTCGGCTATGCGGAGGGAGACATCAGCTCGGTCCCCGCACCCCTGCTGGCGGCCCTTCCGACCGGGGCCGACCTGGACCCGGCCGCCGCCTCCGGCGCCGCGGAGACCAAGGTCACGGCTCCGCGGTGCGGTAGCGGCGAGGGGCGGGAACAGGGCGGGGAGAAAGCCGAGAAGGCCGGGAAGGGCAAGGTGGACCAGGTGGACCAGGCGTCCACGGAGAGTGCGTCCGGCGCGGCCGGCTCCACGTCCTAAAATTCCGGCAAATACCGCATACGGAGTTGAAGAAGGAGACGGGGAGGTTCGGTGTAACTTTACGCTGAACTCTCGTCGCTCTGAGGTTGATTCGTCATGCATCGAGTGTGATGAGAAAGCTCAGAATTAGCTCAAACTTTTACGACCGCCGCGTCCGTGACGGCCCATCCCGGGGGTGCGCCCGCTTCGTCGGGAACGGGCCGCCCCGGCGACCGTTTCCGACGATCGACCGCCCGCTTCCTGACCGCGTCGCCCGGGATGTGGTGTTGACACCCCGTCACTCCGGTCGGTCGGGTGAGTCGCGTTCATTTCGCGGAAACATTGGGACAACTCCATTGCTCTGGAGGGATTCCGATGGGCTGCCTTATGCTCAAAACTTCTCTCCATACGTTGCGCTGGACGGTGGATTCTCTTTAGCCTCAGCGGGCAACGGTGCGAGGAGACTCGCCTGAACGAAGGGAGCGTGACATGGCGGACGGTTCCGGCAGGAAAGCGGACTATGCCAAGGGCTTGGGAGGTGTCTCCTCCCTGGAGTCGGCCCGGGCCGCGGTCGAGAAGATCCAGAACAACGTGGCTGAGGTGGCGGCGCGTTCGGGTGTCGGCGGTGACGAGGGCCAGGCGCTGCTGAAGCTCTTCCGCAGCTGGAACTCCGAGGCGCAGAAGGTCGTCGTCCAGATCAGCAAGATGATCGACGCGCTCCAGGAGAACGTGACCTCGGCCAACCGCCTGGCGAAGGAGAACCAGGACCTGACCGAGGTGCTCAACAGCAAGACCAGCCAGGGCGTCTTCGAAGCACTGCGCTGACCCACCCCCCACTGCGGTACCCGGCCTCCTTCGGGGAGGCCGGCACCCGTGAGCTTCCCGGGCCTTGGCGCCCGGGCACCCGAGAGGAGACGTCATGGCCGACGGCATCATCGATGTGCAGTACTCCACGGTCCGGAACGCGATCGAGGAGCTGAAGGGCCAGACCCAGCAGATCATCACCACCCTCAACAACCTGGAGGACGAGCTGAAGCCGCTCGTGCTGTCCTGGGAGGGTGACGACCAGTCGATGTACCGCGGAGTCCAGGCGGAGTGGGACCAGGCCACCAAGAACATGGCCCTGCTCCTCGGCGACAGCGGTGATCTGGTCCAGAGCATCCACGACAACCACTCACGCGACGAGCGCAAGAGCGCCGACAACTGGGGCAGCGTGCGGGCTCGCTGAGGTCTTCCGTCCGGTTCATGCCGGGGCACCCGCCCCGGCATGAACCGGCCCGAGAGGCCCCTGGGGTCGGCCGGACTCCTCTTCGTCCGGCCGGCCCGTATTCCGTCCGGTACCGAACGGCAGGAGGACGTCCCATGGCTGGTGAGAAGGCCGACGTCAAGCATTTCGACCTCAAGCAGATGGAGAACTTCCGGGACAACGAGGTGGAGCCGGTGTACACCGCTGCGAAGAAGCACCGGGAGGACGGCGACGGGTCCCACATCCGGCCGCTCGGCCACCTGGTCGACGGGCACACCACCCCGGACAACCTCGACCAGGACAAGCAACTCCTGCGCATCGGCAAGATGGTCACCGAACCCCTGGTCTCGGGGCCGAAGCTGATCGAGGGCGTCCGCACCGCGGCCGAGGCCATCGACAAGCTCCTGGGTGACCAGATGGACCTCTTCAAGGAGCTGAAGGAAGCGCTCACCGAGACCATCGAAGAGGCCAACAAGACCAAGGACAAGAACCTGGACGCGATCGACGCCCAGACACTGCTGCAGACCTTCGACGAGGTCGACACGCTCACCAGCGGGTCGTCGGAGACAGAGACCACCTGACCCGGCGCGTGGCGGCGGACCCCTTGCCGCCCCGCACGTTCGCGTGAGAAGAACCCGGCTGGACAGCCGTACGAAGAGACCGTGCGCCGACACGGACGACAACCGACCAGAAAGGGCGTCCGGTGGCCGATCGGTACGATCCCAACTCCGTTGCTAATATCGACAAGTTCGACAACGCAGGCGACGCGTCGACCGATACCTGGGCCACTCTGGTCACCCACATCACCGGCTATCCGGTCCCGGACCGGAGCACCGTCTTCGACACGCTCCGCTCCGACCACGGCGGCAAGCTCTTCCGGATGGACATCAAGGAGCGCAGCCTCGGCCTGCTCGTCAAGGACTCCGGCTTCCTGACGAACAAGGGCGAGGACTACGACATCTGGTTCTTCGACAGCGGCAAGAAGCGGTCGATCATGCAGGCCCGGATCGTCTTCGAAGGCCGTGTGAAGGCCGGCGACGAGATCATCTTCGACGGTCCTGGCTCCGACAACGTCCAGGACGCGCAGGTCCGTGAAGGCAACGAGTTCACGGACTACAACAAGGACAAGATGAGCACGATCCCGCTCGCCCGGTACATGAACGGGCCGCGGGCGGCACTCCTCGGGCTGCTGGGCGGCAGCACGCAGGACGCCCGGTTCAGCAACCTGGGGGTGTCCGGGACCGACGCGGTGGACCTGAACTCCTTCAACACCACAGGGGACTCCTTCGACTTCGCGGCCAAGTTCTTCAAGGACCACGCGACGGTGCTGAAGGACTGGGAGGACCGCTTCGCGCGGGAGGACGCCAGCTGGAAGGGCGAGGCGGCTGAGGTCTTCCGGAGCCTGCTGAAGAAGATCCGTGAGAACTACGACAGTTACGTCGAGACCTTCAACTCCTCGATCGGAACCGGGGACGAGGCCGGAACCGGTAACACGGTGTACTCGCGGGCACTGTCCCTGGGCCGCTCGTACCTGGTGGACTCAGCCGACAAGCTGTTGGACGCGTGGCTGACCTGGGCCAACTCCTCGTACTACGACCCGCACCGGGTGCTGCGCTACGTCCTGGACGACCTCGCCCAGTGGGTGGACACGAACAACGTCGCCCAGACGGAGATCAAGTCCTACAGCAACCGCTACTCGACGACCGTCAGCCACAGCCCGAAGGGCGGCTTCTCCCAGGTACACCCCGAGTACGGCGACCTCACGGACATCGCGAACTGGGCGAAGGTCGGCGACAAGGCCGTGAAGATCTGGACCCAGGGAGTCGACGAGTACCTGGGCAAGCCCGCGGCCCAGGTGCAGTCGGCCCTGAACAACCACTTTCTCGAGCTGGGCGAGGACTTCTCCGACAACGTCCCCAAACCGAAGTCGACCAGCACGGCCTCGGAGGACTACCAGGAGAGGAAGCTCGAGGAGGAGAAGGAGGAGGTCAACCGGCAGAACGAGGAGAACAAGAGGTACCAGGACGAGCTGCGCGAGGAGCAGGAAAAGCAGCGCGAGGAGGACAAGAAGTACCAGGACGAGCTGCGCGAGGAGCAGAGGCAGCAGCGCGAGGAGGACAAGAAGTACCAGGACGAGCTGCGGGACGAGCAGAACCAGCAGCGCGAGGAAGACAAGAAGTACCAGGACGAGCTGCGTGAGGAACAGCGCCTCGAGCAGGAAGAGGCGAAGAACCTCCAGGACGAGCTGCGGGACGAGCAGAACCAGCAGCGCGAAGAGGACAAGAAGTACCAGGACGAGCTGCGTGAGGAACAGCGGCAGCAGCAGGAAGAGGCCAAGCGGGAGGCCGAGGAGCAGCAGAAGGCCGTGGAGGAGAGCCTCGGCGGCATCAACGATCCGAACGCGGTCAGCGAGCAGAACCTCGGCAACATCGACGACCTGCTGAACGTCCCGGTCACCGAGAGCAACGGCGATCTCGGCAACCTCAACGGCCAGGGCGGCACCGACGACCTGAACAACACGATCACCGAGGAGCTCGGCAACCTCGGCGACGTGAACAACCCTGGCGGCGAGAACCAGTCGCCCACGGGGGTCGCGCCGCCCGTCACCCAGAACCTCGGCAGCCTCGGTAACCTCAACAACGGCCCGGGCGGTACCAAGAACGCCACCGACGCGGCCAACGAGGCGATCACCCAGAACCTCGGCAGTCTCGGTGACCTGAACAGCGGTGCCGGCGGCTCCCTGGACACTCCGACCGGGGGGAGTACCCAGCTCGGTGACGGTGGTCTGACGACCGACTTCCCCGATGGCAGCAGCACGCAGTTCGACGCGGACAGCGGTGTGCTGACCACCACGCATCCGGACGGCAGCGTCACCACGGAGAACTTGGGCGACGGCACGCGGGTGACCAACCCGGACGGGTCGGTCACGTCGCTCGGTGATGACGGGAAGCTGACGACCACGTTCCCTGACGGCACCACCCAGGTCGTGGATCCGGCGACCGGTCAGGCCACGTCCACGGCTCCGGACGGTACGACGACGACCGAGAACCTGGGCAGCCTCGGGAACCTGAACGGCCCGAACGGTCTCGGGGACCTGGGAGATCTCGGCGGTATCAACTCCGACCTGCCCACCACCTCCGTCGATGACCTGGGTGACCTGGGGAATCTCAATGGTGCGGGTGGCTCTCTGGACACGCCGACCGGGGGGAGTACGCAGTTCGGTGACGGTGGTCTGACGACTGATTTCCCGGATGGCAGCAGCACGCAGTTCGACGCGGACAGTGGTGTGCTGACCACGACGAATCCGGACGGCAGTGTCACCACGCAGGATCTGGGTAACGGCATGGAGGTGACCAATTCGGATGGGTCGGTCACGTCGTTGGGTGATGAGGGGAAGTTGACGACCACGTTCCCTGACGGGACCAGTCAGGTCGTGGATCCGGCGACCGGTCAGGCCACGTCCACGGCTCCGGACGGTACGACGACGACGGAGAACCTCGGCAGCCTCGGGAACCTGAACGGTTCGAACGGTCTCGGGGACCTGGGGAATCTCAGCGGTGCGGGTGGTTCTCTGGATACTCCGACCGGGGGTAGTACGCAGCTCGGTGACGGTGGTCTGACGACCGATTTCCCGGATGGCAGCAGCACGCAGTTCGACGCGGACAGTGGTGTGCTGACCACGACGAATCCGGACGGCAGTGTCACCACGCAGGATCTGGGTAACGGCATGGAGGTGACCAATTCGGACGGGTCGGTCACGTCGTTGGGTGATGACGGGAAGTTGACGACCACGTTCCCGGACGGGACCAGTCAGGTTGTGGATCCGGCGACCGGTCAGGCCACGTCCACGGCTCCGGACGGTACGACGACGACGGAGAACCTCGGCAGCCTCGGGAACCTGAACGGTTCGAACGGTCTCGGGGACCTGGGGAATCTCAGCGGTGCGGGTGGCTCTCTGGACACGCCGACCGGGGGGAGTACTCAGTTCGGTGACGGTGGTCTGACGACCGATTTCCCGGATGGCAGCAGCACGCAGTTCGACGCGGACAGTGGTGTGCTGACCACGACGAATCCGGACGGCAGTGTCACCACGCAGGATCTGGGTAACGGCATGGAGGTGACCAATTCGGACGGGTCGGTCACGTCGCTCGGTGATGACGGGAAGCTGACGACCACGTTCCCTGACGGCACCACCCAGGTCGTGGATCCGGCGACCGGTCAGGCCACGTCCACGGCTCCGGACGGTACGACGACGACCGAGAACCTCGGCAGCCTCGGGAACCTGAACGGTTCGAACGGACTCGGGGACCTGGGGAACATCGGCTCCATCAACGGCCTGGAGACCCCGACCGGCGGGCACACCGAGCTCCTGAACGACGACTTCGCCACCACGTTCGCGGATGGCAGCAAGGCCGTCTTCGACCCGGAGACCGGGACGTTCACCAGTACCGGCCCGGACGGCTCCACCGTGGACACCGATCTCACCCACGGGGCGAAGGTGACCAACCCGGACGGCTCCACCACCTTCCTGGACAACGGCCTGCTGAACACCACCTTCCCGGACGGCTCCACCCAGATCATCGACCCGGAAACGGGCGTCGCCACCATCACCGACCCGCAGGGCAAAACGGAGACGGTGGACCTGAATGACCTCAACACGTCCGTAGACCTGGACAGTCCGGGCGCTCTCGGCGATCTGGGCAGCCTCGACGGCCTCGGCGGTCTCAACGGGTCCGGCGGCGGCAGCGGGATCGGTGGCGGCGGCACCACGAGCCGGGACGTGCCGTTCTCCGAGCTGGGCCTCGGCGGTGGCCAGGCGAGCACCGCCGCCTCCGGCGGCGGCCTCTCGGCGGCGGGCTCCGTCTCCCTGGACGGTGCGGGCGGGGTCGCCCCCCTGTCCGACAGTGCTACCGCCGGCGCGGGCGCCCCGCTCGCCTCCTCCGCCGCCGGGGGCGCTCCCGGCACCCCGGGCACGCCCGGCAGCCCCGGCATGCCGATGGGCGGCGGCATGGGCGGCATGGGCGGGGGAGCCGAGAAGGGTAACGGCGAGCGGGTGCGCGCCGTCCTGGTCGACGCGGCAGAGGAGAGCGAACGCCGCAACCGCCGTCGTCGCAGCCCGTGGAACCGCCAGGAGGACAGCGACACCTTCCTGGCCCCGGCCTCCCGGGTGTCCACCACCGGCGGCGATTCCCCCGCGGAGGAGAACGAGCCGGGCCGCAGGCCCACCACGTCCGCCGACTACCTGGAGGAGGACGCGGACGTGTGGGGCACCGAGGAGGGCGGAACCCCGTCCGTCATCGGCCGGTGACCACCGTTCAGGTCCGGCGCACCACCGCGCCGGAACGAACCCGACCCACCCCAGACTTCCGCTGAGGGGTCTCACCAGGCAAGATCAGCAGAGCAGGTTGTAGTACCGGAGACCAGGACCCGGACGCACTCCTTTGGGTATGGGGGCGTCCGGACGTACGGAAAGACCGACGGAGAGGGAGGGAGCGAGCATGACGGAACCGCTGGAAAAGCGCCTGGAGAAGGCCATGGCCGAACTGCAGGCGGCCCAGGAGGCAGTCGCGCGCACCGAGCGCGAGCTGCGGACGGCGTCGTTCGCGGCGCTTTCCTCCGACCGTGCGGTCCGTGCCACGGCGGGCCCGCAGGGTGAGCTGACCGGGATCGACTTCCTGGAGAACAAGTACCGCGACATGTCACCGCAGGAGCTGGCGGCCAGCGTCCTGGAGGCGGCGAGCGCGGCGCGCCTGAAGATGAACCGGCATGTGATGCAGGCGATGGCGCCCTTCGCCGAGCCCAGCAGCAATGTGCCGGAGCTGAAGGGCTTCGAGATGGACTGGGAGCGCATCTTCGGCCCCGAGGTACTGCGCGAGGACGACGCGGACACGGGTCGTGGTGCTCCGGGCGCCCCCGCCTGGCGGGACGCCATCGGCGACGAGGGAGAGGACTGACGATGGGACAGCGGTACTACGTAGACCCGCATCGCATCGAGGCCCTGGCGAAGCAGCTCGAGGAGATCGGCACCCTGACCAGGAGCATGACCGAGGAATTCCTCGACGAACTCGCGCCCACCGTGAAGTGGCCGGGCACGGAAGGCGAGTTCGCGGAGAAGGCCAGGCCGCAGGAGCAGAAGGAACGGCAGACCACCAAGGACACCATGCTGTCCATCCGCGATGCGCTGGTGGGCATCACCGACGCCACGCTCGGCCAGGTCCGGATGATGAAGGACACCCGCGACCACAACATCGAGAACGTCGAGCAGGGCACCAACCGCATCGACACCGACGGAATCGACGGCGGCTCGGGCGGGCATGGGCGCCGCTGACAGACGCGCCGCAGGCCGCTCCCACCTCACGCCGGGAGCGGCCGCTCCGTCCTGCCCGCACGGGCTTCTGGGCGGTCCCCGATGAGCATCCAGGTCTCGCCCGAGGTCAACGCGATGATCTTCATCCTCACCGGGGAGAGGCTCATGGACGCCGACGAGGATCTCGCGTTCGAGAGCCGTCGGCCCTACTCCGGCCTCGGCCGGAAGCTGGACAGGTTGTCCTCGCTGATCGACAAGTCGGTCCACGACATCGGCGAGTCCATGCCGGACGACCTCGCCAGGTCGTACGGCAAGGCCATGGGCATGCTCATCGACGACGGCGGCAAGAACTACCTGCGGGACTTCGCCGACCAGCTCGACAAGATCGCCGAAGGCCGGCGCAAGACCTCCATGGACATCATGGAGTCCAAGTGGCAGGTCATCGCCGAGATCATCCGGCTGCTCATCGAGATCGCCATCTATCTCGCGTTGTCCTTCTTCACCGGAGGCGCCTCGGCCAGTCAGATCATGCTGGCCAAGATGCGCAGCCGGTTCTTCATCCTCACCACGCTCACCCACCTGCTCCAGCGGCTGCACCTGGCGCCCTCGCTGACCGAGGCGTTCGCCGAGGCGTTCACGACCTTCGCCGTCCGGCTGGCGATGATGAACTTTGCCCCGGACGGCCGGCGCCCCGACGGCATCGACTGGAGCGACATCGGCAAGGCCGCCGCGTTCGGTGCTGCGGCGGGCTTCCTCACCAGCGTCTTCGACCAGTTCGCGAAGAGCATCGTCAAGAGTTTCGACAACAACTTCCTGAAGAACAGCCCGGACCTCGACTTCAAGAACAACCCCAACCTGAAGAACACCCCGAACCTCGACCTCGACAACTACACCCCGAACCCCAAGCCGAACCCCACCCCGAACCCCGACCGCGACAGCCCCCTCAACGACCGCCCCGACCCCACCCCGTACGGGAACGGCCCGAACCCCTCGAACAACGTCCCGGTCACCTTCCGGAACAATCCGCTCTCCTTCCGGAACAACACCGAGCTGTGGCGGAACAGCCAGATCCTGCGGAACAACGCCGACCGGCCCGGTGCGCTGGCCGGGCACTACGGCCTCAAGGGCGTGACCGACTTCCTCGCTGCCGGGTCCGGCGAGGCGCTCGCGGAGATCCTGATCAAGGGTGCGTTCGACGGCGACTGGTCCACCAGCTGGTCGACCTTCGTCGGCGCGGGCATCAGCAGCCAGGTCGAGGCCACGCTCAGCGACACCGCCGTGAACAGCGCCGCCGAACTGCGTCACGTCATCGACAAGTTGCGCCACCAGCCACCCACCGTCTCCAGTGGCGGCAGCGACTCCGACAGTTCTTCGCGCTCCGGTGACGGCCCCGCTCGTACCGACGGTCCCTCGCGTACGGACACCGCGGGCGGTGACGGGCCGGCCCTCACCTCGCCCCCGCCGGTCACCGCTCAGACCACCGGACAGGGTGACGTCACCGGCAGCCAGTCGCCCCCGCCCTACTCCTCCGAGAACCCGCCGCCGTACACGTCCCTGGACCCGCCGCCGTACTCTCCGGGCGCGCTGCCTGTGACCGCCGCCGAGAACGCGCTGTGGCAGCAGGTCCACCACGGCCCCGCCGAGGTCCGCGAGCAGGCGCTGCGTGACCTCGCCGCCCTGCGGGGCTCCCAGCCGCCCGGCAGTGCTGAGATCGGTGTGCGCGACAGCCTGCACGGAAACTTGTCGCAGGTGCCCGAGGTCCGGGTGGTGCCCGCCGGGAGCAGTCCCGCCAACCAGGTCGACACGGACGAGGTCCGCCGTACCCTCGACAGCTTCGGCACCCAGGTCACGGTGGACGCCCCGATCACGGTGGGCGGTGCACCCAGCACGGGGGGCAGCTCGGCTGTTGTGGATGGTCCGGGTGTTTCCGGGAATGGTGCGGCGACGTCCGTGGGGGGTAGCTCGGCTGTTGTGGATGGTCCGGGTGTTTCCGGGAACGGTCCGGCGACGTCCGTGGGGGGCAGCTCGGCTGTTGTGGATGGTCCGGGTGCTTCCGGCAACAGTCCCGCGACGACCGCGGGCAACTCCGCCGCACGTCCCACTGGGGACAACGTCGACCCGGTGGTGGACAACGGCTCGGACGCGCGGTTGACCGACTCGGCCGGCGGGCAGGGTGCCGAGCCCGTGGCGTCCCCGGAGAGCGGGGCCGTGGACGTACCGGCTGACTCGGCTGTGGCGTCCCCGGAGAGCAACGTCGTGGGGTCTTCGGGGAGCAACGTCCAGGCGTCTCCGGAGAGCGATGTCGCGGGGTCTTCGGGGAGCGATGTCCAGGGGTTTCCGGAGAGCGATGTCGCGGGGTCTTCGGGAAGCGATGTCCAGGGGTCTCCGGAGAGCGATGTCGCGGGGTCTTCGGGGAGCGATGTCCAGGGGTCTCCGGAGAGCGATGTCGCGGGGTCTTCGGGGAGCAATGTCCAGGGGTCTCCGGAGAGCGATGTCGCGGGGTCTTCGGGGAGCAACGTCCAGGGGTCCCGGGAGAACAACGTCGCGGGGTCTTCGGAAGGCGACGTCCAGCGGGCCCCGGAGAGCGACGTCCAGGAGTCCCCGCAGGAGGCGGCCGGGCAGGACGACCGTGCGGCCACGGTGCCGGGCCAGGGGAACGGCGCTCCCGTCGCCACGGGCGGCAGCCCCACCACCTCCTCCGCCACACCTGCCACACCTGCCACACCTGCCACGGGCAGTGGTGCCCGTCCGGGGGGCGTCCCGACCGCCGGAGGCGCCCCGGCTCCCGCCGGTACGTCCCCTCAGGGCACCCGAACCCCGGACGGCGCAGCCCCGGTGGACGGCTCACCGACCGCGACGGACGACTCCTCGCAGAGCACCCCCCCTTCGGAAGCCCTGGACCCGACCGGGACCGATGTCGACGTCACGCAGGACTCCGGAGAGAGCGTCCCCGCCCCGGTCGTCGACTCCGACACGGCCGACACGTCCGACACCGCTTCGACTGTCGAGCCCGCCTCCGACAGCGTTCCCGACCCGGCCGTCGACATCGCCACCGCTCCGCCGAAGGTGAGCACCATCGGCTCGTTCGCCGACACCGGCGACGTACGTGACGTCAGCGGCACAGCTGACGTGAAGTCCGACTCCACGCGCTCCGGGAACTCCGAGTCCACCACGGCACCGCCCCTGACGATCGTGGTGTCGGAGGTGCCGCCGCCGGGGGAGGGATCGCCGGAGGCGGCCGAGTTGCTGGACCGCGCCGGGACCGACCGGGCTGTGGTGCTCGGGCCGGCGGTCACGCCGGACGGGGCAGGACGCCCGGTACGCGCCGCAGTCGAGCTGACTCGAGAGGGGCCGGGCGCCCCGGTCCAGGTCCGTCCGCTCACCGGCCCGACGCCGGCCGCGACGGCTGACAGCACCACGGGCACCACGGGCACCATAGGCACCACGGACACGTCGTTCCCCGGCGCGGACGTGCTGCTGCCGCTCGCCGATGCCCTCGGCCCGATGGCCCAGCCCACCACCGGGAGCGCCGAGGCGGCCGACAACACCCCGGTCGTCACTTCCACGGACACACCCCCGCCGACGGTGCTCGGCTCGGAGAAGGCAACTCCCCTGCAGAGCAACGGAGCCTTCCCGGACTCCACGGCCGGCACCGCGTCCGACCCGGCCAAGCTCGCCACGTTGTCGCGCCCCTGGAGCGAGACGGCCACCGACCTGCACCTGGAGTCGGGCGGAGGCGAGACAACCGGTGCCGGTGCCGGAGGACAGGACGTCGGCCCCGGCGCGGGACACGGCACCGGGAACGGAACCACGCCCCCGCCCGCTCAGGCGACACCGGATACCTCTCCCGCGACACCGGAGACCTCGCCCGCGACTCCGCCCGTGGCGCTTCCCCCGCCGCCGGCCCGGATCGTCGTACGCCCTGCGGACGGCGGTGTCACCGACATCGGTGGAAACGGTTCACGGAGACCCGCGAGCGAGCCTGTTGTCGTCACCCTGGACGGCCTCACCGTGCCCCTCGCGCAGGTGCGGCGCATGATGCCGGATACGACGGTGCAGCCCCCACCGGGCCGTGCCATCCGGTTGCTGACCATCTCGCAGAGTCCGGCCGAGGACGGTACGGCACATGCCGCGGGGCGCCAAGCACTGCTCGGCCAGGACACCTTCCGAGGCGTACGCACCGTGTCGGCTCCTCCCGCCCCTCCACAGGCGGCCTCCGACGCGGGCACCGACGCGCCGCAGCCCTCCCGCCGTACCGTGTTCACGGGCCCGCCGGCCCCGCTCCCGGGTGTGGATGCCGAACAGGGTGCCGACGGCTTCGTGTCGCACGGCACGCCCCGTACCGTCACGCTGGGCACCGAGGACCCGGCGCTGCCCAGCGTGACGATCAGCGGCGTACAGTTCGGCGAGGTGCTCAAGTCCTGGGCGGTGGACGGCGACCAGGACCAGCCCCTGGTCCTGTTCTCCTGCAAGACCGGACGGCAGCCGGAGATCGCGGGGCTGCCCGTGGCGCAGCACGTGGCGAACGTGACCGGGCGGCGGAAGGTGTACGCGCCGACGAGCGAGGTGGGTACGGCCCGCGACAAGGACGGCGAGGTCCGCGCCGTGCTCACCGAGGACGCGGACGGGCCGGGCCGGTGGCGGCTGTTCACCCCTGAGCCCAGCGGGGAGGACCTGGACCGGTCGGCGCGCGACGCCGGTCTGCACGCGGGCCCCGGCCCGGCCGGACCGTTCGCCCGCGCCCGCACCCTCCAGCAGATCCGGACCCTGCGCGACGCTCTCGGCCCGGACGCCGAACAGCAGCCCGAGAATCGGGAGTTGCTCGCCGGACTGGCCTACGTGGACGGTCTGCGCTGGCTGAGCGCGGACAGCGCGGCCCGGTACGGCGACGGCCGTATGACCCCGGACCTGCTGCGCCGGATGGTCACCGACTGGCACACCGCCACCGGGACCGGCGGACCGGCGACCGGTCCAGCCGCCGACCCCACTCCCGAGCAGTACCAGGCATTCCTGCGCGCGGCGGCCGGGTTGCGGGCCGGAGCCGGCCCCGACACCACGCTCGACGAACTGCTCCCTCCGCCGCCGCCCGAGCTGTCTCCGTCCACGCCGGTCTCGCAGGAGGACGTGCGCGGGCTCTCCTACGCGCCGTCGGCGGATGTCGTCTGGTCGCTGTCCGGCACACCGCTGCCCCTGTCCGAGCTGGCTCTCAGCCCCGAGGACACCGCCGAGTTGGCACGTCGCCTGCACGACCCGGCGCCCACGGCCACCGTCCACGAGGAAAAGCCGACACCGCCTCCGCTCAAGAGTGGTGAGGTGAATCCGTACACGGCGCGGCATGAGTACGGGATGCCGGAGAAGAATTTCAAGGGGTTCCGGGATCTGGCGCGGGACAACAATCTTGTCATCGATGTGCGTCCGACGAATCTTCTTGCTCCGAAGTGGCTTGAGGCCGGGGCGTTGGCGAAGCCGCCGGAGATCAAGTCCAAGACGGTGAATCAGGTCGATGTTCTTCTGGGTGCTGATCCGGAGAGTGTCGGGCTTGTCGGTTATTTCAAGCCGGTGATGCCTGAGCAGGGGGCTGTTCCGGAGGGGGCGTCGGAGAGGGTTCTGTCGCGTTTCAATCAGCGTTCGACGGAGTTCCGTGAGCTGTCCGCGAAGATGGCGGCGCTCGAGGCGGAGAACAGGTTCGTCGTGCGGGACGGTGTGGTCTTCGGGGTGGGTGAGGACGGTGGTCGGCGTCCGATCACCGGTGATCACGATGTGTTCGACGTGTCGACGCCGGACGGTACGCGGGTTGCGCATCCCGCGCATGAGGCGCTGGTCGAGGAGATGCGGGCGAAGGACATCGCCGTGGTGCACGGCGCGCACATGTTCTGGAATCCGCCGACCGATTTCGACAAGTCCCTCTTCGACAAGATCGTCCATAAGCATCAGGGGCCTGACGGTGAACCACTGCTCCGGTTCAGTCCCGGGAACGACAACGCCCAACTCACCTGGCTCAAGCCGCTCCAGAGTGGTGAGGTGAATTCGTACACGGCGCGGCATGAGTACGGGATGCCGGAGAAGAATTTCAAGGGGTTCCGGGATCTGGCGCGGGACAACAATCTTGTCATCGATGTGCGTCCGACGAATCTTCTTGCTCCGAAGTGGCTTGAGGCCGGGGCGTTGGCGAAGCCGCCGGAGATCAAGTCCAAGACGGTGAATCAGGTCGATGTTCTTCTGGGTGCTGATCCGGAGAATGTCGGGCTTGTCGGTTATTTCAAGCCGGTGATGCCTGAGCAGGGGGCTGTTCCGGAGGGGGCGTCGGAGAGGGTTCTGTCGCGTTTCAATCAGCGTTCGACGGAGTTCCGTGAGCTGTCCGCGAAGATGGCGGCGCTCGAGGCGGAGAACAGGTTCGTCGTGCGGGACGGTGTGGTCTTCGGGGTGGGTGAGGACGGTGGTCGGCGTCCGATCACCGGTGATCACGATGTGTTCGACGTGTCGACGCCGGACGGTACGCGGGTTGCGCATCCCGCGCATGACGCGTTGGTCGAGGAGATGCGGGCGAAGGACATCGCCGTGGTGCACGGCGCGCACATGTTCTGGAATCCGCCGACCGATTTCGACAAGTCCCTCTTCGACAAGATCGTCCATAAGCATCAGGGGCCTGACGGTGAACCACTGCTCCGGTTCAGTCCCGGGAACGACAACGCCCAACTCACCTGGGCCGAATCGGACCCGCGGGCACCCGTCCCGCCTCCGCTGCTCGGCAAGGGCCCCGTGACGACGACCGACCCGGCGGACCTCGTCTGGGCGGACGGTCTCACCTTCCGCCGGGTGGAGGCCCGCCCCGACGGAAATCGCCTCTTCCGGGCGTTGCTCGACAGCGCGCGGAGCCGGAACGTCCCGCCGGCCTGGGCGGCGCGGAACATCGCAGGGCTGCGCGCTCTGGTGCGTGACCGGGTCACCGGTTCCGAACTGGGGGCCGTGGCCGACACCGCCGTACCGGACCCGGTGTTCACCGTGGTGGACGACCTGCGGATACGCGCCCTGGCCGGGGTCGACGACGCGGATGAGCAGCGCCGGATCACCGAGGAGTGGAACACCGTCGCCCAGGAGGTCGTCACCGACGGCGACCCCGGCCGGTGGCAGCAGATCCTCGCCGACAGCGGCTATCCGCAGCTCGCCGAGGTGGCGCCCACCCCCGACGACGCGCGTCGGCTCGGCGGGCGGGGCCTGCTCGCCGCCGCCGCGGAACGCCCCGGGCTGTGGGCGTCCCCCTTCTCCGACCTGCTCCCGGACGCGCTGGCGCACACCCTCGACCTCGATCTGCGCCTCGTGCGGCCCGACCCGCTGGGGACGGGCGAGCTCCTCGTCACCGAGCTGAATCCGGGCGGCATCGGCGGCCCCCTGCACCTGGCGTACAACGGGACCGACCACTACGACGCCCTGGCGCCCACCCCGGAGCCGGAGCCGGATCCGGTCCCGCCCACCGTGACGCCGGGCTCCCAGGAGCCGGACGGTTCGGACCCGTTCGGGGAGTGGCTGCGCGGCATGGCGGGGATCAACGATCTCGACCAGGCGGAGACCCCCGACCGTGGCGACGTGGTTCCGCTGGAGACCCAGCTCGAACGGCACCGTCCGGCCCGCCTGCTGACCGGCGAGGACGCCCGCCCGCCCGGGCCCGCGCCGCGCACGGTCACCTTCGAGGACGGCAGCAGACTGCCCGCCGTCCTGATCAGACCGGGCGCCGATCCGCGCGACACCGCCCCGGACGGGGCGCCGCAGGGCGCTCCCACCGGGCTGCTCGCCGGGCCGGGCGCGCTCACCCTGCGCTCGCCCGAGCTGGCGGCCCGGGAGATCCTCGACAAGGTACCGGCGTCGGTGCGGGCGAGGTTCGACGAGGCGGAGCTGCTGCGTCTGCTGACCGACCAGCCTTCGGCGTTCACCGCCCCGCACGGCGCACGCATCGTGGGTCGGGAGAAGTCCGGGGTCGGCCTGGAGATGACGGTCGAGGCCATCCCGTACCACCGCTGGGAACGCTTCTCCGACGTGGGGGGCGCCACGGTCCGGGTGGACACGATGTGGCGCGGGCAGGCCGGTACGGGCGGTGGGCGCAGCGTGGGCTTCGGGCGCCGGATCGCCGGCGGTCTCGGCATGGGACCGCCGCTCAACTGGTTGCTGAAGATCGGTACATCGCTGGGCTGGAGCCGCAAGACGGACTACACCCAGGGCACCTCGGCGTACAGCCAGGCCGATTACCGCGCCTTCGAGGGCTCGCACCTGCACCTGGACGACGTCCACTACCGGGTGCGGGTGGAGCGGGTCACGGAGGCCCCGAAGACCACCGGAACGGACACCCGGACGACTGCCCCGACCACCCAGCCCGCGCAGGGGCCGCGTTGGCAGCGCGTCCAGGTGCACAGCGCGGAGTTCGGCATGCGGGACGGGCTGAGCTGGCGGCTGCCGGACGACCTCACCGTGCCGTTCACGGGGCCGAGCAGGGCGCCGCAGACGCTGACCTTCCCGGACGGGGTGGAGCCCCGGCTCACCGACACCACCGGCCTGTATCTGACGACCTCGCCGGAGGACATCGCGCTGGCCGTCTCCGGTGCGCGTCCCGGAAGTTCGGCGCACCGCACCATGATTTCGTACGTCCGCCCCGGGAGGATGCTCGGGCTGTTCGGCCGGCTCACCGGGCCGGTCAGCGGGCCCGAGCTGTCCCGGGGCAGCAGCCAGCGCCCGTTGGGCCATCTGGTCGTGGAGCGGTCGCAGCCGCACAGCGCCGTGCTGGTCACCGAGTCGGTCAAGGCGGAGATCCGCGAACTCGCCCAGACCACCTACCAGAACCAGCGCGCTCACGTACGGGACACCCGGTTCGGGTTCCAGATCACGGCCGGGCCGAATTACACCCTTGTCGGGCCGGACACCGACGTGCGTCTCCAGGGCGGTCCGCTGGTCCGCACGGACCTCGCCGTCGGGCAGGGTCACTACCTGGGCACCGACGCGGCCCGCAAGGTCACCGGCCGGGTCCGCAACCATCCGACGGCGCTCTACCAGGTTGAGCGCACCCTGATGGTCCGTAAGGCCGGTGAGCCGTCGTCCGCGGCCCGGCCGGTGCGGGTGGTCAGCCTGGACTGGATCTCCACCCAGGACGCCCGTCGGCTCGCGGGCTGGGACAGCCGTACGCCCGGCCGGACGGGACCGAACCCGGACGCCGAGCCGCCGGTGCCGTGGTACCTCACCCGTGAGGATCCGGTGCACCTGGGCGGTCAGGTCCGGGCGGAGGGCTTCCAGCCGCAGGCCCGCACCCAGACGCAGCCGCCGGCCACTCAGCAGCAGACGCAGCCGCCGGCCACTCAGCAGCAGACGCAACCGCCGGCCACTCAGCAGCAGACGCCGCCTCCTGCCGCCCAGCAGCAGGCGCCGACGACGGCTCAGCAGCAGACGCCGGCCTCGACCCAGCAGGAGACACTCCCGCCGACCCAGCAGCCGCCCGCTCCCCAGGACAGCACCGCCCCGCAGGACGGCGCCGCTCCCCAGGACCCGATGCGGGTCTTCACGGACGCAGTCCTGGACACCCTGCACCGCTCGTACCCGTCGATGTTCGTGCCGCCGCTGATGCTGCGGCACCCCCGGCTGGGCCGTTTCTGGTACGGCGACGGGCGGTTGCGGACCGCGTCGCACAACGACCGGCAGGTGCGCGAGGCGCTGAACCGGCCCACCCTGACGCAGAGCCTGGACGAGCTGACCACCACCGGGGTCCCGGTCACGCTCACCGAGGACGGCAAGGTGCGCCGCGGCCACCACACGCTGATCCTGCGGGCGCGGATGACCGACCGCCGGTTCGAGACCACCATGAGCGAGCGGTCACTGCGCAGCGGGGTGATCGGCAACGAGGTCTCCGGGCAGGGGGAGCAGGAGTCCAGCACCCACTCCGCCGGTGTCGAGATAGGCGTCTCGCCCCGCGACCACGACAAGGTGCCCGGGGCGGGTCTGCCGCGGCAGACCGGCAACGTCTCGGTCGGCGCCCGCTACGCCCGTACCCGCCAGAGGGGCACCCGGAGCACGGTCACGGTCACCCACGACCACCTGGCGTTCCAGAACAACTCCGATCTCTACAGCTACCAGGTGGAACTCGGCGCCACCTTCGAGGGCCACCGCCGCCCGCGTGGCTGGGCCCGACTGCTGTCGGTCGGTCTGCTCGGTGCGGGCGTCTTCGTCAGCAAGATCGAGGAACGCCCGCTGTTCAGCCGGGGCACCGAGACCGTGGGGCGGGTGGAGCTGGCCGTTTCGGCGGCCCACGGCTCCGACCGCTACGCCCCCACCGACCCGCCCGCCGGCGGTACGACGCCCACTCCCACGCCCGTGCCGCAGCGCCTCTCCGCAGCCGAGGCGGACCAGCTCCTCGACGGCACCCGCCCGCTGCCCAGGTCGGACTCGGACGCCCAGAAGCTCGTCCGGCGGCTGCTGAGGGCCCCGCACGTGGTGCTCAGCGCCGAGGGCGGCCCGCAGCGTCAGCAGCTGATGCAGGACACCGCCGACCGTGCCTCGGGCACCTCCTGGCACGTCAGCGCGCCCGGCGCACCGGTGCGCACCGCGCTGCGCCGGGCGATGGCCAACCTCGGTGTGGCCGGTCAACTCGGCCAGTACCTCGGTCCGTTCGGCTCCCGCATCACCGGGCTCAACGGCGCCGGACCGTTCCGGACGCACTACCTGAAGGGCGCGATCCGCGGCGAGCTGGACAACATACGGGTCAAGAGCGATCCGAAGCCGTCCAACCTGGAGAGCACCGTCGCCAGCGAGCACCGGGTCGTCGGCAGCGAGAACACCGGCTCCCGCACCACGCTCGGTGTCCAGGGCGGCCTCATGCCGTTGCAGCAGATGCCCGGCGAGCAGCCGGTGGTCGGCTCGTACACGACCGCGCTCCAGTACGCCTGGGGCAAGGGCCGCGGCGTCTCACAGGCCCTCAGCCGAGGACGCAGCACCACACTGGCCTTCTCCGGGCGGGTGTATCTGGTGGTCGCCGACGCCGCCGAGACCGTGGCGGTGCGCGACCGCTGGACGGCCGCGATGGGTACGATCGGCACCCGTTCCGGGGCCCGTGTCAGCTCCGCCGCCGGGCGGCTGTCCGAGCGCCTGGGGCGCGGTCTGTCCCCGCGCCGGGCCGCAGCCGCGCTCCAGCGGATCCGTGACGCGGTGATGTTCCACCTGCCGATGCGGGACGCCATCGAGAACGGGCTCGCCCCGGACGGGCTGGGCACCACCACCCCGAGCAACCTCGGCGGCGGCTACCGGGTGCCGGGCTTCCTGCGCGGCCGGCGCTTCCCGACCCATCCCAGCGGCCAGCTCGACGCGAGCAGGGCGGCACAGCAGCTGCTGCCGCGCCTGGAGAAGATCGGTGTTCGCTCGCACGACCGGGAGCAGGTCCTGCAGCGGCTCTCCCCGGACTTTCTGCGCGCCCATCTGCACGAGCTGACCACCGGCGGGATGACCCTGCCGGTCCACTACCGCACCTGGACCAGGCCGCATCACCTGCCGGTCGGGGGCAGCCCCGGGCAGATGCGGTTCAAGCTGACTCCGGTCACCACCACGGTGCAGCGGCTGCGCACGGGGTACGAGATGGAGGACTACCGGAGCACCACGCGCGACGACGCGGTCAACGTCTCCCAGGACCTCGGCGCCGACCTCACCCTGAGTGGCGGTCAGCGTGCGGCGGACAACGGCATCCTGGTCGCCAACCCCTCGCTCCAGGGCACGGCGGCCAAGCAGCGGGCGAGCAACCGCACCGAGACCGACGGCCGTACCGCCATGCCGAACATCGCCACCACCCAGGCGCACGCGGAGATCGTCACCAGTTACATCCTGACCGTCACCATGACGGACGCGGCCGGTGAGACGCTCGCACCACGCTCCGTCGCGCAGGTCGGCACCCTCAACGAGATGGCACCGGCGGGTCTGCTCACCCCGGTGGGCGACGGTGACGACGGCGCGATCACCGAGCAGGACGTGCCCGAACCGGAGCGTGCCGTACGCATACTGACGGCCAATCAGACCCGGCTGGAGAGCATCGCCGCCTGGCGTGCCTCCGGTGACGGCACGACCGACTCCGACGTCCTGCCCGTCGACGACCGGCTCGGCTCCGGCATCCTCGCCGTGGACATCCGCGGCGCGGCGGGAGTACAGGACGCGCTGACCCTCGCCACCGCCCGAGCCGACGGTCTCGGCGACGGCGACCTCGGCAGGCGGCACACCGGCGCGGCCCTCACCGCACAGGTGCGCATGGCGCGTCGTACTCCGCTCACCGGCCTGGGCACGGCTCCCGGGCAGGCACAGCAGGAGGCCACCTCGCAAGGCGGTCTGACCGCCGGATTCCGTGAGGCGCTCGGCGCGGACGGCTCCCAGCTGCCCACCCAGTCCTCCGCGCGTCTGTTCGGCCAGTCCCACACCGCCGACTCCCGCCTCTACGCCAAGATGCACCGTCGCGGCGCCCGGCTGCTCGCCGTGGAGAGCAAGCCCCGCATGGAGGCCATGCAGCGGCGCAGGACCTCCGACGCGATGGAGTCCGGCATCACCGACAACGTCGAGGGAGCGGTGGGCACCGCGCCGCTGGCCGGAAACAGCAACGCGGGTATGACCAACCCCGGAGGCACGGTCCCGCTCGCCGGCGCGAACGACGGCGTCGCGCTCAAGGGCGCCGTGGACACCACCCTCGGCTCCCATGTCAAGGTCGCCACCGACCGCAGCATGCTGTTCGCGGTGCCGGTGACCTGGCTGGCGGTGGCCGAGGCGCACCACCGGGTCGCCGACAGCCGCCCGCTCCGCACGCTCGGCGCGGCCCGGCGCGGACCGCGCGCCGCCGAGGCCGAGACCACCGCGCTGGTCTGGCTGCGTGAGGACATCGCCCGCGACTTCGGCCTCCTGGACGACAACACGTTCCCCGACGAGGTCGGAACCGCCTGGGACGACATGGCCAAGGCCACCGCCGACCTCGCCAAGGCCGAGACGGAGTACTTCGACGCCCGAGCGCGGGCCCGGGAGGCATGGCTCTCTCTGAGCCCCGCGGAGCGGACCGCGCTCGGCGACGACGACCCCCGACTGGCGACCGCACTGCCGCGGGACCTCGCGCAGGCCCCGGCGGTCGTGGCCTGGCAGGCCGCCCGCGACGAGGCACGGCTGTGGGAGGGACGCACCGACGCCGCCGCCGCGGACCACCACCGGCTGCACCTCGCGGCGTCCCGGCTCACCGCCCATCACCAGGGTTCGGTCTCGGTCCCGGTGCGCGACGTGCCGCAGGAGTACACCGAGCCGGGCTGGCGCTCCGAGGCGCCGGAGCCGTACGGAATCACCGACGGCAGTGATTCCACCCCGCGCACCCTCACCTCGCCGGACGGCGCCACGGTGCGCGAGGTGCACGACATGCCGCACGACGGTGCCTCGTTCTTCCACGCGCTGCTCGCCGCCGCCGAGGCCCGGGGCCGCTTGTCCCACCTGCTCGGCAACGACCTCGCCGACCGGTTCGCGGGCGCGCCGGGCGACCCGGAGATCACCGCCGAGGCCGTCGGCGCCGCCCGCGACCGCCTCGCCTGGGCCCTGGGCGAGGACGGCAACGAGGATCTGCTCGACGCCCTCGCCCTGGACGTCGCCGACACCTTCACGCAGGACGAACTGGACGCCGCGGGTGTGGTGCTGACCCCGGCCCAGCAGGCGGAGTTCGACGCCTTGGGCAGTCTTCCGCTGACGTTCTGGCCGACGCCGGACCAGCGGGTCGCGCTGGCGACCGCCGCCCTGTCCCGCCCGTTCGCGAGCGAGCCGAAGCCGGACGACGCCGGGCAGCCGGACGGCGTACCGGCCGCGCCCGAGCGCCGCGCCGGTGACAACGGCGGGGCCGACCTGCTGCCCGCCCTCGCCGCGCGAGTTCTCGGCACCCCGCTGACCGTGGTGACCGGTGAGGGCCGCGATCAGCTGTTCCTCCCGCACGGCGTCGATCCGGCCGCCGTCGATCCGGCCGCCGACCCCGTGCTGTTCTCCGCCGACGGCTTCTTCCACGCGGCGCTCCCGTCGGGCACCGCGGCTCCGGCCGCCGCCGCGCTGCCGGCTCCGCCGACGGCCGGGACCTCCGGCACGGACACCGGGAACTCCACGACCGAGCAGCCGGCGAAGCCGCCCGCGCACCGCAGTCACACCACCGCGCCCTGGCTGCCGCCCGCCGACAGCAGCGAGCCGCGCTACCGCCTCGCCCGCGACGGAGTCCTCACCGCGCCCGACGGCGCCACCTACACCCAGGGCACGCACACCGGACGCGGCAACGGCTTCTTCGGCGCGCTCTCCACGGCCCTGAAGCAGGCCGCGGGACAGCCCGGACTCGCCCGCCGTGAGGCGGCACGGCTGCGCACGCGCGCCGGAGCGTCGCCCGCCCAGCTGATGCGTCTGAACGGCCTGCCCGGTGACCCCGCCGAACGCGACACCCTCTTCACACCACCGCCCATGAAGGTGTGGCCCGGCGCGCCCGCGCCGAGCCGTGACGCCCTCGACGGCCACCTGCGCCGGCACCTCGCCGAGGCACCCTGGGGCCCCGATGCCGACCGTGCAGCCGCCGAGTGGGCGGCCGCCGCCACCGGCACCACCGTCACCCTGATCGAGGAGAACGGCACCACCCACACCTATCCCGGTCCGTCCGCCGACGGGACCCACCTCCGACTCCGGCGGCGCGGCGGCGACTTCGTACCCCTGCTCCAGCGCACCCCCGCGCCGCCCGCCCCGCAAGCGGCACCGCCGGCCCCGCCCGTCCCGCAGCAGGACCCGGCCGCCGTTCCCCTGCCCCCGTCCCCGAGCGGCAGCGACCTCCCGGGGCTCCCGGGGCTCCCGGGCGAGGAAGAGGCGTACGAGCTGAGCACGCTGTCCGGTTCCGGAGCCGTCAAGGCGCCGGGGACGGCAGGTACCGAGGACGGATCGTTCCCCAGCAGCGACGCCGAAGACAGCAGTGACGCCGACGACGGCAGTGACACGGACAGCGAGGACGGTGCCCCGGAGGTCGATCTGGCGCAGTTCCGCTTCGTCGATGACAGCAGCGACACCGACGACAGCAGTGACGCCGATGACAGCAGTGACACGGACAGCGAGGACGGTGCCCCGGACGCCGACGCGCTGGCGCAGTTCCGTTTCGCCGACGACAGCAGTGACGCCGACAGCGAGGACGGTTCCCCGGACGGCGCCCAGGAGGCGTGGCTCGACCTCCTCTTCGGAGCCGCGGCCAGGCACGACTACTCGCCCGAGACGCTTGCCGACACGGTGGCGTCGCTGCGCGGACTCGCCCTGAGGGAGGAGTCGTCGTCCGTGGCGACCGGCGAGCTGGACGCCTTGCACGACCTGACCAGGCGGGTGCTGGACCTCGGCCCGGACGTCCAGGTGCACGGACAGCACCTGCTGCTCCTTGGATCCCTGGCCCTGAGCGCCTCCCCTGAGGAACTGTCCGACGCCGATGCCCTCGCCGACTACCTGACCCAGCACGACGCCGTCCTGGGCCAGGACACCCAGGTGGAGTCGGAGGCCGGGACCGGGCGGAACTGGACCGGCACCGGGGGCCAGGCGCCGCCCCTGAACTCGTACGCGGTGGAGAGCGAGGACGGCAGCCTGGTCACGTGGACCGCTCCCTGGACGGACTCGGACTCGTACGTGGTCCTCGCCCAGGAGGGTGCGGACGCCGTTCACCTGATGACGCCGCGCGGCCGGCTCACCCTGGACGACCCCGGCGAGTTCGCCCGGCTCGTCGCGCGGGACCCGGCACGGCCCGCGGGAGCCGACGTCGTCCTCGCGTTCCCCCACGGCGACATCGCGGTCCTGGCACAGCACGTCGCCGACCTGACGGGCTCCAGGGTCTGGTACTCGGAGCACGGCCCCCGGCCGTCGACGGACTGGCGGTCCGGCACCGACCACATCACGCTGGGGCCGCTCCCCGACGGCGTCGGCACGGCATGGGCTTCCACCGGACCGGACACGGACGGCACCAGCGAGGCGGACGTCGCGGACATCGTCGACCTGTACGAGAACGGGTCCGAGCCCGCTGACGGGATCGAGGCGCGCCGGCCGAAGCCGCTGACCACGAGGGACTACGGGGTCGTGGACCACCGTGGTGACGGCGTGCTCTTCCGCAAGCCGGGCGACCTCCAGGGCACCTGGCAGACGCCGCAGGCGCTGGTCGGTACGGAGGGCGCTCCCGAACTGGTCATGTCCGTGCAGGGCTACTACGAGACACTCGCCACCCAGCGGCCCGTCCTGCGGATCGCCTCGGACCGTACGCTCGCGGTCGAGAACGGCGCGTACGGACAGCAGGTCTTCGCGACGGCGGAAGCCGTCGCCCGCTCGTCGGTCGGTCTGACGCGCGCGGGCCTCGCGATGGGTCTGCGGACCGACGAGGACCTGAGCATCCTGCTGCCCACCCCCGACGGGGGCACGAAGCGGCTGTTCCGCGTGACGCCCGACTTCCTCACCCGGTCCGGGCAGTCGTCGGAGGAGATCTGCCGGGACTTCGCCGACATGCTGGCCGACAACGCCCGCACGTCGCACATGGTCTTCCGCGATCCCCGCACCGGCCGGGTGGTCACCGCGCCGGTCAACGCCTCCGACGGGGCCGAGGTCACCGGCTCGCACCACCTCGCCGACGCCCTGGGCCACGTCGCGGACGGCGACGTGGCGCCCGACAGGGTGAATCCCGCGTGGGCGTCCTCGTACGTCCGCCGGGACGACCGGCCCACCGGCGGCGACGGCGGCCCGCTGCCCGGCCACGCCTACGGCAGCGCGCTCGCTCTCGATCAGCCGGACAACCCGCGCCGCGACGCGCTGTCGGACGCCGCGAGACGGATCGGGGTCAACGAGCACGCGTGGGCCGGCGTCGGCGAGGGCTACGTCGTCCAGTCCGTCGCGTCGGCCGGCGACCAGGGCCAGCCGAGCCTGGAACGCAACTACGCCAAGCCGCAATCAGGCATCAGCCGCTCGCACTTCGGCTACCACTTCGCCACCGTGGTCCTGGCCAGCGAGGACGGCAGTCACCAGATCTCCCTGGAGAACCACGCGCGGTCCTCGCAGCGGAACGCGCGGCACCGCGGGGAGGCGAGGGCGAGTCTGCGGGTGCACAACCTGAAGGCTCTGCGGGAGGCCGCGGCGCGACTGCGTGGGGAGATCGAGCAACGACAGGAGGCCGGCGTCGACGAACACCTCACCGAGCTGCGCGGCCATCTCGACCTGACGCTGGCACTGGCACGGGCGAAGCAGGCCCAGGCGGACATGCGCGCGGCGCCCGCCGGCTCTCCGGAGCGCGCTGACGCCGAGCGGACACTGGAGGGCGCCACCCGCGCCGCGGCGCAGCGCATCGGCCAGCTCGAACAGGTCATCGCCGGCAAGAACCAGTGGTACATGCGGATGTACTCCCAGCGGCCGGGCGAGTCGGCCCACGACACCAACGCGGAACTGCTGGAGGAGAGGCCCGCCGCCGAGGCCAACCCGCTGACCGCCGTCGTGCTCCGCGGCCAGCAGGCACTGCCGGTGACCATCTCCTTCGAGAAGGGCGCCCAGCAGACGCCCGACGGTGCGAAGCACCCCTTGCGGTACCTGGCCGGGATCGTGGCCAGGACCGCGATGTGGAACTCCGCCAACGGGCTGCCGCTCCCGGACGTCAAGGTCACCGGAATGCGCAGCGGGCTCCTGACGGGCCGGGACCTCGCGAAGGCCCGTGCCGAGGCGGTGACGGCCTCGTTCCGGCAGGAGCTGGCCGAGGCGTTCGCGGCGTTGCAGGACGGGACACCGCGACCGCACCTCACCGCCGGCGCGATCACGGTCGATCCCGACTCGGAGCGCGGACGCGGGTCGGCCACCGCCGACCCCGGCGCCGGTCCCGTGCACATCACGGTCGACGACCACCGCGGCGGACTGCGGGAGGTCGCCACCCGTGGCGGCCCCCGCGGCTCCCGGTCCGGAGGCCTGCTGGGCGGCTCGCCCGACGACGGCCTCGACCCCGTGGCCGAGCAGTGGCCGATCGGCCGCCAGGTCACCCTCATGCGGCCCCGCTTCGGCGGCGTCGACCCGTCCTCCGTCGTGCCCGCCGCCGACGTACCGGCCACTGACGCACCCGCGACGGACCTGCCTGCCGACACCGAAACCGGGAAGGGCAAGGACCCGGCCGTCGCGACCGAGGACGACGTGACGGCCACCACGAAACCTCAGCCGAACCGGTGGTTCACGTACACGCGTCCCGCCGAGTCCCGCTCGGAGCCCTTCCGTTACGAGGTCGCCGACACCGGGCACATCAGGCTCCCGGACGGGACGGAGATCCCGCCGGCCGGGTGGACGCGGTTCGGCCACGACTTCGTCCACGAGACGACGGGCGCGATCCTGCGGGGCGACAGCGGCTGGATCGGCCGCGTCGCCAACATGGACACCCTCTCGGTCGTCATGGCCGACCTGGACCACGACTCGACGCCCCACCGGATCGTGGCGGACCCCTCGGCCCTGTACCTGGTGCCGGAGGACGTCGACGGCACGGCCCTGCGCATCCCGCTCCGCGATTCCACCGCGCCGCCTCGCGCCCGCCTCGACGACCGGCCGCGCGTCGTCGTGCGCTCGGCCTTCGACGTCCGGCGCTTCACCTACGGCGGCGAGACCGTCACCGACCTCACGGTGCGGCTCGCCCTCCGACCGGGGGACGGGCAGGCCGACACCGACGCCGCGATGGCGCGCGTGCTCGAAGGCGTGGAGGAGTTCTACAACCGGCCGGGGCACAGGCTGCCCAACGGTGACCGGCTGCACGTCACCGTCGAGTCGCCCGGGCCGGACGAGGACCCCCATCTGACGGTCGATCTCGTCGGCCGGGACCAGCAGATGAACCAGCGGGCGTGGTGGGCCGACGCCGACCCGGTCGAGTTCGCACACGAGCTCGCCCACCAGCTGTTCCTGCGGGACGAGACGCGCGACGCGAGCAACCCCGACCGGCTCCACGCGCCCGGCAGTCTGCTCGGCCCGTTCGACGAGCAGGCCCCCGACGGCCTCGCGCAGAGCGGTCTGCGCCCGCGCCACCTCCAGCTGTGGGCGGCGGTGGCCGGAGACATCGAGCCGCACACCTCTCCGGAGGGGACGACCTGGGCGGACGCACGGAAGAACACGCCGGCGGAGCTCCGGGAGCCGGCCTGGGTCGACCCGGTGTCGCTCCCGGCGGCGTCCCCGCAGACAGGTCCGGACGGCGCGGTGCCGCCACCGCTGCCCCCCGGGAGGGCCCTGCCCACGCTGGCGGAGGCGTCCGACGAATCGGAATCCGAATCGGACTCCGACGACGACCAGCCGTTCTGGGCCGAACCGGCATGGCTGGACACGGTGTTCGGCCCCGAGCGCGGCACCGTTCCGCGTGCCCGACTCCGGGAGACCTCCGAGGCGCTGTACGAGCTCGTCCGCGAGGAGGCGGAGACACACCCGACGGCGCGGACGCTGCGCGACGGCCTGGAGCGCGCCACCCGGCAGGTCCTGCACATGGGGCGCGGGACCCGGCCGGGCCCCGCGGACTTCCTGCAGCTCGGCTCGCTGGCGCTCGACGCCTCCTCGGACGACCTGGCGGGCGTCGGCGACCTCGCCCTCTTCTTCGTCGACCAGCAGATCCTGACCGGGCAAGGCGCCCTGGGCGAGGGCACGCTGCTGCGCGACGACGAGGGCGACGCCACCGGCCGCGACTACACCGGACCGGGGCAACCCACTCCGGAGCTGGCGTCCTACGCCGTGCGCGGCAGGGGCAGGGTCATCCCACGGCCCGCTCCCTGGCAGAACCCGTACCTGGTCGCGGCCGACGCGGACGGCCGCGGCGTCGGGATCACCGCGCCGGGTCGGAGCTTCCGGATCAGCACCGCCGAGGAACTGGCCACGCTCATCTCGTACGACTCCCGGAGGCCCAGCGGCGCGGACATCGTCCTGGCGCTCCCCCTGGAGTACGCCGCGACCGTCGCCTCCCTCGTCGCAGGGACGACGGGCCGCCGCGTCTGGTACCCCGAAGCGCCGGTCGGCCTGGCCACGCATCCGACGGCCGGTACCCGCCACCTCATGCTCGAACTGAGCGAGGGCAACACCGGCGCGGGCTGGGTCTCGGCCGCGCCGCCCGCCGACGGCGGGCTGCCCGGAGCCCGCGACCCCGGCGGCGAGGGCGACGTCGACAGCGTGTCCGGCCTCGACGACGACGACCGGTCCAGCACCGAGGGGGACGCGGAGTTCGACCGCATCGTCGACCAGGCCGTACTCGAACGGCAGATCGAGGCGCGCCGTCCCCGGCCGCTGACGACCCGCGACTACGGAGTCATCGACAAGCGAGGCACCGGGGTCCTGTTCACCCATCCGCTCCCGCGGTCCGTGGGAGAGGTCCGGGGCGGCACCGGCCCCGATGCGCTGGTCCTCCCGCGCCAGGACCACGGGACCGTCCTCATGGCCGACCGACCGCCCCTGCACATCTCCGAGGACCGGTCGCTGGCGACGCTCGCGGCCGAGGACGGCACGACCGGCCGCGGGCAGCAGGTGTACGCCACCCGCGCGGCGATCGAGCGTTCGTCGGCGCGGCTGGCCGGGGCAGGGATCCGGCTGAAGGCCGACGAGTCGACCGGTGTCCTGCTGCCGAAGGAGGACGGTTCGTACGGCGAACCGCTGTTCCTGGTGGAGCCGGAGTTCCTGACGGCTTCCGGCGGTTCGGAGCACGCCTTCACGCGGGACTTCGCCCAGATGGTGGCCGGCGCGGAGAGCGCCCCCCTGTCCCACATCGCCTTCCGGGGCCCCACCGGCGACATCGTCTCGACGGCCCCGGTGAGCGGGCTGCACGGCCGGGAGGTCACCGGAACCCATCACCTGGCCCAGGCACTGACGGAGGTCGCCGAGGGAGCCCGCCCCGCCACCGACGTCACCCCACGCTGGGCCGCCCGCCAGGCGGGCCGGGACAAGCGCTTCGCCGGCGGCGTGGTGGGCGCCCCCACACCGGGCGAGAGTTACGGGCGTGCGCTGAGTTACGAGCCGCAGGACAACCCGCTGCGTGCCCCGCTGGCCTCGGCCGCGCGGCGCATCGGCGTCAACGAGTACGCCTGGGCGGGGGTCGGCGAGGGCTACCTGATCCAGTCCGTCAGCACCACGAACGACGGCGGGGCGCAGCTGTTCACGCACAACCACGCCGAACCCGGCGACCGAGTCGGCCCGCACGCCCCCTATCACTTCGCGCAGGTGGTACTGGCCAGCGAGGACGGCACCCACCAGATCACGCTGGAGAACGAGACCCACTCCGAAAGCGGGCTCCCGGCCGAGCTTCTCGACGACGTCATCGACGAGAACCTCGACCGCTACAGCGAGGACGAACTGGCGCGGCTGGCCGGCGACGCCGAGCGGCGGGTCGCCGAGGCGAGGCGAGGCGGTGCGGACCAGGCGGAGACCGACCGTCTGGAGGGCTTCGCGCGCGTGGCGAGGGCCCTGGCCGACCTCCGTCAGGCGGAGCGCGTTCCCTGGTACTTCGACGAGGACCGGCCCGAGCACGCGTTGGCGTTGCGCGAGGTCGCTCAGGCGCGCTCGCGTGCCAGGGACCTGATCCGGGACGCCGCGCCGGTGATGGACGGCAAGGACCTGTGGTCCTTCCGGGCGTACAGCAAGCGGCCGGGCGAGTCCGCGCACGAGGTCAACGCGGCCCTGCTGTCCGGCTCCTCGCCCGCGGTGGCCAACCCGCTGACGACGGTGGTGCTGCACGGCCACACGCCGCGTTGGCACCAGCAGGCCATTCGCTTCGAGGAGGGGGAGCACGGCTTCCCCGCCGACGCGGACGGCACGATCGACGGTCTGGCCCTCTCGCTCGCCCGCGCGGGGCTCTGGAACCGGGCCCACGGCCTGCCGGTGCCGACGATCACCCTCACCGGGCACGGCAACCGCTCGCAGTCCAGCGGCCAACAGCGGGCGGACGTCGTCGCCAGGAAGCTCGCGGCCAAGCTGGCCCAGGTCCTGGACACCTTCCAGGCCGGCCTGAGCGGCCCGCGCCTCGGCGTACGGGACTTCGGTCTCACCAAGGCGGCCAAGCGGGTGCGCAGCGCCACCGACCCGGCCCAGGGGCGCGTGGTGACGATCGAGATCGACGACCACCGCCTGGTCCCGCCGGGGGCGTCGGAACCCGTCACGCCCGCAGGGGAACCGGCCCGCTCCGAGGAGACCGCCCCCGCACGGCCCTCCCGGCCCGCGACCGCCGAGCCCTCGCCCGTCCCCGAGCGCGCCGTTTCCCGGCAGCCGGACCGCTCCGCACAGCCGGGCCCGGAGCGCAGGAACAGCGAGGCACCCCCGTGGGTCCTGGCGCGCATCCGGTACGCCGAGGAGTCCGTCGCCTTCGACAAGCGGCTGGGCGAGTACCTGGCCGAACACGAGGCGGTGACCGCCGAGTTCCGCAAGATGGCGACCGCCGCGTGGGCGAAGGCGCGCCAGCAGTATCCGCGCGCGCTCGCGACGTTCGGCGACACCAGCAAGTTCAAGGCGGGCGCCGTCGGCACATCCCGCGAGGCACTCCAGCGGGTGCTGAGGAACGGGAACCTGCGGGAGCTGGTGGCGTTCCTGTACGAAGGGATCTCCAACGACCTCGTGCCGGAGATGCTCGGCGGCGCCGAGGAGCAGCATCCGGAGATCGCCGCGGAGCGGCCGAGCCGACGGCAGCGGGAGGCCTACGCCGCGTACATGCGGCGCGCCACGGAGATCCAGGCATCGGACATGTCCCCTGCCGAGAAGGCGGCGGCGGTCAGGGAACTGCCGCACCCCGTGGAGAATCCGGCACGTCCGGACGACGCGCGTCCGCCGCTGAGCGAGGCGGAGCGCCGGATCGCGGTCGACGAGGCCGGGCTGACCTGGATGCCGGCGACGACGGTGTACGACCTCGCGATGAGTTCCGACTTCCAGGGGCGTTCCGAGGACTCCGGCGGCCTGGTGGCGACCGGCACCGCCGGGTCCACGTACCGCTTCATGCTGCACGCCGCCCGCATGCGGGACCAGTGGGGCCTCGACCTGGACCTCGGGCTGATCCGGGCCGGGATGCTGGCCATCTCGCTGACGGTGGGCCATCACACCGCCCACGAGGTGATGCGCGGAGCCCAACTGGCACTGGACGACGTGCCCGGCCACGACCCGGCCCTCGACTACACGGACAACTGGGGCCGGTACTGGAACATCTACCCGCTCGGCGAACAGGAGCTGCGGGAGAACGTCGCGCGGGACGGGCTCTTCCCCGACGAGCACGCCCAGGCGCTGCTGGACGAGCTGGAGCCGGAGCGCGCCAGGGGCACCGTGACCCGCCTGGACGCCGGCAGCACCACGCTCCCGCACCGCCCGATCCCCACGCGGCCCGTCGCCACCGAACCGAACCGCCCGGCCCCGCAGATGCCGAACGCGTCCGGCGCTCCCGCCACCGGTCAGGGCACCTCCGTCACGCCTCAGGACGTCCTGCCCGACGACGCGGAGCGGCACCGCGAAGCGGTCCTCGACGCGCTGTACGGCCTGGGCGCCCTCAACGCCGTCGACCGGGAACAGGCCGCAGAGGCGCTGGAGCGGCTGGACCGGCTGCGGTCCGCCGACCCGCAGCTGCGCGGCGGCTTCCTGGACCTGGACGCCCTGGTCCGCCAGGTGCTGCTGCTCGACCCCACCGACACGGTGAACGCGTCGGCGCGCGGCGCCCTCGTACGGCTGGTGACGGCCCCGTTCGCCGCCGGCGCCGACACACTTCCCGCCCTGTCCGCCGCCTACCTCGCGCAACGCGGCGCGTTCCACGCCGACTTCAGGATCAATGACGCCCAGGGCCGCCCGCGCGGCTGGAACTGGCTCGGACAGCCCCTGCCGGCCGACTTCGATCCCGGCACCACCGGCCGGATCTCGCGCACCCCCGACGGTGCGACCGGCCACAGCGGACCCGAGACCGCGCCCTGGCTCCCCGCACAGGGCGACCCCGACCCGTACCTCGTGATGCTCGGCGGCCGGTCCGACGCGGTCGTGGTCCGTGGGCTCGGAGGTTTCGCGCGCCCCGTGACGCCCGAGGTCTTCCACGAACTGATGGCCCTCGACCGGAACCTGGCGGGCCGGCCGGGGCCCCTGCTGCTGCATGTCGCCCGCCCCGCCGCCGCGTCCCTGGACCTGCCGCGCGGGCTCGCCGACCGGCTCGGCCGCGAGGTGTGGGCCACCACCGGCCGGTCGGGGATCGGGCGCCTTCCCGGCGTCCCGGACCGCTCGATGATGCTGCTGCTGGACGAGGAGCGGAAGGCGCCCCGGGGCCAGTGGTTCGCCAACACCCCCGCCACGGTGTCCACGCCGCCCGCCGACGGCGAGGTCAGCGCCCTGTCCATCGCCCATCACGGCAACCGGTCCACGGGCTACATCTCGATGGACCTCGCCGGCTCGGACGACGGCGGCTGGTCGCGGACCATGACGCACAGCCGGCTGGGGACGGTCACGACCTACACGAACCAGCGCACCTCCTACGACCCCAAGGGCCCCACCGCCCTCACGCCGTGGACCGCGCTCGGCCTGCCGGCACCGTACTTCCCCAACAACCACGGCCTGCCGGGCACCGTCGACTGGCACACCCCCGAGGGCGAACGGACCGACGACGGACCGCAGTTCGCCCGCAGGCTGGCCCGCCGCCGCAGCCTCGCCTCGCTCGCCCCCGAGCACCCCGTGGCGATGCTCGTCTGCTACGCGGCGGCGCCCCCCGGCATCGGCGAGACACCCGGGATGCACATCGTCGGAGCCCCGCCGTTCGTGCCCGACCCGCTCGCGGCCGTCGCGGTGGGCCAGCACACGGCCAACGAGACGGGCCGCACGGTGTTCGCCACCACCCTGATGAACGCCGCGGTCCAGCCGAAGGACGGCGCACAGGACGCCTACATCGCCCTCCAGACCGACGCGCGGGGCCGTGCCTACCCGTGGGTCATGTTCACGCCCGAACCGGCCGGGGACGCGCTGGACCGGAGGGCCCGCGACGCCGGGCTGCACCACGGCCCCGCACCCGCCCCCGAGGCCGTGCGGGAGCGGACCCTGCGGCTGGTCCGGGCGCTGCGCCAGATCTTCGGCTCCACGGTGGACGACAGCCCGGAGTACCCGGTGCTGCTGCGCGGTATCGGCGCGCTGGACCTGATGCACCAGGCCGATCCGGGCCTGAACCGCGACGGCGCGCGCGCGTTCACCCTGGACCTGTACGGGCAGCTCCTGACCCGGTACCTCGCGGGCGGGCTCCCGCAGGGGCAGGCCCCGCAGTTCACGCCGGACGGCCACCGGAGCCTGCTGGCCGAGGCGGCCCGCCGCTGGGAGACGGGGGCGCGCGGACCCCTGACCGACTGGATCGCCCTGCCGCACCTGGTCCACATGCTGACGGACCTCGCCGCCGCACCCCGCCGCGAGGAGGTCGCCCGCAGCGTCCTGGGACTCGACGCCTCGGCGCCGGTGGGTGAGACCGAGTGGTCGCGGCTGCTGTGGGCCTCGTTCAAGGTCGCCCTGACGACCGGCCAGGCCGATCAGGGCGCGTACGCCGCCGCGGTGCTGCACCTGCCCGCCCCCGACCCGGCACGCTTCGGCGAAGCGGTCCTCGTGGCACGGCAGGCGACCGCCGCGGGCCGCGACCCGTGGCAGCTGAGTGAGGTGGCCGCCTACCGCCTGGAACAGCAGGGCGCGCTGGCGTCCGACCGGCTCCTGGCGGACGAGGACGGCGACGCCTGGGGCAGGTTCCTGGACGGTACGCCCCGGCCCCAGGGCACCTTCGACCACAGCGTCGTCACCCTGCTGGGGTATGCCCCCGACGGCTCGCTCGTCCCCGTCGGCACCGAACCCGCGCCCTGGACGGCCGACCCGCACCGTCCGAGGCCCTTCGTGTACGTCGCCGACGGTGACGCCGACGGTCTGCGGATGCAGGGGCCGGTGCCCCCCGGCGAGTTCGGCGAACTGGTCTTCAGGGACGCCGAACTGCTGGACGAGGACGGGTACGCCGAGGTCATCGCGGTGGTGCCACACGGCAGGCCGTCCGGTGACCGGCCGACGGAGGGCAGCATCCCGGGCGAGGGCGCCCGGAACTCGGCCCGGAACTGGTGGGCGACCGGCGGCGCCACCACGCTCCATCACGACCCGGCGACCGGTACGTACACCGTCGCGATGCTGCCGGGCCCGGACGGGCAGCCGGCCACGGCGGGGAGCTGGGGGCGGATCACGACCTCCGAGGGCGACGGCTCAGGCCCCACGGCCACGGCGACCAACTCGGCGTCACCCCGTACGGCCGTGGTGGCCGATGTCACCACGGAACACGACGCGGCGTGGGAGGCGCACGCGCAGACACTGAGCGCGCTCGGCACGGCCGCCGCCGAAGCGGCGACGACGGAGCGGATCAGCGGCGACGAGACGGCCGTGGCGGACGCCTGGGCCGGGGTCGACGAGGCGCGCCACCGGCTGGAGGACGCCGAGGCCCGGCTGTGGACCCTGGGGGTCACTCCGGACGCGCTGGGAGCGGCGCGGAACACCATCTCCGACACGGACGACGCGGCCCCGGCCGTCCCGAGGGACGCCGCCGAACGCCGGTGGGTCGCCGACCAGGTGACCGAGGCGGACCTGTCGCAGGCACCGCCGCGGCCCGCCGAGGGCGAGACCGTCAGCCTGCAGGAGATGAACGGCGCGGGCATCACGCCCTCCGTCGGCCAGCGCACCGAGATGATGCTGCGCGGCGACGACCGGCTGCCCGCGGGTGAACTGACGCCGCTGGACCTGGTCCGGGTGCGGATGGCGCGGCCCGACGCCTGGACGGACACGATGGACGCGGTGGCCGCGACCGCGTCGCGCCGGCTGTGGGCGCAGGCTTACGCCCGCTTCGCGGACGCGGCGCCCGAGGGCACGGACGCGGCCGACGCCACCCGCGCCTGGGACGCCGCCGTCTCCCTGGTGCTGCCGGCGGAACCGCACGACGTCCTCGCCGACTCCCGGTACGCCGGGGACGGCTTCCGCGACGCGGTGCGCCGGGTCGCCGGCCACCTGCTGGACACGGGGACCGGCTCCGGGGCCGCACCGGCCTCCGCCACGGAGCTGGCCGACAACCTCCGCTCCGGCCTGGGCCTGCGGCAGCGCTGGACCGCGCCCGCCACGGAACCGAGCCCGGCTTCCGCACCCGTCACGGATCCGGGGCCGGCGGCCCAGTCGGGTGCCGACGCCGACATGACCGACTTCGACATCTCGATGCTGGACGACTTCGACCTGGGCACGGTCGACTTCGGTGACTTCGACCCGTCCGCCTGGAACGACCTCGGCGATTTCGACTTCGACTTCGGTCCTACCGGAACGGACCTCGCCGACCTGGGCCTGACGGGTCCGGACGTCGACATGACCGATCTTGAGCCGGCCAACCTGGACATGACCGCGTTCGACACGGCCGACGGTCAGTCGGTGTTCGCCGCGCCGGTGACCGCCGCATCTGCCCGGCCGCTCGCCCCCCTGCCCCGGCTGAGCCTCGTGACGTACGCCCAGGGGGAGACACGTCCCTCGGCCGACGCGCAGGAGAACGTCGAACGGCTGGCGTTCCAGGTGGCTAAGGCCGGTCTGCGCAACCAGCGTGCGCGGGTGCCGCTGCCGAAGATCGACATCGCCGGGTACGGCGCCGACGCCCGCCAGGCCGGTACCGCGCAGCAGCGGGAACAGGCCGCGCGGCGGAGGGGCGACCAGCGCGCGCGGACCGCGCACGACCTGTTCGTCGGGAAGCTCGACGACGCGCTGCGCGCCCTCCAGGGGAACCTGCCGGAAGGACGGACGCCACTGTCCGCGAGTGACTTCAAGATCACTTCGCGCGGCCGTGCGCGCCTGCCCGGCCAGAGCGGCACCGCGGCCATGTCCGAGACGGTGAGCCGCGCGGACCTGGGCCGGCAGTCCACCATCGCCCTCACCTCGCCGGGGCACGCGACGGCGGTCGAGACCCTGGACGCGCTGCGCCGCGACGACCGCACGCTGCGCGCCGGGGAGTTCGACCCGGATGCGGTCACCCGGCGCGTCCGCCGCCTCGGCCCGTCCGCGCTCGTCGACCCGGAGATGCACAGGGACCTGTACGCGACGGTCCAGCGGGCGCTCACCGCCGGGCGGGCGGGCAGCCTGGCCTCCCTCACGGCGTTCGCCCTGGAGGAGGAGGGCGTACTCGCCCCGGACCGCGCCCGGTACGTCACCAGCGGAGGTGGCCGGGTGGCGGGCCTGAACTGGGCCGGGTCCGAGGTCGTCGCAATGGAAGGCCTCTTCGTGGATGACCTCGAGGAGGACCAGGCGGGCGGACTCGCTCCGAGTGGAATAATGGATTTCGCCCCCTGGGCGTGGGACATGACCCCGTACACCGTCCTCGCGGAGGGCAGCCACGACACGGTGACGGCGCTGCTGCCCGACGGAACCACGCGGGATCTCGAGGTCGACGAGTTCATCGAACTGGTCGCGGCCGACCCGGCGTTGCAGGGCATGCCGGCCGTGGCCCCGATCGTGCTGGCCGTCCCGTTCGCGGGCGACCGGTATCTGGAACTGCCGCGCAAGCTCGCGGAGCGCACCGGCCGCACGGTGTGGGCGCACAGCGGCCTGGCGCGGCGCAACCCCGATCCGGCGGCGTCGAGCACCGTCGCCGTGGTCCAGCGGGACGGGATGCCCCACGGTTCGTGGGTCCCGGTCCGGCCCGGCCTGGCGCCCGACGCGGACGACAGCGCCCCGGACTGGCATCGCGACGTGGTGTCCCAGCCCATCGTGAGCGCGCTGACGGGACAGCAGATCGGCCGCAGTCTGCACCAGCCCGGCGAGCTCACCGAGTCCTCGCGCGAGCACAACTTCAACCGCCTCGACCAGATGACGCTGTACGTCCACTTCAACCGTGCCACCGGTACGTATTCCGCCAAGCTTCCGCTGGCCGACCCCGGACCGAAGGACAAGGCGTACCACCTGGCGGGCCACGGGCTGCCCGGCAGCCTGATGCTGCCCATGGCCGAAGGCGGGTCGAGGACGGCCGACCGGCACGAGGCGGGGGAGTGGCTGCGGCGCCGCAAGAGCCTGTCGAGCCTGCCCGCCGACCACTGGATCGACATGGTGGTCTGCTACTCCTCGGCCCCGCAGGACAGCGCCGTGCAGGACCTCTCGCAGGTCGGTGACTCGTTCCCCGTACCGTTCGCCGCCGATCCGCTCTCGGACGACGCCCTGTCCCTGGGACAGCACCTGGCGAACGTCACCAGGCGCACGGTCCGGCTGTCCCACGCCCTGCAGGGGGTCTTCACCTACCAGGACGACCCCGTGCGGGTGCTGTTCACCGACGCGAGCGGACAGCAGTGGTGGTGGGACACCAGCCGTCCGGAGCCCGACGAGGCCGAGCTGGACCGGCTGGCGGCGACGGCCGGGTTCACGGGTGAACCGTCGCCGGGGAGCCGGGCCGAACTGCTGCGCCTGGTACGGGCCCTGAAGCTGGTCCTCGGGCACGACGTGGAGGACGCGGACGACATCGCCACCCTCGTCCGTGGAGCCGGGGCGATCGCCAACATGTGGGACGTCGATCCGGACCTCGCCGGGACCGGCCCGTTCTCCCCGGACCTGCTGCGCCGGGTGGTCGCCGCCCACGCGGAGGCCGCTTCCGGTGTGGACCGTCAGGCCACCCGCCGCGTACTGGCCGCGGCCGCACAGACCTGGCAGGACGGGCCCTCCCTGCCGGTCAGCGGGTTCGTCGCCCTACCGGTGCTGCACTCCGCCGCCGGGTGGCTGCAGGACACTGTGGTGGTGGACGAGGCGGCCGTCGCCGCCCTGGGGCTCTCCGGTCCCGACGACGTGGGCGACGCCGAGCGGGCGCGGATGTTCTGGGCGCGCGTCAAGGCCGAGGAGACGCTGGCCGGCCCAGACGCCGACGCCCTCACCGCGAGGATCCGGCACCTCGACCCCGGCACCGAGGTGAACGGCACACTGCGCGAGGAGGCACTGACGGTGCTGACCCGCGGGTTCGCCGCGGGCCGGAACATGACCGACCCGGACGTGGCCGCCGCGTACGACCTGGAGGCGCGCGGCGCCTTCGGCCGGCCCACGGCGTACACGACCATGGGGCCCGCCGCGGGCATCGTCCGGGACTGGGCGGACGGGCAGGCGTACCAGCCCGAACTGGGTAAGTTCCGGACACCGGGCGGACTCACCGACGCCCCGTGGGCCGGGCAGGACGTGTACGGCAAGGACAAGCCCGTCCCGTACCTGGTCCTGGCGGACGTGGGCCTCCAGGACGACGGCCGCGTCCAGGTGAGCTTCGACGGAGCCACCTACGAGGTGACTGCCGCGGAGTTCGCCGAACTGCTCGCCGCCGACGCGGAGTTGAGTCGTAAGGGGCTGACCGTTCCCGTCCTCCTGACGCTGACCGGACTCGGCGGTCCGGCGCCCGGCGTCGCGGAGGTGATCGCCCAGCGGCTGGGCCGCGGCGTGTGGTGGAGCCCGTTCCCGGCGGACCTGTCCGGCAGGGACGACGCAGGCGTCGCGGTACCCACGCTCGTCGACTCGCTGATGACCCTGACCAGCCCGACGGTCGCCGACTGGCGGGAGGCGCGGCCCGTCGACCTGGCCGGGACCCAGGAGGGCCCGCGTCCCGTCGAGCCGCCGCTGCCCGCGGCGCCGTCGTCCGGGAAGAGCCCCACGGCGGCGACCTCCTCCACCGTGAAGGCCCGCTCCTCGGCCGGGGACCCCATGCAGGGCGTGGAGATGACCTCGGTGCCGACGCCCAGCACCCCGGTGTACGCAGCCCCGGCCGCTCCGCAGGCGGCCCGGCCGCTGCCCGTCCTGCCGACGCGCGCCCTGGTGGCGTACGGGCCCGGGGAGACGGCCCCGTCTGCGCAGGGAGCGGACACCCTGCGCCGGCTGGCGGCCCAGGTGGCCGCCGCAGGGCTGCGCAACCAGCGGGCCGGCGCGTCGCTGCCGCGCGTCACCGTCACCGGCTACGGCGCCGACGCGCGCCGGACGGACGGCTCGTCGCACGTCAACGAGCAGGCCTCGGCGGGCAGACGGCGCGCGCAGGCCGCCCGCACCCTGTTCGAGCGGCTGCTGGCCCGTGCGCTGGACGACCTCCAGAAGGACGGCCCCGCCGGCGAACCGCGTCTGACCGCCGGGGACTTCTCGGTCGGGGCGAAGAGCCTGACCCGGGTCCCCGGTGACTGGGTGGGCACGGGGGCGCTCGACGGTGTGACCCGGGCCGCACTCGGCCGGCAGGCCACGATCGGCGTCTCCCAGTCACCGGACGCCGCAGCGGTGCAGACGCTGGACACCCTGCGCCGTCGGGAGCCCGCGCTGCGCGACCGCCCGCTGGACGTGGACGCGCTCGCCCGCCGGGTACTGCACCTGGAGTCCGACGCGAGCGCCGGACCGGACCTTCGCGCGGAACTGTTCGCGCTGGTGGAACGGGCCACGGCGGCCGGTGCGGCGACGAGCCTCGCCGCGCTGGGGGCCTTCCACCTCACCCAGCTGGGCGTGCTGGCGCCGGGCCGCGCCCGCCACTTCACCGTCCAGGGCCGCCGCGTACCGGGCCTCAACTGGGAGGACGACGTCGTCGCGGAGCTGGACACCGCCCAGGGCGACGTACTGAAGGCCACCCCGTCCGGCTCGTACGACGTACTCGACACGGCGCGGGTCCCCTGGCCGCAGGGCGTGACCCCGTACGTCGTGGCCGCCGACGGAGGGCACGACCGGGTGGACGCACGGCTGCCGGACGACTCGACGGTCGAACTGGACGTCGACGAGTTCGTGGAACTGGTCGCGGCCGACGTGGCACGGGAAGGACTCACGCAGGGCACCCCGGTCGTGCTGGCGGTCCCCTTCGCCGGTGACGGCTACCTCGACCTGCCGCGCAAGCTCGCGGACCGTACCGGTCTGACGGTGTGGGCGCACAGCGGCGAGGCGATGCTCAGCACGGCCCCCGGCGCGGCGAGCACCATCGACACCGTCCGCCGCTCCGGCGTCCCGCAGGGCGACTGGATCGCGAGCGAGCCCGGGCTGGCGCCCGACCCCGACGACGAGGTACCGGACTGGTACCGCGACGTGGTCACCCGGCCCATCGTCAGCTCGCTGAGCGGGAAGCAGATCGGGCGTGCCTCGCACCACCCCGCCGAGTACGCGAAGCACTTCGAGGACGAGGGCCGCCAGCTCGACCGGATGACGACGTTCGTGCACCACTACCCGGCCACGGACGGAATGTCCCAGGAGTACGACCTGCCGCGTCCGGGCCCCGAGGACACCGCCTACCGCCTGGACATGCACGGCGAACCCGGCGTCCTCCAGCTGGCGCTGCGGGACGGCACCGTCCGGCTGGTCGACGAGCGGGAGGCCGGGCCGTGGCTCAAGCGCCGCAAGAGCCTGGCGAACCTGCCCGAGGACCACTGGGTCGACCTCGTGGTCTGCTGGAGCGGAGCGCCCAAGAACAGTGCCGTGCCGGCCCCGAACACCGCGGGCGACGCCTTCCCCGGCCCGTTCGTTCCCGACCCGCTGCGCGACGTGTCCATGGGACAGCACGTGGCGAACTCCACGGGACGCACCGTTCGCCTGGCCTACAGTTCGCAGGGGACGAAGTCGGACAACGGCCGTTACACGCGCACGTTGTTCGCCGACGCGCAGGGGCGCCACCGGGCCTGGGACCTGTTCCGTCCGGAGCCCGCAGGACCCGGACTGGACCGCCTCGCCGAGGCCGCCGGATTCGGTCCGGCCGACGGACCCGTCACGGAGGAGACGCGCGAGAGGACGCTGCGCCTGGTGCGGGCACTGCGGCTCACCTTCGGGCACGACGTGGACGACGCGCCCGACTACGACGGCCTGCTGCGCGGCGCGGCTGCGGTCGACCACATGTGGCGCGCGGACTCCGACTTCGACATCGCCGGCCCGTTCACGCTGGACCTCCTGCGCCGGGTGGTCGAGGCGCACCCCGACGCCGCGTCCGGTGTGAACCAGGACGTCACCCGACGTGTCCTGGCCGCCGCCGCAGAGCAGTGGAGGATGTGGCCCGGCGACCAGCTGGTGAGCTTCGTGGACCTCCCCGCCGTGGAGGAGGCCGCCCGGTGGATGCACGACGCAGACCCCGAGGAGGAGGCGGCCACCGCCCTGGACATCGACGAGGACGCGGTCGGAGAGCCCGAGCGGTCGCGCATCTTCTGGGCCCGGGTCAAGGCCGAGGAGACGCTGGACACCCCGGGCCCGGACCGGGACGCGTTCGTCGCGCAGGTCCTCCACCTGACACCCGGCGCACGGCCGGGCCCCGACGAACTCGGGGAAGCACTCGACCTGCTCACGCGCGCCTTCGCGGTGGGCCGCCAGGCGTCCGACCCCGACGTGGCGGCGGTGCACGACCTGGACGAGGCCAGGGTGTACGCCACGTCCGGTCTGCGCACCGTGCAGGGCGCCGCCCGCGGCCTCGGCCGCGACTTCACCGGCGGACAGCCGCAGTCGTACGTGGACCTGGCACAGTTCCGCACGTTCGCCGTGGTGGAGGACGCGCCGTGGACGCAGGGCGGGCGCACGCGGGTCCCGTTCCTGGTGCGGGTCGCCCCCGACGCGTCCGACCCGGAGCTCCTCCGGCTGACCTACGACGGCGAGTCGGCCGCCGTGCCCACCCGCGAGTTCGTGGAGCTGCTCGCGCACGACCCCATGCTGACGCGCAGGGAACTGACCACCCCCGTCGTCCTGGCGTTCACCGGACAGCCCGCCGACGCGGGCGACGTGGCCGAGCGGCTCGCCCAGCGGCTGGGCCGCACCGTGTGGTGGACCGACTTCCCGGCGGACCTGTCCGGCACCGGCGACTCCGGGCAGCCGGTGCTGACCATGCACTACGCGGCCGTCATGGGGGGTGCGCCGGGGGGCGGTGTCTGGCACGAGGCGCGCCCGGTCCAGCACGCCGCGCCCAAGGACGCGCCCCGCCCGCTGCCCGCGCCGGTGCCCCGGTCCACGGGACGGGTCGCCACGGACCCGGCCACGGACGGCGGGCCCCGGGGCTCCCTGACGCCACTCACGTCGCCGTCCGACCCCGACTGGGCCTTCGCCCCGGGGACGGACACGGCTTCGGCCCCGGCCTCACCCGTCTCCTTCTCGGACACGTCCGGGTCGCGGTCCACGGACTCGCTTCCGTCCCCGGGCTCCACCGACGTGTCCTCCGACCCGCTGCTGTCCGGCGACACGCTGATGAGCGACGCCCAGGGCGCTCCGCGCGGGCGCGACTGGACCGGCTCCGGCATCAGCGGCGTCGACGCCACGCGGATCCAGCTTCACGAACAGCGGGGCGGCGAGCTGCGCAAGGTCTCCGAGGAGGCCGCCCCTTGGGGAGAAGGGGCCTACGTGGTGGCGGCCGAGGGAGGCTACGACGAGGCGCTGTTCGCCGAGGGCCGGGAGCTGGACCCGCAGGCGGTGGCCGGCCTGCTGGCAGCCGATCCCGTACTCGCGTCGCTGCCGCTCGACGTCCCGGTCGTGCTGGCGAGCCCGTACGCGGGCGCCCAGTACGGCCAGTTGGCACGGGCCGTGGCGGAGCGGCTGGGCCGCAGGGTCTGGGCGCCCAGCGGCGACGGACGCCTCATGGAAACCGGGACCGAGGCCACGGACGCCGGGCCGGCCGTCCACGTCCTGTCGCTCGTCGACTCCGACCCCGGCGACGCGTACGGCGACTGGGTGCCCTTCGACCCGCCGTCGCACGGAACGGGTCCGGCCCCGGACCGCGAGTGGGTCACGGTGGACGGCGTCCGGTTCCGGGACAGCGACGTGGATACCCGCCCGCTGGTCGGGGCGGACCACCGCTTCGAGGGCCGGGAGTCGATGCCCGACGACGGCCGCAGGCGGCTGCGGGAGCGGCGGCTGAGGCTGTACCGGGGCATGCGGGAGCGCGCGCACGTCCTGCGCCTGGGCGACACGTTCCACACGGTCGGTGCCGAGGAGACCGCCCCGGACCCGGAGGCGTCGGTCTACACCTTCCACGCCCACGGAGTACCCGGCGGGCTGAAGCTGGTCGGCAAGGACGGCCGGGTGCTGCTGCTCGGCGCCGAGGACGGCGGACGCTACATCGGCGGGCTGCCCGAGGTGGTCGAGCGGGCGGCCGGCGACGACCTGCACGTCGCGAGCTGCTTCGGCGGAGTGGCGGGCGACCCGCTGCGCGAGCAGTCCCTCATCAGGCCCGCGCCGCTCGTCGAGGACCCGCTGGAGGAGGTCGCACTCGCGCAGCACGCCGCCAACCACAGCGGGCGCATCACCACCGCCGCCACCGGCAGGACCGGCTACAACGACACCGTGCGGCTGCTCGCGGCGACGCCCGACGGCACCCTGGCACGCATGGAGACCTTCCTGCCCGAACCGGTCGACGGGACCGCGGAGTTGGCCGAGGCGGCCGGCCTGCGCCCCCTCCCGCGTCCCACGGGCCTTCCCGCCTGGGACGACGAGGGGCCGCGCGCCCTGCGCCTGGTACGGGCGCTGAGGCAGGTCTTCGGCAACGAGGTCGAGGCCGACCGGGGTGTGCCGGGCGGCCGATACGAGCGGCTGCTGCGCGGGATCGGCGCACTGGAGACGCTGCGGGCGAACGACCCGGAGCTGAGCGCGCTCACCCCGCTGCGCATGGAGCTGTGGCAGCTCCTCGCGCCGACGCCCGACGGGTCCGTCCCGGGACCGGCCGACTTCGAGGCCGTGCTCGACCGCGCCCTGGCCACGCCGGGGGACGTGGCGCTCACCGACGCATGGGACGCGCCCGCGCTGCGGGACGCGCTGGACAGAATCGCCACCGGCGGCGACGCCGTGGTGCGGGCGGTGCTGCGGATGCCCGCCGGTCCGCTCACGCCGCGCGAGTACGCCCGCGCACTGTGGGCGATGACCGGCGCCTCACAGCTGTTGGACGCCAGGACCCCCGTGCGACGGGAGGAGTTGGGGCGTGCGGCGCTCCACCTGCCCGCCGAGGCCGGGTGGGACGAGTCCACGGAGGCCCGGCTGAGGGAGCTGACCGAACAGGCCTTCGCCGCCGGACGGGACTCCGGCCACCCGGACGAACTGGCCGTCTTCCACCTGGAGACGCTGGGCGCGTTCGCCGACGAGGGCCGGATCCGCACGCCCGGCGGGCCCCTCCAGGGCCGCAACTGGGGCCCCACGCCGACCCCCGGCGGGCTGGAGCCCGCACGCCTGTACGCCGACAGGACCGGCACCACCGGTAACACCAGCTCGCTGGAGTTCGCCCCGTGGACCCAGCAGGGCGCCGCCGCTCCGTACTTCGTGCACGCGGACACGGACGACGCCGGCGCGGTGGTCCTGCGGCTGCCGGGCGGCACCGTGCGGGTCACCCCGGGGGAGTTCTTCGCACTGCTGGAGTCCGACCCGGAGCTGCCGCTGACCGACCACCACCGCCCCCTGGCCCTGCTGGTGCCCGGTATCGGAACAGGGCAGCTGCGCGTGCAGCAGCACTTCTCCCTCACGAACGACCGGACCGTGTGGAGCTACGACGGCGCGTTCACGGTGTCGGAGGGCGGCCCGACGAGGCCGGGCGTCGTGACGGCCCTCGCCGCGGACGCGGGGCGGCCCGGTGTCTGGCATCGGACCGTGCCGCGCATGCCGTCCGCCGAACCGTCCGTCGCTCCGGGCACGGAGGACACCGCGCGGACCGCCGAGTGGAACGCGACCACCGCGCCCGCCGCCGGCACGGCCCCGACGGGGCAGCAGGCCCTGCCCTATTCCGCGGACGGGCAGTTCGACGGTCGGTACGAGGAGACGCTGGAGGCGTTCCCCGTGGCCGCCGCCACCGACCGGCACACCGTGTGGGGCTACGGCCAGGACGATGCGGACTTCCACGTGTTCGTGGCCGAGATCCCGTCGCTCGGACTGCGCGGCGAGTACAACTCCGAGGGCCCGTCCGCCGGTGGTGTCACGGACATGGCCGGGCGGGTGTACCGCGACGGCCCGGCCTGGGACTGGTACCTGCCCGGCCGTGGACTCGTCGCCTCCTCCCGCCTGTTGACGGACAAGGGCGCAGAGCCCGTACCCGTCGGCTGGCCCGCCACCGGACCGGTGAGCCCGACCCCGCCCGTCGACCCGGCCGTCGTCGCGGCCGACCCGGCCGCGCTGGCAGGCAGCACGCTCCCCGACGCGCTGTGGCGTGACCACGACGGCCCGCTGTTCCGCTTCAGTCCTGACGGGCCCGAGCAGGTCTTCCGCGAGGGGCTCAAGCCGTACGGGCCCGAGATGGTGCACCTCATCGACCACGTCTACGGCGGCAGCGCCCTGGTTCCGAACACCGTCTTCGCGAGCGCGACCGCGAACCGTGACTACGTGCGCGACAGCGCCCGCGCCAACCCGATGGGTGCGGACGCGCTGCACCGCCGTTACCGCTGGCGCTACGACATGGAGGTCCCCGGCGGCATCGACGTGAACGCCACTCTGGGGCTGGCCTCGCCCTTCCCCGACCAGGAGGAGGTTCTCTTCCCCGGGGGCATCGACCGCCGGTACATCCGTGGCGTGCAACCGATGGCGTACGGCATGCCGGTCGGGCCGTACGTCCCCAACCCGTACTTCGCGCCGCACACCGGAAGCGGCGGAGCGTCCGTCGTGGACGCGGACTTCGCCGGCCCGGCGCTCGAATCGTTCCCGGCCCTGTCCCCGGATCCAGATTCGGATTCAGATTCGGATTACGATCCGCGACCGCTGTTGTCGAGGGACGACGACTCGGACGACGACCCGGCCCCGCTGCCGCAGAGGCGGGAACCCTCCACGGACCGCGAGGGCACCCCGGTGCCCGGGAACTCCCGACGGGGCACCGGACCGGCTGACTCCTCGGAGCCCGACGAGCAGGCCGGGCAACTCGACGCGCCCCCCTGGGCCCTGGCGCGCGTCCGTTACGCGCAGGAGGCCCTGTACTTCGAGCAGAGGCTCGCCGCGTACCTGAGCGCCAACCAGCAGATCAACGACGAGTTCGGCAAGGTCGCGCGGGCGTTCTGGGCGATCGCCCTGAACAACCGCACGGACTACCGGATGTTCGGCAGCAGGAACGGCCTGAACGCAGGAGCCGTCGGCACCTCGTACGAGGAGCTCGCGCGGGTCGTGGAGTCCGGCAACCTGCGTGAGCGGGTGACGTTCCTGTTCAACGGCGTGGCGAAGGACCTCGTCCCGTACCTGATGGGGGGTGTCGAGCCGCAGCATCCGGTGATCGGGGTGGAGCGACGTGACCGGCACCGGACCGAGCAGCTCAAACGGTACGAGCGCGAGCGTGCCGAACTCCTCGCGGCGGGCCTGGACCCCGAGGACGAGGAGGAGGAGATGGCGGAGCTGGAGGCGCTACTGCAGACACCGCTGCTGCCCCACGAGGTCTGGCCCGCGCTGAGCCCGGCCGAACGGCGCCTGGCGGTCCGGGACGGGGTCCTGCTCTGGTCGCCCGCCGGGATGACGCACACCCTGCCGATGGCCGCGGACTTCCAGGCGCGTTCCGAGGACTCCGGTGGCCTGGTGCTGACCGGCACCTCGGGCAGCGCCTACCGGATCATCACGCACGTGGCCCGGCTCACCCGGCTCGCGGGCGTGCCCGTGGACCTCGGCCTCATCAGGTCCGGGCTGGTGAGCATCATGGTCGGGGTGCGCCACCACAGCTTCCACGAGGTGATGACCGGAGCCCAGCACGCCCTGGACGAAGCCGACCGCTCGGCGGCCTCGGTCTACGTGAACAACTGGGGCCGGTACTGGGACGTCCACCCGCTGACCGAGGAGGACCTGCGGGCCTTCGTCGCGCGCGAAGGGCTGTTCCCGGACGAGCACGCCCGGGCGCTGCTCGCCAGGCTGGAGGCCGCGAAGGCCACCGGAGCGGGGGCGGGGAACGACGGCGGCACACGTGGGTGATGAGATGTCCTCGTGTCTTCCTCCGCGAGCCGGGCATCCGCGCGGCATGACTGTCTGGAGTGACCCCCATGCCGACCTCTAGCGGACAGCCGGACGGCGCCCGCGGGCCGATACCCGCCTCCGGCGTGGCGCCCGCTCCCGTTTCCGCGCGTCCGCCCGTGACCGTCGCGCGAGGCGGGCCGGACTTCCCGGTTCCGCCCGGGGACATCGTCGCGGCGGCCCGTACCGCCCCCGACCACTGGCTGTCGGTGACCGACCGGCACTGGCTCGGCGAGACGGACGACGAGCCCGCGCCCCCGTGGGCCGTGCTCGGCCGCTGGCGCAGCGACGCACACGGCGACATCGTCGAGTGGGAGGCCAACCCGGACTACCGGCCCTCGCCCGCCGCACTCGGCTGGGCCCCGCCGGTCACCGACGCCGACGCCGCCGTGCACCTGGCCGCCACCGGTTACGGTCCGGACGCGGACGTCGCCGAGGCCCTCGCCGAGGCCGGCGAGGTGGCCGTGTGCGTGGCCGAGGACGGGGAGCCGGCGTGGACGCGGGCACCCGGCGGCGGGCTCGCGGTGCCGGTTTTCCCGGTGTCTCCGCGGACGTCGGCGGACCGCCTGCCCGCGCATGTGGTGATGCCGCTCCCCGACCTCCTCGACCGGCTGCCGCCCGGCCGGAACGTGATGTTCGTCAGCTCCTCCGCCCCGGCCGCCCTGCTCGTCCCGGCGGACGATGTGCGGGAACGGTGGGCGGAGATGACCGGCGAAGCCGAATCCGGCGCCCCGGCCCGGAGCGCCGGTCACCCCCGAACCGACGCAGTTACCCCCAGCAAGCGAGGACAAGATGAGTGAGTCCGGCGCCGAATCCACCGCCGCCCCCAAGGACCCCGCGCCACCCGAGGAGTTCGTCGAGGCCGCCAGGCTCGCACCCGATCACTGGCTCTACCTGGCCGATCCCGCCTGGCAGGGGGAGGGCCCCCCGCCGGAGTGGGCCGTGGTCGGCCAGTGGCGCTCCGACTCCGAGGGCGAGATCGTCGAGTGGGAGGACAACGAGGACTACAGGCCGTCACCCGAGGCGATGGGGTGGCCCGAGCCCGCCGACGACGTGGACCGGGCGATCCAGCTCGCCACCACCGGGTACGGCAGGGCGGAGGACGTCACCTCGGCCCTGGCCAGGACCGACGTAGCGGTGCTGGTCACCGCCGGCGGCGAGCCGGTGAGCGCGTCGGCGCCCGACGGCACGGCGGTGGTTCCGGTCTACACCTCCCCTCGCTATCTCCAGGCCGCCGGGCAGCTGGGGTTCGAGCGGCTGCCGGTCGCGGACCTGCTCGCCCGCATCCCTCCGGGCCACAGCCTGTGCCTCAACAGCTCGGCCCAGGTCAGCATGGTGCTGACCACGGACGGGCTCGCGGAAGTGCTGCGGGAGGCGGCGGAAGGGGCCCCGGCTCCGGTGGGGGCGCTCCCGGAGACCACGGATCCCGACGCCACCGTCCCCCGGACCGGAGGAACGGAGCGGACGGAGCCCGTGGAGGGGCGGGACGAAACGGCCGGTCAGCGGTCCGGGACGTCGGAGAGCCGGCTGTCGGCCACGTCGACGCAGACGTCGGAGACATAGCCGCCGGTCCACGGCGAGCAGCGAACCCGGCGCGTCACCGATGCACCTCGTCGAAGGGCTCCTGGTGCCGTCGCCGGCCGGCGGTGCCGTCGTCGTGGATGTGCAGCATGAACGCGGCGACCGGGCTGCCGTCGGTGAACGTCGTGGTGAGCGCATCGCGGGGGCGTAGCAGGCGTCGACCCGCTCCCGGTCCTCCTCGTCGGCAGCCCCTTCCTCTCGGTGGAGACGGACCGGATGGTCGAGTGCACAGCGTCGGTCACGACCATTGCCGACGGTGGCGCGCCTCGCTATGTTAATCGAGAATCACATTGCTCAGCAAGATCAGAAACATGGTTGTCATCCAACTGGCAAGCAGGAAAGGCGCACAGTCGGCATCTGATCGAGCAGGGAAGTGGGTAAGTTAATGCATAATCCCGATAGGCGAAGGGTCCTGTCCCTCGGTGTCGCCCTCGGCCTCGTGGGCGTGGCGGACCCCGCCAAGGCGTGGGCGTGGGCGTCGGCGGACTCGGTGGCCGGAACCGGCACGGGTGCCGATCCGGAGTACGTCTGGGACAGCGCGACGGATCCTCTGATGGTTTCGCTCCTCGAGAACGGCCAGATCCCGTCGGTCAACACCGCGATGGCCGGGTGGGTGAACAACGGTGACGCGCTGCCCAGCGGCCTGCCGGCCGAACTGGCCGCGCACCTGCGGACGGTCAACAAGCTGCCCTCCTGGGCCGACCCCGCCCAACTGGCCCGCGCCGCCGACTTCAACCGGCGCAAGGACACCTACCTGTTCATGCTGTACGGCCTCGGCAGCGGGATCATGAGCACCGTGATCCCACGGGAGGCCAGAAGCGTCTACTGGTCCTTCGGCGGCGCCGACATGAAGGACCGCGCGGCCAAGACGTTCACGTTCGGCTACGACCTGTCCCAGCTGGACGCCTTCAAGCCGACGGGGCAGTTCGTCGTCACCGCCAACAAGACGCGATTGGTGCACGGCGCGGTACGTCACCTGCTGCCGCAGTCGCCGCACTGGAAGGCGGGCGCCGATCAGGCCATCCCGATCAGTGTCGCCGACATCCTGGTCACCTTCCACAGCCTGGGTACCTATGTGCACAGGAAGATGCTCGACTGGAAGATCCCGATGTCGGCCGCGGACCAGGAAGCGTTCCTGCATTCCTGGCAGGTCGCCGTCTACTTGCTCGGAGTGCCGGAAGAGTACATTCCGAAGACCTGGGCGGCCGCGGAAGCCCAGTCGGCCCAGGTGCTCACCCCGATCCTCGCCCCGACGCCCGAGGGCCTCGACCTGGCCGAGGTGCTGCTCGGTCTGACCGCGGAGATCGATCTCGGGGTCACGCGCGGGTTCCTGAACGAGTTCGTGCGCTACGCCCTCAGCAACGAGGTCGGCGACTGGCTGAAGCTGCCACGTGACTACGCGGCGGCGGCCCTGGTCCGCACCGTTTGGCCGGCCTTCATCCTGTTCCGCGAAGGGCTGTCGCCCGTCATGCCCGGCGCCTTCTACATGTTCGACCAGTTCGTGCGCGGCCTGGCCATGCTGTTCCTCAACAAGGGCTCCTCCTCGACGACCACCCCGATCACGATCCCGACCGGGAACAGGCCGGCCGGCTGAGCCACCGATCCGGTGCCGAAGATGTCCGCCCCTCGGCAGTCGTGCCGAGGGGCGGACACCCGCGTGACTTCCACATGAGGCGCTCCACGACGCGACGCCCCGGCGCGTGCCTGGGTGCGATGACCGTTCAGAGGCCCAGGGCACCCACGACCAGAGCGGTCACGGCGTCGCGGTGGTCATGACTGTCCTTCCACCGCAGTCCGCGTCCGGCCTCGACCGCCACGCCGAACCCCGCGTGCACCAACACCCGGGCCTGGCGCGGGTCCAGCTCCGGACGGGCCAGCCGCAGCTGCTGCTCCCAGACGGCGATGTGTTCACGCTGTGCGAGGACCAAGGACCGCCGCAGGTCGGCCGGCAGGCCGGCGAGCTCGGCCTCGGCGACGCTGTTGAGCGCGGTGTACTCGAAGCTGTAGGCCACGTACGTCGCCGCCAGCGCGACGATGGCGTCGTGCGGGCCGGTCACCTCGTGAAGACTCTGCTCCACCCCCTGGGCCAGAAGTCCCGCAGCCTGAAGGCACGCCGCCGCCAGGATGTCGACCTTGCCGGGGTAGTGGCGGTAGAGCGCCGACGGGGCCAGTCCCACCGCCTCCGCGATCTGTCCGTTCGTGACGCTGGCGAACCCGTCCCGCGCGAACAGCGGGATGGCGGCCGCGAGGATCTCGGCACGTCGCGTGCGCGGTACCGGCTGGGCGGGCAGCTCGACGGCGCGGGCGCTGCTCCGGGCCGCCGCGGGATCGGTCGCGGCCACTCGCAAGGCGGACGCCGCCAGCAGTTCCTCGGCACGGCGTTGAGCGATCGAGGTGTGATGCATCGCGATGGACCCGATGGCACCGAGGGCTGCCGCGGCCCGCAGGCGCTCGTCGGGCAGCGAGTACGCGCGCTGCACGGCCTCGTCGACCCGCCCGACGACGTACGCGAACTTCGCTCTGAGATGCCGGCGGTCCTCGCGGTTGAGGTACCGGGCCTCCCATCGGTACACGCCGCCCGATGCGCGATGCGTGACGGTGACCTGGGTGACGGCGGTGAGTACATCCGCCAGGGCCGCCCCGGACGGCACCTCGTCGAGCGCGGCGACGAGTCGGTCCGCCATGAGGTCGGCGCACTCGGCGAACAGCGCGTACTTGTTCGGGAAGTGCCGGTACAGGGCCGCCGCGGTGATACCCACGTCGGAGGCGATCTTCTCCATCGACGCGAGGTGATAGCCGCGCTCGCTGAAGACCCGGCCGGCCGCCTCGACGATGAGCTGCTTGCGGTTACGGGGCCGAGTGGCCGCGGTCGGCTCGGCGGTCACGGCCGAACGGGCGGATGCGGAGACGGGGCCATGCGGATCAGTCAACCACACGTCCCCCGAGGGTCTCGGGCTCCCTCGGAGCGGACCGCGCGGAACGCGCATCCCGCATCGGTTCCCAGGTGACCGGGTCCGCCCCTGCCCGGCCGGTTCCGTCCCATCACCCTCGCCCCGGCCGCCCCACGCCTGCCGACACGATTCCGGTGACGGGCGGTTCGGGTAGGACCGGACCGTGCTCCAGGTTCTCGGGTCGGCGTGCTGGGGTGAGCAGACGGCGCAGCGCCGCCGGCGTGCGGCCGAGGTACTGGCGCATCGTGCGGGTGAGATGGGCCTGGTCGGCGTAGCCGAGGTCGGCGGCGAGGGCGCTGAGGCTGCTCTCCCCGGCCTCCAGGCGGTCGAGGGCCCTGCCGACGCGGACGCGCTGGCGGTAGTGGGTCACCGTCACGCCGAGTTCGCGTGGGAAGGCCCGGCTCAGGCGGTAGGGGGAGACCCCGAGCAGCTCGGCGAGCGACGACAGGGTGTCCGACGCGGGGTGGGATGCGGTGATCGCCTCGCGAGCGGCTGCGACGAGGGGCCGGTCGCGCCCGGAGGGCGTGGAGTCCAGCGGGGTCGGTCCGGTCGCGGTGCGGCCGATGGCGGTCGACAGGAGGGCCAGCAGTTCCTCGGTGAGCGCGTAGTCGACGTCTCCGGAGCGTGCGGCGGCGAGCAGGCTGCGGTGGGCGAGATCGAGGGGCGGATCGACATAGACGGCCTGGACGGTCAGTGCCTCGGTGTCTCCGGCGAGGGAGCGCCACAGTCCGGGTGTCACGCTGATCGATGTGCACACGTCGCCGCCGGCGGGGTGGGCGAAGCTCTCCTCCTCGCCCGGTGCGCCGACGTAGGCCAGGGTCGCGTCGATGTCGGCCGGGGCGCCCGCGGCCTTCCGGCGGAACCGTCCGTGGCGCACGAGCACCACGCGGTAGTCGGTGCGCACTTCCGGCGCCGACCAGCGGGCGTGGTCGGAACGGCAGTTCACCGAGCTGATGCTGAAGTCGGGGCGGCTGGTGACAGGAATGGCAGTGAGCACCCTTCGCACGTTACGCGCGAGGTCTGACACCGGGCTCCGCAGCAAGGACACCGGGCCCGCTGCAAGGATCTTCAAGACCGGGGACCGCCGCCGGGAGGACGCTTGCGGCGTACGAGGGTCTCTCCGCTCCTCCCTCGTACGCCGTTGCGTCCGTTCCCGTACCGATTCCCAGGAGTCATCGTCATGTCTGCTCTGAAGCAGCTCAGCACGGTCGGCGTGAACTGCGCCGACCCGGCCGCGCTCGCCGCGTTCTACCACAAGGCCACCGGGTGGGAGATCACCCACAGCGACCAGGACCTCGTCTCCCTGGGCAGTGCTCCCGCGGTCCAGCTCGCCTTCGTCCGCGTCGACGGCTACGAGCCGCCGGGCTGGCCCGACGGCGCGACGTACCTCCACCTCGACTTCACTGTCTCCGACCTGGACGCCGCGGTCGAGGAACTGCTCGGCCTGGGTGCGTCCCGGCCCGATTTCCAGCCGGGCGAGGGCCGGTGGATCGTCCTCACCGACCCCGAGGGCCACCCGTTCTGCCTCTCCGCCGCCCCGGCCGGCCACTGACCGCTCCACCCGAGAAGGGACAGACCCATGGCATCCATCCACCGCGAAGTGCTGATCGACGACACCCCTGACCACGTGTGGGAGGTGGTCCGCGACTTCGGTGAGGTCCACCACCGACTCGCACCCGGGTATGTCACCGACACCCGCGTCGACGGAGACGTCAGGACGGTCACTTTCGCCAACGGCGCTGTGGTGCGGGAACTCATCGTCGACATCGACGATGAGGCCCGGCGCATCGCCTACGCGGTAGTCGGCGGCTCCCTCGAGCCCACGCACCACCATGCGTCCATGCAGGTGCTCGCCGGGGAGGGGAACGGCAGCCGCTTCGTCTGGATCGTCGATGTGACGCCGGAAAGCCTCGGGGCGCCCATCGCCGAGATGGTCGATCAGGGACTCCGCGTCATCAAGAGCACTCTGGACCGCGAAATCACCGCGACCGGTTGACCTGCGCCGCCAGGCAGGACAGGCGTGCAGCCCGGACCGTGGGCCGGTCCGGGCTGCACGCTGCCGCACGTACCTGTGCGGAGGTCATGCGGGCACCGCCTTCCGGCCTGCCTGGACGTTGCTCAGCGGTCAGCGTGCGGTCGGCCGTCGTGGGCCTCGGCGGTGGCCTTCAGTTCGCGCAGCCACTGGTCAAGTCCTGCGCCGAGGACCGCTGTCGCGGTGGGGACGTCGGCCTCGACCTGGGCACCGGTCCACGTCTCCTCGGTCTGTACGCGCACTCCGCCCGTGACCTCGGCGAACGTCCACACGTGGACGCCCTCGTCGATGCGCAGCCCGTCACCGACCGCGGGCCCGCTCCAGCGAATGCAGGAGTCGCGGTCGAGCTGCCGGACGGTGGAGGTGATGTTCAGGGTGGTGTCGGGGGTGGTGGGAGTCGCGGGTGCCGGGGTCGTCCACAGGAACTGTGAGCCCTTCCGGAGCGGACCGGGGTCGAGGCGCTTCGCGGAGAGGACCGGTGCCTGCCACGACGGCCACCGTTCGACGTGGGTCTGGAGCTTGAAGACGGTGCTCAGCGACGCCTTGATCACGGTGTCGGACCGGTAGCGGATGAGCGCGGTGGGGTCGACGCCCTGCCGCTGGCACCGGAGCGTGCCGGTGCGGTCGGCGGTTCCCGCCCGAGCGGGGGCGGCTTGGGCCGGGGCGGTGCTCGCGAGGATGCCGACGACGGCGAGTGCGGCCGTCGCCGCAGTGGCGCGTACGCGCATGCGGGGCCGGCGGCGGGACGGCTGAACGGTGAGGTGCGCGGGGCTGATTCTGGGCATGGTGTTCCTCTGGTGAGTCGCGGAAGCGGGGTGTTACCGAGCGGCGGTGCGGTATCAGCCCCGGGTGAGCCGGGTGCGCCCTGACGAGAAGCCGAGGCGGCGGTGCTCGAGGACCGCGGCGACGGCGTACGCGCCTCCGCCGGCGAGGGTGAGGACCCAGTACAGGCCGGGACTGCCCATGAGGAGTGCCGCGGTGGAGGTCAGGGCGAGCCAGCTGCCGAGGCCGTAGTGGAGCAGGTTGCGTCGGGCGGCGCCTTCGGCGATGTAGAGCAGGCCGACGACGAACCCGGAGCCGGTGGGCCAGAGCAGGGACTGCACGTCGGGCATGTCGAGGGCGGATGTCAGGCCCGTGACGGCGAGGAACAAGGCGGCGAAGGCGGTGACCCAGGCGGCGCCGAGGAGCTTTCCGGAGAGAACGTCGTCCGGCTCGGTCGCGGCACGCCGGGCGTGCATGGCGGCGGCGGTGGCCTGGACGGTGCCGACGGCGAGCCCCGCACCGAGGAGGGTCATGGGCAGCCAGCCGGGCAGGTCGAGCAGCGGGGTGTCGCCCCCGGAGGCCGCGGCGGAACCGTGGCCGAGCACGTAGGCGAGCCCGAAGCTGATGTAGGTCGCACGGTTGTCGACGTCGTCCAGGGGGCGTGTCGCGGCCGGCCGGCGGGGAGCGGTGGTGGCCGGGGTGAGTGTGGCGGTGACGGACATGACGGGGTACCTCCGGAGTTGTGGGGCGGGGCGTCGGAAGGCGCGGGAGTTCGCGAGGGGTGCACCAGGCAGACGCCTGAGCGTGCGGTGCGGAGGGCCGGACCTGGTGGCGGCGGCCAGGACGCCGGCGCCCATGTGACGCTCTCACTACGGCAGTTGCGCGGGCCGCTGATCCGGCGTGGTGCTCGTGGTGTCACGCGTCGGGGACGATGACGACCTTGCCTGCGACGGTGTGGGACTCGGCGAGCGTCAGCGCCGAGGCGGCGTCCGACAGCGGGATCCTCGCGGCGATCTGCGGGGCGAGAGCGCCGTCGGCCACCAGACGCAGTACCTGGGTGAGGTCCTCGGTCATCCGCCGCTGCCAGGATGCCTGGCAACGGCGCTTACCGGCCCAGAAGTTGTAGAAGTGTGCGCTCTTGCCGTTGGGCAGGGAGTTCCATGCGGCGAGCCGCGCGAACAGCTTCAGCACCGGCAGCTGTGAGTTGCCCTCGTCGTCCTTGGTGGCCGCGGTGCCGTACGAGACCAGCGTCCCGCCCCGGCGCAGCAACTGCCATGACTGCTCCACCCCGGCCCCGCCCACGTGGTCGAAGACCGCGTCCACGCCGTCCGGCGCGAGCTCCCGGATCCGGCCGTACATGTCCGGGTCGCGGTAGTCGACCGGGGTCGCTCCCAGGTCGCGTACCGCCGTGTGGTGGCGTGCCGACGCCGTGCCGATCACGGTGATCCCGGCGTGGCGGGCCAGTTGCACCAGCGTGGAGCCGACGCCGCCGTTGGCGCCCAGCACCACGACCGTCCCGCCGGCGCGGACCTTGGCGATGCGGTGCAGCATCTGCCAGGCGGTGAGGCCGTTGACCACCACGGTCTCCGCGGCACACGCGTCCACCTCGTCCGGTACGGGCATCAGACCCGCGGTGTCGACGAGCAGATGGCTGGCCCACGCGCCGGCCTTGGTGACTGCGGCGAACCGGCGTCCGACGAGTGTGGCGTCCGCCTCCGGGCCGACCGCCGTCACGGTGCCGACCACGTCGTATCCGGGCACGAAGGGGAACGGTGGCTGGTCGTAGTACTTGCCGCGACGCATCTGCTGCTCGGCGAACGACACGCCGGTCGCGTCCATCCGCAGGACGACCTGGCCCTTGGCCGGGGCCGGGAGCTCACGGGTCCGCGTCTCCAGACCGTTCGGCTCGACCGTACCCGGCAGCACGATCTCGGTGGCGAAGGTGGTGACAGTGCTGTTCATGGCACCCTTTGAAGTGTCGACTGTTTGCTTACGGATGTAAGGCTATACGTGTTAGTTCAGGGTCGACAAGAGGGTGCGTCGATAAACTTCACGGTGTGAGGTGAGGGGCTGGAGTGCGCTGCGCGCGTGCGGAGGTGAGTGGCGCACGCAAGGGGAACGTCCGTAAGTTTCGCACTGTAAGGTGATGGCATGGGAGACGACACATCAGCGCCACACGTACGCGTCCGCAACCGCCGTGGGGAGGGTGCTCGACTGCGTCACGAGATCGTGGCGGCGGCGGTCGAACTGCTCGACGAGACCGGTGACGAGAGCGCCGTCACCCTGCGCTCCGTCGCCCGCCGCGTCGGGATCGCCGCCCCTTCGATCTACCGCCACTTCCCCGACCAGCCCGCCGTCATGCTGGCCGTGGTGCGCAGTGCCTTCGACGAGTTGGACGAGCAGTTGCGCGGCGCCATGGAGGCGGCGGGTGACGCACCCCGGGAGCGGCTCATGGCCCTGTGCGGGAGTTATCTGCGGTTCGCGCAAGCCCACCCCGGCCGCTACCGCACGATGTTCGGAGGGCTGTGGGTGCCCGACCTGAGCGAGGGATCCGTGACCGAGGACGACATGGTCGCGCTGGGTCAGGAGAGCTTGCGGCTGCTCGCCGAGGCGCTCGAAGGCTGTGTCGCCGCCGGGCGTGCGGTCAGTGACGACGTGCCCGCCGACGCGGTCGCCTTGTGGCTCGGCCTGCACGGACTCGCCCATCAGCGCGCGGTGGCCCCCTCCTTCCCCTGGCCGCCGGACATCGCCGAACGTGTCATCGCCACGCTCGCGCACTTCACGGACGAGTGAGGCGAAGGCCTTCGGTGGGGCGTACCGGATGGGGAGGGGTGCTCGCCCGGGACCTCCGGCCGGTGGTGCCGGCTTTTTCGGCGGCGCGGGCCGCGGCGCAGGCGTCGTCGCCGACCTGCCGCAGCCCGCGCCGCCGTGCGGTGAATCCCGCGGTCAGCCTCCGTGCACGGTGAGGCGGTAGCCCTCGGGGCCGGTGAAGGAGAACATCGGCCCGAACGGGCTGTCCTGCAGAGGGCTGACGTCCTGCGCGCCCGCTGCCACGAGTTGCCCGCGCAGGGCCTCGGCGTCCGTGGTGCGCAGCCATAGCGCCACGCCCAGCCCAGGGCGCGCGTCACCGTCCAGGTCGACGCCCGGGAGCGGCTCGCGGACGGCGAACGGGACCGGGCTGGTGGTGAAGACGACCGCGCCGGGGGGTGAGGCGGGCGCCCGGCGCAGTCCGAGGTGCTCCTCGAAGAACGCGGCCGCGGCAGGTACGTCGTTCATCTGCAGGGCGATGAAATCAGGTCCTTCGACGGTGGCGGGCATGGTTCCTCCAGAGCTCTGATGTCAGGACTTTGACATAGTGACTGTAGGCACCAGCGCTTACGCATGTCAAAATGCTGACATGGAAGACCGTGCGCCTGTGCCCTCGCCCCATCCAGCCAAGGACGTCACCGAACATGTGGGTTACCGCCTCAAACGCGCCTCGGCCGCCCTGCGGGGTGCCATGGACAAGGCCCTGCGTGACCATGACCTCACCGTCCCGCAGTACTCCTGCCTCGAGCTGCTCGACGAGCGGCCGGGCTTGTCCAACGCCGACCTGGCCCGCGGCACCTTCGTCACCCGGCAGTCGGCCAACGTCGTCCTCCGCGGCCTCAAGGAGGCCGGGCTCATCACCCGGCCGGCCACCACCGACCACGGCCGCGCTCTGCCCGTCCACCTCACCCCCGCCGGACGGCAACGGCTGCGGGCGGCGCGCGGTGTCGTCTACGCCATCGAGGAGCGCATGGTCAAGGCCATCCCTGCGCGGCGGCTCGCCGTACTCCTCGCCGAACTCGACTCCATGACCGAGGCTCTTGAGGCGTGACCGAAGCGGCGCCGGGCCTGGAACGAACTGCACCCAAGAGCTCTCCGGCCGCACGCCACGGAGCAGGATCTGGTCGATCCGCGCCACCGGGAGCATCGCCGGCCAGCTGAAGCCGAAGCCTTCCCCGGCCGCCTCCTGAGTCGAGTCCAACTGCGAGGTGAGGCCGTCGAACGCGCGGTCCTCCAGGGAGCCGTTCAGGTCGCCGAGCAGCGCCATCCGCTCGTTCCGCTCGGCGGCGACGGCCTCGGCGAGCGCCTGCGCTCCGGCGTCCCGTCGGTCCGTCCAGAAGCCGTTCCTGGGGAATACGCGTACGGACCCCAGGTGCGCCACGTACACCGCGAGCGGCCCGTCGTCGTGGTCACCGTGGTGCGCAGTGCCCGGGGCGTGGCCTTCCCCTCTTCACCGGCAGGTGACGCATCAGGAAGGCGACGCATCAGGAAGGCGACGCATCAGGAAGGCGACGCATCAGGAAGGCGACGCGCCGCCACTCCGGCAGAGCCGTGAGAACCGGGACTCCGTCAGGGTGGAGCAGTCAGGCCCGGCGAGTGGGCCTCGACGCGCTTGACACTGTTTGGATTACCAACCAATATGAAGTTGTTGGCATTACAAACAAATGGCCGCCGGGAGTGATTCCGCGGCGATGACGATCATCTGCGGCTTTGCCGGTCGGCACCGACGGGTGAGCGGCGGGCTCGTCCGCCCCCGATGCAAGGAGTGATCCTCATGCCCGCAATCCGGACCAAGCGCCGAGCGGCAGCCCTGGTCGCCGCCGCAGCGGCTTTGACGGTCGGTACGTTCGCCGGTTTTTCGGCCCAGGCGACCGCCCCGTCCGCAACACCGACCGCCCGCAACGCCACGTCAGGGATCCCGGCCGTGGTCGATCCCACGGCCGACCTGGGCCGGCACGCCGCCGGGCCGGAGCAGACCTGGTTCGACTCGATCTACTTCACCGGCTCGGTGAAGGCTGACGGCCAGGAGTTCGGTCTCCAGGTCCACACACGCATCCTCCCGAACAGGGGCGAGGCCGCGTACCGTTGGACTTTCTCGGTGATCAACAAGACCACCGGGTGGTACAAGGACTACGACGCGATGGTCGAGCCGGAGGACTATCGGTGGAATGAGGGCAAGCTCGACATCAAGGCCCCAGGGCTGAGCTGGACGGGTGACTCCGTCCGTCAGTCGGTGCAGGTCGAAACGCCGTGGGGAGCTCTCGATATCCAGCTGGCGCCCACCGGCCCCGCCATGAACTACGCGTCGACCGGCGTTTTCAACCTCGTCGACGGCGTGCCGAACCACGAGTTCGCGCTCCCGGAGATGCGGACCTCCGGAACGCTCGTCGTCGACGGCGAGAAGCACAGGGTCAGGGGCACCTCCTGGCTGGACAGGCAGTGGGGTGAGATGCCGACGTCGCTGACCCGGTGGACGTGGATGAACCTCAGCATGCCCCATGGTGACAAGGTCGCCATCTGGGACACGGTCGGCAGCGAGACCGAGCACAGCTGGGCGACAGTCCTCCATCCGGACGGCTCCTACGACGTGGTCGACGTCGAACCGCTCGCGCAGGGCGTCTCCCGGCAGTGGACCAGTCCGGCCACCGGCCAGACGTACCCCACCCGTTGGCGCATCAGCATTCCCGCGCTGCGCTCCGAGCTCGTCGTACGAGTCACCGGAAACCCGGACCAGGAGATCGGGACTCCCGACGGGAGCGGCTACCTCGAGGCCACAGCGGCTTTCGCCGGCACGTACAACGGCAAGGAGGTCCGTGGTGAGAACTACGTCGAGATGACCGGCGAGTGGGGCTCCTGATCACCGGACGAGCGGTCCTCGCCTGACGCAATCCGACATCACCCCGGGAGCAGACACTGGTCCCGGGGTGAGCCTTTGGGCGCAGGCGGCCTCAGCCGTGCGAGTGCAGGTCGCTCTTCGGCCCGACGTCTTCGATCCTGGTCGGAGTTCCCTCCGGGGTGAACGAGTGGTGGAAGGTGAAGGCGTGCGGCGCGGAGCCGTGGCCGTGGAGGTGTTCCAGCCTGGAAACCCCGTCCTGCCAGGTGGGTATCACGCCGTCGGAGACCCACCAGAACACGTAAGCCGGGTGTCCTGTCCTCTCGAACCAGTCGTAACGCCTGTTCAGCGCCTCACGGTGCAGACCGGTGTAGATGGCGTCGAAGGCGGGGCGCAGGTCGGTCCAGAGTGAGAGGGTCGCGGCCAGGGCGGTGGTTTCCATCGTATGGCCCTTGCCGTACCAGGTCGGTGCGGCGAACTCTCCCCATGCACCCCAGTCCGCGTCGAAGTGTGTGCTCCGGTCGCCGTCCGCCGCTTCGGCATGAGCGAGGTACCCGGGGTGCTGGCTGATCCTCCGGTAGATGGCCTCGCCGCTGTCGTGGAATTCGCGCGTGAGAGGTGCGGGATCGGCGAGCGGTGACTTCAGGACGCCGAATGTGTACAGCGCGAGATGGGGCATGTCTCTCCCTGGTCGGGGGTGCCTGGTGTGGACCCGGTTCGGTGGCTTACGCATGGGGGCGAGGATGCGCGGGGCTGGCCGACGCATCCCGTCGCGGGTGGGTCAACCTGAAGGAACTCCTGTGCGACCGTGGGCGATCGCTGAGGACCAGGTGAAGGTAGCTGCCGCTGCGGGCCCTGTCGAAGTTGCGTTTTTCCTGTCCAAGTGGCCTCCGGCACCGGTCATTTCGGGGTCTGGGGGCGGTGACAGGCGGTGCTGGGCGGGGCGGGCTTCGGGGTGCCAGTTGATCCAGCTCACCGACCTCACCGAGGCCAGGGGCCGGCTCCGAGCCTTCGAAGACCGCTGCAACGCCACGACGCAACCGTTCCAGTGGAGGTTCACCACCTCCGACCGGACGACCTGCCGGCCAGGCTCGACCGGAACACCGCCGGTAACCACGAAGAAACCTCTGTCGCACCGGCAGCGTGAACAACCCCCGAAGAATTCACGGCGCAGACCACTTGGCCGCGCAGGTGCGGCATCACGTGGACCCTCCGCTGCGCCGCAGCGTCCGACCGTCAACTTCCCTACGCGTAAAGGGAATTCACAGACGCGGTCACGGGTGTCGAGTAGTCGCTGCAAACGGCCCAGCCAGTCATTCCTCGCCGGATCACAGACCGTCCGCAGGATCTGTGGCAACGTCAACTCCCGGTCCGCACAACGCTGAAAGTCATGCACACATCGACTGTGTGTCTCCACGGGGCTTCTCCATCCACCGTCACGCGTATCCGACTTCGAGTTTCCCACCCATGACAGGGACAACGAACACAACGGCGTGCCTCATGCGGAACACGGTGCAGAACCTGCCGCAGTGCTCAGCCGAAAGCATGGGTGACGCCCCGTCATTTCTCTGAAGTCCCTTTGGTAGAAGTCGAGTTGCTGAGCGAAATCGTTGCTGCGACAGGCCATGAGGGCTGCGGTGAATGCGGGTGTCACGGGGGGAACGTGCGGCGCATCGCATGGTCAGGACGGTTCGCCCCTGTGGTCTGGCCGGTAGTGGAACCCGGCTCCGACCCGCGACCTCGTCGTTGCCCGGCTGTACGCCCTCCCACCCGGTGCGAAGCGGCGCCGACGGATGCTGACGCTCACACGGGGGAGGGGCCCCACCCGCGAGCCGTCGGTGCACGTGCCAACTCCCTGCGGACGTGCATGTGTTTATCCGGATGGGTGGCCGGCGAGAAGATAATGGCGAAGATCCACCCCGTCCGGGGCAACATGAATGAACGCACCTTAATGACTCAAAGTGACACGATCAGGATCACGAGTCGTCAGGCCGTGGGAAGACCTCGAATTCCTTCAGTCCCTGGACGTCCACAAACCGTGCAATGCGCGTGCAGGAACAGTGAACAGTTCAACCATCTGGAACGTTCCAGTAACCCGATGTGACTCAACTCCCCCTAGAGTGGAAGCAGTCGTTCCGCTCCGTGCGGAGAGAAAGGACATTGCCATGACTGCCATGTACGACCGCTTGACCGAGCTGCTGACGAATAAACTCGGTGTCGACGCGGCGGAGTTGAATCCCGCCGCCACGTTCGAGGAACTCGACATCGATTCGCTCGCCCTCGTCGAACTCACCGACATCATCGAAGGGCATCTCGGAATCGTCGTGGGGGAGGGTGAGATCAGGAAGGGGGCAACGCTGGCCGAAGCGGCGCAAGCCCTTGAGATACACGCGGCCGCCGGCCAGTGAGCCATGAAGTGGCCGTGACGGGGCTGGGGCTGGTATCGCCCGCCGGTGCGGGAACCGAGCAGAGTTGGCAAGGGGTCTGCGCCGGCGTCGGCACCGCCACCGAAGACCCCACGCTGGCCTCCGCCGCGGTGGGAATCTCCTGCCGTGTCCCTCCGTACGACGCGGACGCCGAGTTCGGCGCGTCCGAGGCCTGGCGCCTGGACCGATTCGTCCAACTGGCGCTCCTGGCCGCCCGGGAGGCGGTGTCCGACTCAGGTCTGGAGCCCGCCCGCTGGGACGGGACCCGGGTAGGCGTCGTGATCGGCTCGGCAGCAGGCGGCGTGGCCACCTTGGAAAGCCAGCACGCCGGCTTCCTGGAGAGGGGGCCCAAGGGAGTATCCGCTCTCTTTCACCCCATGGCGCTGGTCAACATGGTCTCCGGCCGACTCGCCATCGAATTCGGCGCCACCGGCCCCAATCTCGTGACCGCCACCGCCTGCGCGTCGGGTGCCACCGCGATCGGTGTCGCCCGCGACCTGCTGGTCTCGGGTGCCTGTGACGTGGTGATCGCCGGTGGCACGGAAGCCGCGATCTCACCCACATTCGTCACCGGGTTCGCCCGGATGGGAGCACTGTCCCGCCGGTCCGGGCGACCTTCCGGCGTATCCCGGCCCTTCGACGTGAACCGCGACGGCTTCGTCATCGGTGAAGGAGCGGGCGTACTGGTCCTGGAGAGCGTCGACCACGCCCGACGGCGCGGTGCGGACGTACGGGCCAGACTCGTCGGGTACGGGGCGTCAGCAGATGCCAGCCACGTCACCGCCCCGCACCCGCAGGGCCGAGGTATCGAACAGGCGATGCGCCGTGCCTGCGCGGACGCCGGGTTGCCACTGGAGCGGGTCGGGCACATCAACGCCCACGGCACCTCGACCCAGCTGAACGATGCCGTGGAAGCGGATGCGATCCACCGCCTCTTCGGGGCAGGCGTCCCTGTGACGTCCACCAAAGGGGTCACCGGTCACACCCTGGGTGCGGCCGGTGCGATCGAGGCAGCGCTGACGGTTCTGTCACTTTCCCGGCAGACCCTCCCGCCGACCGCGAACCTGGAACAGCTGGATCCCGCCATCGCGCTGGATGTCGTCGCCGGCGGTCCGCGTCCCGTCGCCGCCTCGTACGCACTCACCAACTCGGCCGGTTTCGGCGGGCACAACGTCAGTCTCGCCTTCGCCGTCTGACGCTCAGGGCCCGCAGCAGAGACACAGAGGAAGGAAACACACCCTCACCATGCCTTCCAGCACCCCGACAGAGGACCACGACGAGCTGATCCGGCTGGTCTTCGACGGCACCTTCGACAGCGTCCACGCGGATCTCCGCGACACGGTCTCGGATCCGCTTTTCGCACCGCGCAGCGGGCTCGACGCAACCGAGCAGGGAAGGCTCGCCTACGACCGGAGCCGCCTCGTCCACGCCCGTACCGGGCCTGCGCAGAAGGTCCTCGACGACCCCCTCCGCCTCTTCGCGCTCAGCGAATGGCCATCGCTGATGGACACGACCACGCTGCCCTTGCTCATGAGCCACTACAACCTCTGCCTGGGCACCCTCCTGCACCACAGCGCAGGGCGCGAGGACCTCGACGACATCATCGAAGAGCTCGCCACCATGCGGTCGGTCGGCATGCTGATGGTCACCGAGCTGGGCTTCGGGAACAACGCGGCGGCGATGCGCACCAAGGCCGTGTACGACCCGCTGGCAGATGAGTTCGTCCTGAGCACGCCGGACGCTCAGGCGCAGAAGTTCATGCCGTACACCGGCATCCAGGACATTCCGAAGATCGCGGTCGTGATGGCCAGGCTGATCGTCCAGGACGTCGACCGAGGTATCTTCCCCTTCATCGTCAGGATCTGCGACGCCGACGGTCTTCGCCCGGGTGTGCGGGCCACAGCCCTGCCGGACAAGCCCGGTCTCGCTCTGGACAATGGTGTCACCTGGTTCGACGGCGTACGCCTGCCCCGTCGCAATCTGCTGGGCGGAGCCATGGGGCGGCTCACGCCCGACGGTACCTTCGAGAGCGCGATCCCCAGCCGGCGACGGCGGTTCCTCACCTCCCTCGAGCGGGTGCAGCCCGGCAGGCTCTGTCTGGCCTCCGCCCTCGTCTCGGCCGGGCGCGCCAGCCTGTACATCGCCCTGAGGTACGCGCAACAGCGCAAGACCTTCGCACCGGGCGAGAGCGAGGTGCCCGTCATCGCCTACCGGAGCCAGCAGACGGCACTCTTCCGGGCGCTCGCCGACGTCTACGCCATGACGTTTCTCGTCAATCGCACGAAGCGCGCGTTCGTACGCACCGGAGTCAGCGACGAGACCAACCACCTGATCTCCCTCACCAAGGTCGTCAGCAGTTGGTCGATGACCGACGTGCTCACCACCTGCCGTGAACGCACCGGGGCACAGGGCATGTTCTCCGCCAACCGCATCGCGGACTACATCGCCATGGCTCAGGGCGTGGTCACCGCCGAGGGCGACAACCTGCCTCTCCTGGCGAAAGCGGGCAACGAACTCCTTGCCCACCCGCCCGCCACGAACACCGGCACGCCTGAGCCGCGGGGAAGGAGCCTGACCGACCCCTCCTTCCACCGTGAGCTGACACGGTTCCGCCAGTCGCGCCTGACCGAGACCACGGCGTACTCCATGCGCCGTGAGATCCGGGGCGGCAGTTCCCTGTTCGACGCCTGGAACCATCACATCAACGCAGGGCTCACCCTCGCTGAGTCCCGAGGGCGCGAACTGGCCCTCGAAGAACTGCATACGGCCGTCGCCCAAGCCACCACCCCACGCACCCGTGAGGCACTCGGCCTGCTCGCGGCGCTCTACGGGCTGGGCCTCACGGAGCGGGACGCCGCGTGGCACCTGGCCCAAGGAACGCTCACCCCCCAGCAGGTCACCCGCATCCCGGCCCTGCTGGAAGCGCTCAGTACCCGTGTACTGCCCTACGCGGACCTGCTCGTCGACGGGTTCGGTCTCACGGACGAGCTTCTGCGTGCCCCCGCACTCCGCCCGGGGCTCACCGACTTCCACGCCTGACAGTTACCAGTGAAGAGGTACTTCCTGCCGTGAATGTGACTCTCGCATCCGCGTCCCCTGTCACCCGCATCGAGCAGACCGGCCCGGCGGACGTCCGCAGGCTGGTGACCGTACAACCAGGGATGTGTGGGCCCACCGCACTGTTCGCCGCCCGGGTCGGGGACTGGACCTGGGAAAGCGTCAGCACCGTCTGCGGTCTCGATGTCTTCAACGCCCGGGACACCCAAGGGCGTTCCGCGTACCTGGCGTTCCACTACTTCCGTATACGCTCCGGAGGCCATCTCACCCCCGAGCGGATCACCTTCGGGGACCGGCTGGAAGTCATCACCCGGGTGTTCTCCCAGGGCCGCCGCTCGGTGCTGACTCTCCACCGCATCCGAAGACTTCCCCAGGGCACCACCGATCTCGACGCCTCGTTCGATCTCGAGGAGTTCCACGAACAGCCACGGCCCGACTGCCTGTACGTGGAGAACCTCAACCACTGGCTCACCCGCGGGGCCGGCCACACCAATGTCGGACTGGTGCATACCCCGCCCGTCGGGTTCGACCACACGAGTCTCCCGGAACTGCCCGACGCCTACTCACCGAAGGCACTGTGCAGGCAGGCCAGGATCGACCACCGTTTTCACGATCCGGCCACGGCCCATTACACCCCGTCGGGCGACGAGGTGATCGTCAACCATCGCGTAGATGTGACGCGCGACATCAACGGTGTCGGGCTCATGTACTTCGCCTCGTTCCTCAGCATCGCGGAGGGGGCGCTGCTGGAACTCTGGCGCGGCCTCGGCCGGACCGACCGGGCGTTCCTCGACCGTTCGCTCCAGGACATACGGATCTGCTACCTCGGCAACGCTGATCTCGACGCGACCCTGCGCCTTCATCTGCGCCTCGCGCGCGATCCCGAGAACCAGCACCACGAGCGGGTCGACATCTTCATTCAGGACACGACGGGCAACCGCGCCCTGGCCGTCGCGTCCTTCCGCATCCACACCGCATGACGGCGGCGAGGAAGCGGCCCGGCCGCCCCTGACCTGTCCGACGAGGCAGTCGCCCGTGGTGATCTGCGCCTGGGCGCGCTCGCGGTGGGATGAACGGACACGGCCGGTGCCTCGCGCAGGGGTACCGGCCGTGACCGGTCGGCGGACCAGCCGGGGGGAACTCCACGAGGAAAGCGCGGCGGTGGAGCGCCTGCAACGTGCGTACCATGCCACGCGTGACCTGGCGCTTTCCCAGTTGTTGTCCCCGTACGGGACAGCACGAACCCGCACGGCCCCGTGCTTGCTTTCACGGAAGATGACTGGTCGTCCGCCGTGAAAGACGGCTGCCTACGCGCCTGAGATCCGGGCTGGACGAGACGGCCCACGCCGACCAGGGATTGGTCAGCGTGGGCCGTAGGGTCTCAGCGCGGGGACCGACCCTCAGCTCTCGCGCCCAGCCTCCGGCGTGTCCGCACCGCCTGGCCGCTCTCCCGCTTCGTCGACCACGCCGCTCCCGATCTCGGCCGAGCTGGACAGCAGAGTGCCCGACGCGGGTGGCGGAGCTCGTCCAGGAGGAGGGCGATCTGCGTGCCCTGCAGACCTTCCTGAACCAGCCGGCGCAGCGGGGCCGCACCTCCCAGCAGCAGCTGCGTCGCTTCCTCGGCACGAAGAAGGGCCGCAAGATCCATTACGGCCGTGTGCTCGTCGAGGCCCTCGGCCCCGACCACGTACCCGCACCGCTCGACGGGCTGCTGGCCGGGGTGTGAGCCGGGCGCGGTACGGGAGGGCGTCGACGCCGATCCCGGCCGGTGGGCGCACCTGGCAGGGATGCCGTGGGCCAGGTGCTCCGCATCAGGCCCGCCACGCCCCAGCGGCCGCGGCGTCCTTCACCCACTGGGCGACATCGCGGGCGGGCCGGCCGAGTGCGCGGTGCACCCCGTCGGACAGGTGACCGTCCATGCCCCGCCGGATCGGGCCCACCGCATCGGCGTAGTCCTCGGCCTCGGCCGTGGGCCAGCCCTCGGAGACCAGTTCCGCGACGAACTCTCCGTGCGCGAGGGACACATAGCGCACCGTACGCCCCGTGGCCTCCGAGATGAGGGACGTCACTTCGCGGACGGTCAACGCGCGGGGACCGGAGAGCTCGTAGGTCTCGCCCACGTGCGTGTCCTCGGTGAGCGCCGCGGCGGCCACCGCGGCGATGTCCTCCGCGTCGACGAAGGCGGCCGCGCCGTCACCGGCGGGCAGGCGCAGCTCGCCGGCGAGCACCGCGTCACGGAAGAAGCCCTCGCTGAAGTTCTGCGCGAACCACGCGGGGCGCACGATCGTCCACTCCAGGCCGCAGTTGCGCACCGCGTCCTCGCCGTCGATGTGGGTCCTGCCCGCCGCGCTGTCCTCGCTCGCGTAACCGGGTACGTCCGCTCCGCGCCCGGACAGCAGCACGACGCGTTCGACGCCCAGCTCCTCCGCACGCCGGACGAACGGCCTCGTCAGCAGCTCGCCGTCGTACGGCACGATGAAGGCCCGCTGCACGCCCTCCAGTGCGGTGTCCCAGGTCGCCGGGTCCCTCCAGTCGAAGCAGGGTGTCCGGGAGCGGGAGCCCACGCGTACCGGGACACCCTTCGGCGCGAGGTGCGACACGGTGCGTCCGCCTACTTTTCCGGTACCGCCGGTGATCAGGATCGGGTGATCAGTCATGTGCCCACTCAAGCGTTCACCGCGAGGCAGGACCATGGTTGAGGCACCCACTTCGATGTCCGGGTGTCTACATTGGAGCGGTGGACACGCTGGCGAATCTGCTGAACGGGGTGCAGGCCCGCGGAGCTGTCTTCACCCGGACGGTCATGAGCCCGCGGTGGGGCCTGCGGTTCGCCAGTGGTGCCCCACTGACCTTGGTGGCCGTGCTGGACGGGAGCCTCTGGATCACTCCGGCCGGCGGCGAGCCCACGGCGGTCGGTCCCGGTGACATCGCCGTCCTCCGTGGCCCCGCTCCCTACACCGTGGCCGACGACCCCGCCTTCCCGCCCCAGCGGGTCATCACCGGGGCGGACTACTGCGCACGCACCGCACGGGCCGTCAGGGACGGCGAGCTGACCCCTGACGCACGTACCTGCGGCGTCGCCGAAACCGGTTCGGCCCTCATGGTCAGCGGAGCGTACGCGGGCCCGGCCGGGATCAGTGACCGCCTGTTGGACGCCCTGCCGGACCTGCTCATCGTCCCGGACGGCGCGTGCGACCGCACTCTGCTGACCTTGGTGGCGACAGAGGTCCAGCGCGACGGGTCCGGTCAACAAGCGGTGCTGGACCGCTTGTTGGACCTCGTACTCGTCGCCACCCTCCGCGTCTGGTTCGACCGCCCGCAGAGCCGTGCCCCGGCCTGGTACCGGCCTGGCGACGACTCCGTCGTCGTGAGTGCTCTCCGTCTGCTGCATGACCACCCCGCCCGCCCGTGGACCGTGGCGGCCCTGGCTGCCGAGGTCGGTTCCTCCCGGTCCGGCCTGGCCCGGAGGTTCACCCGTCATGTCGGTGAACCTCCCATGACCTACCTGGCCGCACAGCGCGTCGCCCTGGCCGCCGACCTCCTGCGTGACACCGACGCCACGGTGGGATCCATCGCCAGGAGGGTCGGGTACGCGAACACCTTCGCGCTGAGCGTGGCCTTCAAGCGGTGCCGTGGCCTGACTCCCACCGAACACCGCGCCGCGACTGTGCGTACCCGTGGGACGAGTGCCTGACCTCGGATGCCGCGCATCCCGTGCAGGTGCTGTGTTCGCGGCGAAGTCGCCCGCCGGTAACCCTTGACGCTGAGCTCCGGCGAAAACTACGTTTTGGTTTGCGGAAATCAACTTCCACCTTGTGGAAACCTCTGAAACCTCTGTCGGTCGCGAGGGCCCGTCGTGCGCAGCCTTCTTCGAAGTCGGCCATCGCCAGGCCCCGTTGCGACCCCTAGCGAATACTCGAGGGCCGATCGATGACTGCAGTGGAGGACCGGCCGCCCGAGCCGGCCACCGGGGACACCCGCGCCGACGGGGTCACCGGAGACACCGGAGGCACCAGCTCCGTCCTGTACACGTATGACCTCGCCCCGACGAAGAAGCAGGGGCGCCGCTGGGGCGCGTACAACGTCTTCACGCTCTGGGCCAACGACGTCCACAGCCTCGGCAACTACGCCTTCGCCCTCGGCCTCTTCGCACTCGGGCTGAACGTGTGGGGCATCCTGGCGGCCTTCGCGCTGGCGTCGGTGCTGCTCTTCCTGCTGCTGACACTCTCCGGGTTCATGGGACACAAGACGGGCGTCCCGTTCCCGGTCATGAGCCGCATCGCGTTCGGTATCAGGGGTGCGAAGATTCCGGCCGCCGTCCGTGGCGTCGTCGCCATCGCCTGGTTCGGCATCCAGACCTACCTCGCGTCCGCCGTCCTGAGCACCCTCCTCACCGCGATGTTCCCCGGACTTCGCACCTTGGACTCGAACTCCCTGCTCGGTCAGTCGACCCTCGGCTGGATCTCCTTCATGTCCCTGTGGGCCCTCCAGCTCCTCATCGTGAGTTACGGGATGCAGATGATCCGGAGGTACATGGCCTTCGCGGCGCCCACCACCCTCATCACCATGCTCGCCCTCGCGGTCTGGATGTTCGTCCGCGCGGACGCCTCCCTCTCCCTCTCCGTCGACGCGCCGCTCGTCGGCGGGGCCATGTGGCTGCAGATCCTCCAGGCCGCCGCGCTGTGGGTGGTCATCTACGGGACGTTCGTGCTGAACTTCTGCGACTTCACCCGGTCCGCGAAGAGCCGCGGCTCCATCGTCCGCGGCAACGTCACCGGCATTCCGCTGAACATGCTCTTCTTCGCCGTCATCGTGGTGGTCCTCAGCGGGGCACAGTTCAAGCTCGACGGGCACGTCATCACCAGCCCCACGGACATCGTCCGGACCGTTCCGAACATGTTCCTGCTGGCGACGGCCTCGCTCGCCCTCATCGCCCTGACCGTCGCGGTGAACCTGCTGGCCAACTTCGTCGCGCCCATCTACGCGCTCATCGACCTCTTCCCGCGCCAGCTGAACTTCCGCAGGGCGGGCGTGGTGAGCGCGGTCATCGGGCTCGTGATCCTGCCGTGGAACCTCTACAACAGCCCGGTCGTCGTGAACTACTTCCTCGGCGGGCTCGGTGCCCTCCTCGGACCGCTCTTCGGCGTGATCATGGCGGACTACTGGCTGCTGCGGAAGTCCAGGATCAACGTTCCCGACCTCTACAGCGAGGACCCGCGGGGCGAGTACCACTACAGCCGGGGCTTCAACCCCCGCGCCGTCGCGGCCTTCGTCCCCAGCGCGGCTGTCGCCGTCGTCGTCGCCCTCGTGCCCTTCTTCCACGCCGCGGCCGGCTTCTCCTGGTTCGTGGGCGCCTTCCTCGCCGCCGTGCTGTACGCGATCGTCGCGGACCGCACCGCGCAGATCCGGGACGTGGACGGCGAGGACATCGCCGTCGCCGCCGAATGAACCACCCAACCGGAGGCCGTACCTTGCGCATCCTCGTCGTCAACGTCAACACCACGCAGTCGATCACCGACTCGATCGGCGAGCAGGCGGCCGGTGCCGCGTCGCCCGGCACCGAGATCGTCCCACTCACGCCCTCCTTCGGCGCGGAGTCCGTCGAGGGTAACTACGAGAGCTACCTCGCCGCCATCGCCGTGATGGAAACCGTCCGCGCCTATCCGGAGCCGTTCGACGCCGTGATCCAGGCCGGCTACGGCGAGCACGGAAGGGAAGGGCTGCAGGAACTCCTCGACGTCCCGGTCGTCGACATCACCGAGGCCGCCGCCAGCACCGCCCAGTTCCTCGGCCGCAGTTACTCCGTGGTCACGAGCCTCGACCGTACGGTCCCGCTGATCGAGGAGCGACTGCACGCCGCCGGTCTGAGTGCGCGCTGCGCCTCCGTACGGGCCAGCGGGCTCGCCGTGCTGGATCTGGAACGGGACGAGAAGGCGGCCGTCGACGCCATCGTCGAACAGGCCGCCCAGGCCGTGGAGGTCGACCGCGCGGAGGTGATCTGCCTGGGCTGCGGCGGCATGTCCGGCCTCACCGAACGCGTCGTCGAACGCACCGGGGTCCCCGTCGTCGACGGCGTGAGCGCCGCGGTGACGATCGCCGAGTCCCTCGTCCGGCTCGGGCTGACCACATCGAAGGTGCGCACCTACGCGCCGCCGCGTCCCAAGAGGTTCCTCAACTGGCCGCCTCCACAGGCGCGTTGACTAGCCCCGTGCAGAAGGTGCGGGCCGGCCGTCGGTCCCGCGCGAAGAGCAGGCTCAGAAGAGGAGGGGCATCCGGATCACGGTCGAGTCCTGCCCGCACTTCCTCACCCTGACCGCCGAGGAAGTCCCGGGCGGGGCGACCGAGTTCAAGCGCTGCCCCCGATCCGCGAGGCGACCAACCAGGACGCCCTGTGGGAAGGCTCGCCGACGGGACGATCGACTGCGTCGTCTCCGATCACTCGCCCTCCACCGCCGACCCCGAGTCCCCCGACTTCGCCTCCGCCTGGGGCGGCGTCTCCTCCCTCGGTGAGGCAGTCCGGCCGGCGATGCGCCACCTCGATGGTCTGGAGGCAGGGGAGGGGGGTGCCGGTGAGCGCGGCGAGCAGTTCCTCCCGCCGGATCTCGGCGGGATCGTGGTCCAGGGGCACCAACACCCCGTCGACCGCCACCGCGCAGCAGTTCCAGGCCGGGCAGCACCGGCCTGGGCATGTGCCACCGCAGCAGGTTCGGCGCCAGTCGGCGCAGGTCCGCCCGGAGGCGGGCGGGAATCCTCGAACGCGGTCTCGGTGAGCATCAGCACTCACCTTGCGCGGTCGGGACCCCCAAATCTGCGTACACATGGAGTAGTCATCGGCGGGAGCGTAGCCCGAACCGGCCGAGGGATCCACACCTTTTCCGAGAGCGGTCCGCCGTGCGCCGTGGCCACCGCCCCGAGGTCCCGGACCGCGGTCGTGACGCCGTCCACCGGCGGGCTGATGCCCGCTGCCGCCGAGGCCAGGACGAGCGGGAGCGGGCGTGGGCCAGGGCGGGCGTGTCGTCGTGGGCGACGCCGATCCGGGCGGCGGGGTCCACGTTGCCGAAGGCGGCGCGTACGACTGACGCAGGGGCAGGGGCAATGTCGCCCGGCACACGTGCCGAAAGGCGGGTGGTGCGCTCCTTCGGCTCCGAACTCCCGGTCTTTTCACGGACGTTGCTGCCGTACGTCGCATGGCGGAGCCTGATTCCGCAAGTGTCATGAACCTTGTCAGTTCGGTGAGGGGCGCTCTACTGTCGTGGGCAGAAAGCGCTTTCCCCTCCTGGTTCCGTCCGGTGGAAGCGTCCGTCGCGACGGCCATCGCGACGGTCGCGCACGAGCCGCCACCGGCCTGGCCCAGGGCTTCGACCAGGACGTCGACCTCGGTGGAACGACGGGTGCGCAGCACCGGTTCGCCGCTGTGGCCGACAACCTCGCACATCCGGGCCGGGTGGGTACCGCCGGCTCGATCGCATCGAGATGTACACGCACAACCGGCCTGCGGGAGCCGCCCGATGACAGACCGGCGGCCCCGGTGGCTTCGCCGTTGCGACCGCGGCATGGAGCAGCAACACAGCATGTGAAGATGAATGGGGACACGAAGATGAAACGACCAGTCGCACTGCGACTCAGCGCCGCGCTGGCCACGATGGCCGTGGCGGCCACGACCGGTGTGGTGATGTCGATGCCCGAGGCGTCCGCGGCGGTGACCGGCAGTGCCACCGGCTACGCGACCCAGAACGGCGGGACCACCGGTGGTGCCGGCGGGGAGACGGTGCGGGCCGCCACGGGCACCGCGATCCACGCGGCGCTCTGCGGGCGGGCCAGCAGCAGTACCCCGATCACCATCGAGGTCGAGGGCACGATCAACCACGGCAACACCACGAAGGTGTCGGGCGAGAGCTGCAACACGGCCGCCGGTGTCATCGAGCTCAAGCAGATCAGCAACGTCACGCTCGTCGGCGTAGGCAGCGGAGCGGTCTTCGATCAGCTGGGCATCCACATCCGTCAGTCCAGCAACATCATCATCCAGAACGTGACCGTCAAGAACGTGAAGAAGTCCGGCTCGCCCACCTCCAACGGCGGTGACGCCATCAGCATGGAGAGCGATGTCCGCAACGTCTGGGTCGACCACACGAGCCTGGAGGCGTCGGGCGGTGAGTCGGAGGGATACGACGGCCTCTTCGACATGAAGGACAACACCCAGTACGTCACGCTGTCCTACAGCACCCTGCGCAACTCCGGCCGCGGTGGCCTCATCGGGTCCAGCGAGTCCGACGTCTCGAACGGCTACGTCACCTTCCACCACAACCTGTACGAGAACCTCGACTCACGCGCACCTCTGCTGCGTGGCGGCATCGCGCACATCTACAACAACTACTACGTGAAGCTCAACGAGTCCGGTATCAACTCCCGGGCAGGCGCCAAGGCCAAGGTGGACAACAACTACTTCAAGGACTCCAAGGACGTCCTGGGCACGTTCTACACCGACGCGGCCGGATACTGGCAGGTCAGCGGGAACACCTTCGACAACGTGACCTGGTCGGCCCGGAGCGGCGACAACCAGCCCGCCGGGCCGAACCTGACGTCCAACACCACCGTCAGCATTCCCTATGCCTACAGCCTCGACGGCGCGAGCTGTGTGCCGGCGATCGTGGGCGCCACCGCCGGTGCCGGCAAGGGCCTGAAGGTGTCCGACGGCAACTGCTCGCCGCAGACGCCGGACCCGACCGACCCGACGCCGGACCCGACGGACCCCACGCCGGACCCGACCGACCCCACGCCGGACCCGACGGACCCGCCCGGCGGGACCAACCTCAGCATCGGCGCGGGCGCGGACGGTTCCAGCAAGGCCAGCGGGTCGAGCTACGGCAACGTGCGGGACGGTGACCTGGGCACCTCCTGGTCGCCGGCCGGCTCGACCGGTTCGATCTCGGTCAAGTGGGGAACCGCCACCTCCGTCTCCAAGATCAACATCCGTGAGGCGTCCGGCTCGACCGGCGGCATCGGATCCTGGAGGGTCCTCAACGGTGACACCGGCGCCGTCCTGACCTCGGGCAGCGGGGCGGGCGTCATCACGGTGCCGCAGACCTCGCTGAAGAAGATCACCTTCGACATCACCGGCTCGACCGGGACGCCGAAGATCGCCGAGTTCGAGACGTACGCCGGATAACGGCGCGCACGAGGCAGCGACGCCGGGACCGCGGCGTCGCTGCCGCACTCCCGGAACGGGGCCGTCGAACGTGATGGTCCCGTTCCGTTCCGGCAGGGGGCCGGGCGCGGCCGCCCGTTCATACACGGTGGGCCGGCGGTCAGCGCCAGTCGGGAGCGCCCGAGGCGGGGGGCAGGACGTTCTCGATCTTCGTCCGGATCTCCCGCATGACCGCCACGACCCGGGCCTCGTGCCCCTCGCTGAGCCGCGCCACCGGAACCGAGCAGCTGATGGCGTCGACGGCCGGTGAGTCGTACCGCAGGGCGAAGCCGAAGCCCGCGATGCCCGTCACCGTCTCCTCGCGGTCGATGGAGTAGCCGCGCTCGCGCACCCCGGCGAGGTCGGCGAGCAGTGTGGCGCGCTCGGTATGAGTGTTCTTCGTGCGGGACGTCAAAGGGCCCTCGGGGAGCGGGAGTTCGTCGTCCCGGCGCTCGGCGAGCAGTGCTTTGCCGAGCGCTCCGGCGTGGGCGGGGATCCGGCGGCCGACCCGGCTGATGGTGCGCGGGTATTCGTGGGACTCGCGTGTCGCGAGGTAGACGACGCTGGGGCCGTCGAGCCGGGCCAGGTGGATCGTCTCGCCGAGTGCGTCCGACGCCTCGTCGAGATAGGGGCGGGCCGCGCGCACATGCGGGTCGCTGTCCAGGTAGCTCGTCCCCGTGTGCAGGGCGCGGATGCCGATGCCGTAGAGGGCGCCCGTCGTGTCCGTGCGCACCCAGCCGCAGTCGATGAGGGTCCGCAGCAGCTGGTACATGCTGCTGCGCGGCACACTCAGTTCCTCGGCGAGTTCGTCCAGGCGGGCCGGCCGGTCGCCCCGGGCGGCGAGGAGTTCGAGCAGCGCGACGGTGCGGGACGCCGACTTCACCCCACGGACCCCGCTGTTCTCCGGCATGCGCCTCATCTTAAATCCGCGCTGTCACACCCATTGACCGCGCCGCGTTCACCCGCCTAGCCTCCGTTCTCATACATGTACGCCATCTGCATATGAGGATGAGATTTGTGGAGCGGTTCAGTGCGGACACCGATGACGTCACTCAGCGACTGCGGGACGGAATGGCGGGCGGGGTGCTGGCCTTCCCCCTCACCAGCTTCCGGGACGACGGCAGCCTCGACCTGGAGTCGTACCGGGCCTATCTGACCGCGCAGGTGGCCACCGCCCCCGGTGCGTTGTTCCCGGCCTGCGGAACGGGCGAGTTCGGCGCGCTGGACGAGGACGAGTACCGGGCGGTCGTCCGGGCCGCCGTCGAGGCCGCCGACGGCCGGCTTCCCGTGGTGGCGGGCACCGGCTACGGCTGGGCTCAGGCACTGCGCTTCGCCCGTATCGCGGAGGAGGCCGGAGCCGACGCCCTGCTGGTCATGCCCCACTACCTCGTCGCGGCCCCGCAGGACGGTCTGGTCGAGCAGCTGCGCCGGATCGCGGCCGGCACGCGGCTGCCGCTGATCGCGTACCAGCGCGGCCAGGTCACCTTCACCGCCGAGGGGGTGCGCCGGATCGCCGAGATCCCCACCGTCATCGGCCTCAAGGACGGGCACAGCGACCTCGACCGGCTCCAGCGCCTCACCCTCGCCGCACCTGACGGGTTCCTCTTCTTCAACGGCGCGGCGACCGCCGAGATCCAGGCGCGCGCGTACGCGACCGTCGGCGTCCCCGCCTACTCCTCGGCCGTCCACGCGTTCGCGCCCGAGATCGCCGACGCCTTCTTCACCGCTCTGCGGGCCGGCGACGACGCGGTGACCCAGAAGCTGCTGCGCGACTTCTACGTCCCACTGGTCGAGCTGCGCGACCGGGTCCCGGGCTACGCCGTGTCCCTGGTGAAGGCCGCGGCCCGGCTGCGGGGCCTGCCGGTGGGCCCCGTACGCGCCCCGCTCACCGATCCCGGCCCGGCCGACCTCGCCGACCTGGAGAAGATCCTCGACGCCGGGCTGGAACTGGTCGGCGCCACACGCCGCCGTACCGCCTGAACCGTGCCCCCACCGCCCCGGCCGGCGGCTCCCGCCCAGGGGCCGACGCGGGCCGGCGGTTCGACCGCCCGACAGACCGACAGTTCAAAGGGGAACTGACATGCCGCTCGTCGTGGTCGGGATCAGCGTTCTCGTGCTGCTGCTCCTGATGACCCGTATGAAACTCAACGGATTCGCCGCACTCCTGCTCGTGGCCGTGGGCGTAGCCCTGGTCCAGGGGATCCCCGCGATCGAGATCCCGGACGTCCTCTCGGCGGGCATCGGGGACCAGATCGGCGACACCATGCTCACCATCGGCCTCGGCGCCATGGTCGGCCGGGTCATGGGGGACTCCGGAGCGGCCCAGCGGATCGCGGGCAGGCTCCTCGAGGCCTTCGGGCCGCGCGGGGTCCAGCTGGCCATGGTGGTCACGTCCATGCTCATCGGCGTGACCATGTTCTACGAGGTCGCCTTCATCATCATCGTGCCGATCGCGTTCACGCTCGTCAGGGTCACCGGGGTGAACCTGCTCTGGGTGGGTCTGCCGATGTCGATCTCCCTGTCCACGATGCACAGCTTCCTGCCGCCGCACCCCGGTCCCACCGCCGTGGCCGCGACCTTCCACGCCTCCGTCGGCCACACCCTCTTCTACGGCCTCTTCATCGCCGTACCGGCCGGTGCGCTGATCGCGCTGCTCTGGCCGCGCCTGCCGTTCGTCAAGGCGATGAACCCCTCCATGCCCACGGGCCTGGTCAGTGAGCGTGAGTTCACCGACGAGGAGATGCCCGGCATGGGCTGGTCGCTGTTCGTGGCCCTGTTCCCGGTGGTGCTGATCGCCGGCGCGGCCGTGACCGACATGCTCACGACCGGCGAGAGCCCCTTCCTGCACGGGATCGCCTTCATCGGCTCGGCACCGATCGCACTCCTGCTGGCCCTCCTCCTGGCGGCCTGGGCGTTCGGACCGAGGATCGGCCGCAGTCTGGCCGACGTCAGCGCCTCCTGTACGTCGGCGGCCAAGGCGATGGCGATGATCCTCCTCGTCATCGGCGCGGGCGGCGCCTTCAAGAACGTCCTCGTCGAAGGCGGGATATCCGACTACATCAAGGACATCACCGAGCACTGGTCGATCTCGCCGATCATCCTGGCCTGGCTCATCGCCGCCATCCTGCGCATCGCGCTCGGCTCCGCGACCGTCGCCGTGGTCACCGCCTCCGGTGTGGTGCTGCCGCTCCTGGCGGGCAGCGGCGTCCACCCCGAGATGATGGTGCTCGCCGTCTCCTGCGGATCGATCGCCTTCTCCCACGTCAACGACCCGGGATTCTGGCTGTTCAAGGAGTACTTCAACCTCTCGGTCATCCAGGCGATCAAGGTCCGCACCGGCTACACGACGGTGCTCGCCGTCCTCGGCCTCGGCGGCGTCCTGGCGGTCGAGTGGGCCCTCGACGTCCTGAGCCTCTGAAACCCTCCGCTCCCGGCCCGCCGCCCTCTCCTCCGCACCCAAGGAACCCGACAAGCATGAACCAGCCGACCATCACCCACTTCGCCGTCTATCCCGTCGCCGGACGCGACTGCATGGAGCTGAACCTCTCCGGCGCCCACGGCCCCTTCTTCACCCGCAACATCGTCGTCCTCAAGGACTCCGAGGGCCGTACGGGACTGGGGGAGGTGCCCGGCGGCGAGAAGATCACCCGGACCCTGCGGGATTCCGAGTCACTGGTCCTCGGCGCGAAGGTGGGCGACTACAAGCGCGTCCTGGGCGAGATCGGGAGCCGGTTCGCGGACCGCGACTCGGGCGGACGAGGTGCCCAGACCTTCGACCTGCGGACCACCGTGCACGCCGTCACCGCCGTCGAGTCGGCCCTGCTCGACCTGCTGGGCCAGCACCTCGACGTGCCGGTCGCGGCGCTGCTGGGTGACGGCCTGCAACGGGACTCCGTACGGGTGCTGGGCTATCTCTTCTACGTCGGCGACCCCGGCCGCACCGACCTGGAGTACGTCCGCGAACCCGGCTCCGACGTCGACTGGTACCGCATCCGGCACGAGGAGGCCCTCACCCCCGAGGCGATCGTCCGCCAGGCCGAGGCCGCCTACGACCTCTACGGTTTCCGGGACTTCAAGCTCAAGGGCGGAGTCCTCGCGGGCGCGGAGGAGGTCCGGGCCGTACGCGCGCTCAAGGACCGCTTCCCCGCCGCGCGGATCACCCTGGACCCCAACGGTGCCTGGTCACTGCGGGAGGCGGTCGAGCTGTGCTCCCCACTCGTGGGCACGCTCGCCTACGCCGAGGACCCCTGCGGGGCGGAGGACGGCTACTCGGGGCGCGAGGTCCTCGCCGAGTTCCGCCGCGCGACGGGACTGCCGACCGCGACCAACATGATCGCCACCGACTGGCGGCAGCTGACCCACGCCCTCGCCCTGCAGTCCGTGTCCATCCCACTGGCCGACCCGCACTTCTGGACCATGCAGGGCTCGGTGCGGGTGGCCCAGTTGTGCAACGCGATGGGCCTGACCTGGGGATGCCACTCCAACAACCACTTCGACATCTCACTCGCCATGATCACGCACTGCGGTGCCGCCGCCCCGGGTGAGTACAACGCCCTGGACACGCACTGGATCTGGCAGGAGGGCCTGGAGCGGCTCACCGTCAGCCCGCCGCGCATCGCCGACGGAGAGATCGCCGTCCCCGACGCCCCCGGCCTGGGCGTCGAACTCGACATGGACCGCCTCCTCGCGGCCCACGAGCTCTACCTGGACAAGGCGCTGGGCGCCCGGGACGACGCGGACGCCATGCAGTACCTCGTCCCCGGCTGGACGTTCGACGCCAAGCGGCCCTGCCTGGTGCGGTAGGTGCTGTCCGGCTGCGAGGCCGGCGTCGGGGCAGACGTCACGGCCACCGACGGCGAGTCCGGCAGGAGCCGGAGCTCGCCGTCCTGGCGGTACGGCCCGTCAGGACGCCAGGGCCGCCGTTGCCATGAGCTCCTTCGTCCACCGGCGCACGGCCTCGGTGAGCTCGCGCGCCTCGCGCCGACCGGCGAGGCCCAGCAGGCCGGTGAGGCTGTCGGCCAGGTCCAGTTGCTGCGCCGTGGGCCTCCAGCGGGGCACGGGCTCGACGCTGTTGGTCAGGCCCGTCAGGACGACGTCCCGGACCTTCAGCGGTGAGCGCGGTGCGTGGCGTGGGTCGACGTGGCCGACGTACGTACGCAACTGGCGCAGGTCGACCCGCCCCAGCTCGTGTCCCAGGACCTCGACCGTGCCACGGGTGGGGTGGGTGAGGGCTCCGAGGAGGCTGAGCAGCGTGCTCTTGCCCGCGCCGTTGGCGCCGAGGAGGGCCCAGTGCTCGCCGGCCCGCACGGTCAGTGACACCGCGCTCAGAATCGGGTTCCCGTCGCGCACGAGGTCCACGTCGCGCACACGGAGCACCGGGGGTGTGTCCGTCGGCGTCATCGGGGCTGCGCTCCGGACCGGTTGACGGCGGCCAGCACCGCGTGGACGGAGGCGGCCAGGACCGAGGTGTCCCAGCCGGCCCCCCAGCAGGTGACCCCGTCCACGCGGCACGTCGGCGCACGGACGACGACCTCGCCGGCCTCACCACTGCCCTGGCCGGACGCCGTGCCGCCGTGGTCGCGGGCGACGCCGCGTTCGTCGACGCGGACATCGCCCTGCACGCCGCCGTGGTCGCGGCAGCCCACAACCCCGTGCTCGGCGCTGTTCACCGCATTCGTCCCCGCGCTGCGCAGGGGGCTGATCGACATGCTCGAGCTGCTCGACCTGCGCTCCGAGGACCCGAACCACGGCGACGACGGCCACGCCGCGCTGGTGGACGCCGTGGCACGGGGGGACGGCGACGCGGCGGGCCGTACGCTGCGCGAGGAACTGGAGCAGACGCTGGCCGGGCTCGCGTCGACGGAGTGAGGATGTGCCGGTGGTGGGAACGACGTCGCCCAGGATCCGTGTCGCCGCCTATGTGATCCGTCGTCGCGCGGTCGCGGAGCTTCTCGTGTTCGACCACGTCGGCATGCCCGGGGCCGGAACCCAGGTGCCCGCAGGGGGAGTCGAGCCGGGCGAGGAACTGCCGGCCGCTGTTCTGCGGGAGGTCGCCGAGGAGACCGGCCTGCTGACCGCCACCGTGGTCCGGCGGATCGCTGTGGAGGACAGGCCGCACCCGGAGACACGGCAGCCGCGCCGGACCACCTTCTTCCTGCTGCGGGCGCCGGTGGACACCCCTGACGCGTGGCGTCACCGGGTCGGGGGCGACGATGCCGACGCGGGCCTCGTCTTCGCCTGCCGCTTCGTGCCCCTGCCACCGCGACAGCCCTTGGCCGACGGGCAGGACGCGTGGCTGGGACACGTCGAGGACTGAGGCGCGTCAGTGCCCGTGGCCCCCGGTTCCGGGGTCGCTCGAGGAGCCGTCCTCGTGCCCGTCCGAGGGAGTGGCCGGAGAGGGCGTCCCCGTCGCCGCTCCGGACGGCACGGTGAACGCCGCGGTCCGGACGGTGCCGTTGTGCTTGAAGTCCAGGAACAGCCGGTAGGTGGCGGAGCTGGGCGCCGTCGCCGTGAAGGAGATGTCCGGCCCGGGCTCGGTCGAGCCGTCGCCGGGTTCGCCGTCGGGGTGGACATGCAGATAGGCGAGGTCACCGGCGCGCAGGGCGACGAGATGGCCGTACGCGCCCAGATAGGGCTGCAGGTCGGAGACGGGGCGGCCGTCCTTCCGCACGGTGAAGGTGACGTGCCCCGGCGCGCCGGGGCGCAGGGTGCCGTTCAGGGAGACCGTGTACCCGTCGACCGTCGTCGTCAGGGCGGGCTTCGGGAGTTCCGCCGCCTTGTACGGCCCGGAGACGGCCAGATCCGCACCCAGGGTCAGGTTGCCCGCGTTCCTGCCGGCGGGCGTGAAGTCCGCGAAGACCCGGTAGTCGCCCGCTGCGGGCAGCTCGACGGGGGTGCTCCAGGTGCCGTCGGCCGCCCGGGTGGGATGCAGGTGGCGGTAGGTGGCCAGGTCGCGTGAGGCGAGGATCAGATGGAGTTCCTTGTCGTGCTCGCGCTGGAACGCCGTGACCTGTCGGCCGGCCCGGTCGCGGATGGCGAAGCGCAGCTCGCTCCGCTGCTCCGCCTTCACGCGCGGGGTCCTGAGGTCGAGCGTGTAACCGCCCTCGGAGATCTGGAGCCCCCCGGCGGGCGGGTCTGCGCGGTCTTCGTCCGCAGGGGGCGCCGCGCTCTCCGTACGCCCGGAGCGCTCGGAGGCGCTGGTGGTCCCGGTCTCGGGGCCGACGGTGAGGCCGATGCCGTAGGCGGCGCCGAACGACGCCGCGAGTGCGGCGGTGAACGCAGTGATCTTCGCGGCGGGGTTCATGGCTGCTCCTGTGCTCTCTGTGCGGAGGGCCCGTGCGGGTCCGACACCCCGACCGTATACCCGCTGGGGGTATGCGCAAGCCGACCCGGCGGGACTTGTCATGCATACGGGTAGGGGGTATACCTGAGCCGAAGACGGATACCCATGAGGGGTATACTGGGTCCCGTTCGGACGAGGAGCAGGCAATGACTTCCACGACTTCTGGCGCCACCCGGGTGGAGCTCGCCATCGGCGGCATGACCTGTGCCTCGTGCGCGGCACGGATCGAGAAGAAGCTCAACCGCATGGAAGGCGTCGAGGCCACCGTCAACTACGCCACGGAGAAGGCCAGGGTCGAGTTCGCCGAGGACATCTCGGTCGACGACCTGATCGCCACCGTCGAGGCTACGGGCTACACCGCCCAGCCGCCGGCCCCGCCCCGCCCCGAGCCCGGCGAAGCCGGTGCGCCCACCGGGGGGCAGGGCGAGGACGAGCACGCCGACGTCGAGCTACGGACCTTGCGCCAGCGGCTCCTCACCGCGGTCCTGCTCGCCGCACCGGTCATCGCGATGGCGATGATCCCGGCCCTCCAGTTCGCGTACTGGCAGTGGCTCTCCCTCACGCTCGCCGCCCCGGTCGTCACCTACGCGGCCTGGCCCTTCCACCGTGCCGCCTGGACCAACGCCAGACACGGTGCGGCCACGATGGACACCCTGATCTCGGTCGGCACGTCGGCCGCGTTCCTGTGGTCGCTGTGGGCGCTCTTCTTCGGAACGGCCGGGATGCCGGGCATGACGCATCCCTTCGAGTTCACGATCTCCCGCAGTGACGGCGCGGGGAACATCTACCTGGAGGCCGCCGCCGGTGTCACGGCCTTCATCCTGGCCGGCCGGTACTTCGAGGCCCGCTCGAAGCGCAAGGCCGGCGCCGCGCTCAAGGCGCTGCTGGAGCTGGGGGCCAAGGAAGTCACCGTGCTGCGCGAGGGCCGTGAGATCACGCTGCCCACCGCGGGTCTGAGCGTCGGGGACCGCTTCCTGGTCCGCCCCGGCGAGAAGATCGCCACGGACGGGACCGTGGTCGAGGGTTCCTCCGCCGTCGACGTCTCGATGCTCACCGGAGAGTCGGTGCCCGTCGAGGTCGCCGCCGGTGACTCCGTCACCGGTGCGACGCTCAACGCAGGCGGCCGCCTGGTCGTCGAGGCCACCAGGGTCGGTGCCGACACCCAGCTGGCCCGGATGGCCGCACTCGTGGAGGAGGCCCAGAACGGCAAGGCCGCCGCCCAGCGCCTGGCCGACCGGATCTCCGCGGTGTTCGTGCCGGTCGTCATCGGGCTGGCGCTCGCGACACTCGGCTTCTGGCTCGGCTCGGGCGCCGGACTCACCGCGGCCTTCACGGCGGCCGTCGCCGTACTGATCATCGCCTGCCCCTGCGCACTGGGCCTGGCCACGCCCACCGCCCTGCTGGTCGGCACCGGACGCGGGGCCCAGCTCGGCATCCTGATCAAGGGGCCGGAGGTCCTGGAGACCACCCGCCGGGTCGACACGATCCTCCTCGACAAGACGGGCACCGTCACCACCGGCCGTATGACGCTGCTGAAGGTCCACACCACGGGGTCCACGGACGAGGCCGACGTGCTGCGCCTCGCGGGCGCACTGGAGCACTCCTCCGAACACCCGATCGCCCGGGCCGTCGCCGAGGGCGCCGCCGGGACGGTGGGCGTGCTGCCCGCTCCCGAGGACTTCGCCAACATCCCGGGCCTCGGAGTCCAGGGCGTCGTCGAGGGCCACGCCGTGCTCGTCGGCCGCGAGAAGCTGCTGGCCGAATGGGCGATCGAGCTTCCCGAAGAGCTCAGGACCGCGAAGGACACGGCCGAGAAGGACGGGAGGACCGTGATCGCGGTGGCCTGGGACGGCGAGGCGCGCGCGGTCCTGGAGGTCGCCGACGCGGTCAAGGAGACCAGTGCCGAAGCGGTCCGGCGGCTGCGCGCCCTCGGGCTGACGCCCGTCCTGCTGACCGGCGACAACAAGGCGGTCGCGGCGTCCGTCGCGGCCGAGGTGGGCATCGACGAGGTCATCGCCGAGGTCATGCCGCAGGACAAGGCCGAGGTCGTCAGGAAGCTCCAGGCGGAAGGACGCAGCGTCGCCATGGTCGGCGACGGCGTCAACGACGCCGCCGCGCTCGCCCAGGCGGACCTGGGCCTGTCCATGGGGACCGGCACGGACGCCGCCATCGAGGCCGGCGACCTGACCCTCGTACGCGGTGACCTGCGGGTGGCCGCCGACGCGATCCGGCTCTCCCGCAGGACGCTGGGCACGATCCGCTCGAATCTCTTCTGGGCCTTCGCCTACAACGTGGCAGCCCTGCCGCTCGCCGCGGCCGGCCTGCTCAACCCCATGATCGCCGGAGCGGCCATGGCCTTCTCCTCGGTCTTCGTCGTCGGCAACAGCCTGCGCCTGCGCGGCTTCCGCGCCGCCTGAGGCCGGTCCGGGCGCCCCGTGCCCCGCCGCCGCAGCACGCGGGAGCGGGGCACGGGGCGTTGCGGTTTGCGTCCGACGGGCCAGGGCGGCAGGGTTCGGGCGTGGCCACTCTGCTGATCGTGCATCACACGCCCTCGCCCAACTGCCAGGCGCTGTTCGAAGCGGTGGTCTCCGGCGCGACGACGGAGGACATCGAAGGCGTACGCGTCGTGCGGCGAGCGGCGCTCTCCGCCACGGCGTCCGACGTACTCGCCGCCGACGGCTATCTGCTCGGCACCCCGGCGAACCTCGGGTACATGTCCGGTGCCCTGAAGCACTTCTTCGACCAGGTCTACTACCCGTGCCTGGACGGGACGAAGGGCCGGCCGTTCGGCTACTACGTGCACGGCGGGAACGACGTCACCGGCGCCGTGCGCGGCATCGAGACGATCACCACGGGCCTCGGATGGCGCCGTACGGCCGACGCCGTGACCGTCACCGGTGAGCCGGGCAAGGCCGACACCGAGGCCTGCTGGGAACTCGGTGCGACGCTCGCCGCCGGACTGATGGACTGACGGAGCTATCGCGGGACGAGGGTCGCCTCGGTCGCCTTCACCCCGGTCCAGACCGGTACCCCTTCGGCCAGGCGGAGTTCGGCGGCGGCCTGCGGGGTGATCTCCGCGACGAGATCGGGTGCCTCGGCGGAGGAGATCAGGACGCGCAGCCGGCTGCCGGCGGCGGTGATCTCGCGGACCGTACCCGGCCAGACGTTACGCGGGCTGCCGCTCGGCCTGTCGCGGTGGACGGAGACGGCTTCGGGGCCGATGACCGCGAGGGCGGGGGTGCCCGGGGGCAGCGGTTCCGCGGCGACGAGACGGCCTCCGCCGGACAGCCGGAGGCCCTCGGCCGTGGCCGTGCCCGGCCAGGCGTTGCGGCCGAGCATCCGGGCGACCCAGGGGGAGCGCGGGTGGCGGGTGACCTCGCCGGGCGGTGCGTCCTGCAGGGCCCGGCCCTCGTCGAGCACGAGGACGCGGTCGGCCAGCGAGACGGCCTCGACGGGATCGTGCGTGACGATCAGGCAGACGCCCCCGAAGCCGTCGAGGTGGGTGCGCAGGGTGTGGCGTACCTGGGCACGGGTGGTCTGGTCGAGGGCGGCGAGCGGCTCGTCCAGGAGCAGCAGCCGGGGACGCGCGGCCAGCGCGCGGGCGAGCGCGACGCGCTGTGCCTGGCCGCCGGAGAGCTGGGCGGGCTCACGGGCGGCGAGGTGCCCGACACCGAGACGGTCGAGCCACTGCCGGGCGCTCCGCCGGGCCTCGGTGCGCGGTACACCCTGGGCACGGAGCCCGTAGGCGGTGTTGGCCAGCGCGGAGAGGTGCGGGAAGAGGGCGCCGTCCTGGGGGACCCACGCCACGCCCCGCCGGTGCGGCGGCAGGCCGCCGGTGTCGGTGTTCCCGAGGCGCAGAGCGGCGTGGGCGCGGGGCGTCAGGCCGAGGAGCGCGCGCAGCAGGGTCGTCTTGCCAGCGCCGTTCGGGCCGACGACGGCGATCGTCGTGCCCGGTTCCGCGTCGAGGGTGAGCTGGGTGAAGCCGGTGACCTCGGCGTGCAGCGGCCAGCTCTCGCGGGGAGCGGGGACCACGGAGGAGGCCGGCGGACCGTCCGTGGGTGGCTCCGCGCCGGGCTCCTCGACGGGGCGGTGCGAGGGCGCGGTGGAGCGGGGCGCGCCGGCCCAGCGTCCGCGCAGGGCGACCAGCACGGCCATGGCGACGGCGAGCAGGAGCAGAGAGACGGAGGTGGCCGCCTCGGGGGAGTCCTGGAGCAGCAGGTACACCTGCAGGGGCAGGGTCTGGGTGGTGCCCGGCAGATTGCCGGCGAAGGTGATGGTCGCGCCGAACTCACCCAGCGCCCGGGCCCAGGTCAGTGCCGCGCCCGCGGCCAGGCCGGGGGCGACCATGGGCAGGGTCACGGTGAAGAACACCCGCACCGGGGAGGCGCCCAGGGACGCGGCCGTCTCCTCGTACCGTGGATGCAGACCGCCCAGGGCGCCTTCGAGGCTGATGACGAGGAACGGCATCGCGACGAAGGTCGCGGCGAGGACCGCGCCCGAGGTGTGGAACGGCAGGGTGATCCCGAACGTGCCCTCCAGCCAGGGCCCGAGGAGCCCCCGCCGGCCGAACGCCAGCAGCAGCGCCACGCCGCCCACGGTCGGCGGCAGGACCATCGGCAGCAGGACGAGCGAGCGTACGAGGGCCTTGCCGCGGAAGTCGACGCGGGCCAGCAGCCAGGCCAGGGGCACGCCCAGCACGAGCGAGAGCCCGAGAGCCCAGGCGGAGACGAGCAGCGACAGCTTCAGGGCCTGTGTGGTGCCGGGACTCGTCAGGTGCGCGCCGAGCTCGCCCCAGGACGTCCGTGCCAGGACGCCGGCCAGCGGCAGCACCAGGAACACGACGGCGAGCAGTGCGGGAATCGCCAGAGCGAGCGGGGCGCGGGGCCCCGACGGTCGGCTGCGGAGCTGTTTCAACGCGTTCCCCTACGGGTCCGGCCTGGCCGGGTCACGGCTTCTGGAAGCCCGCGGCCTGGAGGATCTTCTGCGCCTCGGGTGTGGACAGCCAGGACACGAACGTGGCTGCGGCCTCGGTGTTCCCGGACGACTTCAGTGTCGCGGCCGGATAGGACGCGATGGCGTTCTGCGCGTCCGGGATGTCGATCGCGTCGACCTTGCCGGTGGCGGTGGCGGCATCCGTCCGGTAGACGAGGCCGGCGTCGGCCTCCCCGAGCTCGACCTTGCTGAGGACGGCACGGACGTTGGGCTCCTGGGAGACCGGCTTCACGTCGATCCTCCGGGCGTCCAGGATCTCCTTGCCGTAGCGGCCGACGGGCACCTCGGGGGCGGCCAGGACCACCTTGAGCGCGGGATCGGCGAGATCCGTGAGGCTCCGCACCTTCTCGGGGTTCCCTTCGCCGGTGGCGATGACCAGGCGGTTCTTCGCGATGACCGTCGGCTTGCCGGTGTCCGCCGTCAGCCCGTCCGTGGTCCTGGTGTCGGCGGTGACCAGCGCGTCCGCGGGAGCGCCCTGCCTGACCTGGGCGGCGAGCTCCTGCGACCCGGCGAAGGAGAACGTCACCGTGGTGCCGGGGTGCCCCTTCTCGTACGCGGCACCGGCGGTCGCGAAGACGTCGGTCAGCGAGGAGGCGGCCAGCACGGTCAGCTCGGTCTCCGGCGCGGCGGAGTCCTTGCCGTCGTCGCCGCACGCGGCCAGGGTGGCGAGCAGGGCCGCCGAAAGGACCGCGGCGCCGGCCCGGCGGCCGGTGAGGGGGAAGGGCATCAGGGGAACTCCTCGGTAGGAGCCGCCGTCGTCGGCGGCGGCTGCCGCGTCAGGCGCGGTCGATGTGCACGCTGGTCGACTTCACACGAGCCGTGGCCTGCACGCCGACCTCGAGTCCCAGCTCCTCCACGGCTTCCCGGGTGAGGAGCGAGACGAGGCGGTGCGGGCCGGCCTGGATCTCGACCTGGGCCGCGACGTCACCGAGCTTCACCGCGGTGACGATGCCCGGGAAGGCGTTGCGCGCGGAGGTGTAGGGGACCTCGTCCTCGCCGGGGCCGGCCTGGGCGACCTCGATCGAGAAGGCGGCCAGGTCACGGCCGTCGATGAGACGGCGCCCGCCCTCGTCGCGATGGGTCGCGACCCTGCCGGCGTCGGCCCAGCGGCGGGCGGTGTCCGGGCTCACGCCGAGGAGACGTGCCGCCTGGCCGATGGTGTAGGACTGCATATGCGACACGATAGGGGGATCACACTCGTATTTACAACGTTCTCACGTTCTTCTTCCTCGCAGATGCGATGCCGGATGTGCCGCGCGGGACGTTTCCCGGGCAGGTGCGCGCCGCAGCGGCTTTGCGCCAATTCCGGGGTCTCGCGGAGCCGTGCGCCCAGGTTCCCGGAGCCGACAGGCCATGCGGGGGCAACAGGCGCCGGAAGCCGGACCGCTGCCGACCGCAGGCTGATCGCCGCAGGTGGCACGGGTGCCGGGGCTCCGGCGACCTCCTGTGGTGGACGTGTGAGCATCTCGGCCATTCTTAAATCAGTTGCTTGACTGATGAGTTGGCAGCGGCTTGCCTGGACGCTCCGAGACCCCCTCGACCGAGGAGACGGTGAATGGAACGTACGGCGCGGGCCGAGCAGGTCAGCGAGACCAGGGAGCGGATCCTGCACGCCGCGGAGCGGCTGTTCGCCGAGCGCGGCGTCTACGCGGTGTCCAACCGCCGGGTCAGCGAGGCCGCGCAACAGGGCAACAACGCCGCCGTCGGCTATCACTTCGGGACGAAGGCCGACCTGGTGCGGGCGATCACCCGGAAGCACAGCCGGCAGATCGAGGAGGCCCGTGCCCGTCTGCTGGACCGCATCGAGGACCCCACGGACATAGGGGAGTGGGTGGCCTGCCTGGTGCGACCCACCACCGAGCACCTGGCCACGCTGGGCAGCCCCACCTGGTTCGCACGGTTCTGCGCCCAGGTCATGACCGACCCGGCGCTGCGGGACATCATGGCCGAGGAGTCGCTCGCCTGCCCGCCGACGCTGCAGACCCTCGAAGGGCTGAACCGGTGCCTGCCCGACCTGCCGGCCGACGTCCACGTCGAGCGGGCCGACATGTCGCGCAACCTGATCCTCCACACCTGCGCGGAGCGCGAACGTGCCCTCGCCGGGAACACCTCCACGCCCCGCGCGACCTGGCACGACACCGCCACCGGTCTGATCGACGCCGTCGTCGGGCTCTGGATGGCACCGGTCACACCCTGCCGCTGACGGCCCTCCGGACGCCCCACCCGCCACCCCCTCCACCTGCGCTCCGGCGCCCGCGTCCGGGCTGCCGGGGCCGAGAACAGAGGTACGCACCATGACCCCCTCCCGCGTACTCGTGGTCGGCGCGTCCGCCGCCGGGCTGACCACAGCGGAGGCACTGCGCCGCAAGGGCTACCAGGGCGAGCTGACGCTGCTGGGCGCCGAGCGGCACCCGCCGTACGACCGTCCGCCCCTGTCCAAGCACGTGCTGTCCGGCAGCAGAACCCCTGACACCGCTCATCTGCGGACGCCCGGAACGCTGGCGGCCCTGGACGCCGCATTCCTCCTCGGCGACCCGGCGGCCGGCCTCGATCCGGGCAGCCGTACGGTACGCACCGAGTCGGGCCGCGAACTGAGCGCCGACGCCGTCGTCGTCGCCACCGGACTGCGGCCCAGGACCCTGCCCGGGCAGCCGGACGCCGAAGGCGTCCACGTACTGCGGACGCTCGACGACGCTCTCGCCCTGAGGGAAGGGCTTCTGACGGCGCGGCGGCTCGTCGTGGTCGGGGAAGGTGTGCTGGGCTCCGAGATCGCCGCCACCGCACGTTCCATGGGGCTGGACGTCAACCTGGCAGGGCCTCGGCCGGCGCCCATGCTGGACCAGTTCGGTCCCGTGGTGTCGGACCTGCTCGCCGCACTGCACACCGGGCACGGGGTGACCCTGCGGCTGGGCCACGCGGTCACCGGGCTGACCGCCGCCCGGGGACGGGTGACCGGAGTGCGTCTGGACACGGAAGAGGTGCTCCCCGCCGATGTGGTCGTCGTCGCGATAGGGGGCGAGCCCGCCACGGGATGGCTGACGGGCAGTGGGCTGCGCATCGACAACGGCCTCGTCTGCGACTCCCGGTGCCGGGCGGCGGAGGGAATCTACGCCGTCGGGGACGTGGCGGCCTGGCACCACGAACTGTTCGACGTCCCCATGCGGCTGGAGAACCGCACGAACGCCACCGAGCAGGCGCTCGCCGTCGCGGACAACATCCTCGGCGCCGACCGGCCCTACACCCCCGTGCCCTATTTCTGGACCGACCAGTTCGACGCCCGGATCCAGGCCCACGGCCGGCTCGGCCCGGACGCCGGGGTGACCGTCGTGGACGGCCACCCCACGAGCGGACGTTTCGTCGTCCGCTACGAGCGCGACGGCATGGTCACCGGAGTCCTCGGCTGGAACATGCCCAAGCAGGCGCGGCTGCGCCGCCAGGAGATCGGCGGTCCGGTCCCGCCCCTCGAACCGTCCGCGCCATGACAGCGGCCGACGGCACGTCACCCCCACCGCACGACGAAGTGAGGAAGCGATGACCAGCACGACAGGCACGGAACAAGCACACACGGCCACGGCCCCGGAATGGCCCATGTCCCGCGCGACGGGCTGCCCGTTCGACCCGCCGCCCACCCTGAGGGCCGAGCAGGAACAGGGGTCGCTCGGGAAAGTCACCCTGTGGGACGGGACCACGCCCTGGCTGGTGACTCATTACGCCGATCAGCGCGCGATCCTCGCCGACCCGAGGATCAGCGCCGATGTCACCCGGCCCGGCTATCCCAGTTCGGCACCGGTGAAGGGGGCGAGCTTCAGCTTCATCCTGATGGACGACCCCGAACACGCCCGCCAGCGGCGGATGGTGACGGCACCCTTCACGATCAAGCGGGTCGAGGCGATGCGCCCCGCCGTCCAGAAGATCGTGGACGGCCTGATAGACGACATGCTGGCGGGGCCCCCGCAGGCCGACCTCGTCCAGGCATTCGCCCTTCCGGTTCCGTCGCTCGTCATCTGCGAACTGCTCGGAGTGCCGTACGCCGACCACGACTTCTTCCAGGAGAACAGCAAGACCCTCATCAGCCGCAGCGCGGCTCCAGAGGTACGGGCCGAGGCCCACGGCAATCTGATCGGATATCTGGACGAGCTGATGGGCCACAAGATCGCCCGGCCCGCGGACGACCTCCTGTCAGGACTCGGTACCCGGGTCGAGGGGGGCGAACTCTCCCGCCGCGAGGCGGCCGAGATGGGCGTCCTGCTGCTGCTCGCCGGACATGAGACCACCGCGAACATGATCGCTCTGGGTACCCTCGCCCTACTCGAACACCCCGGCCAGCTCGCCCTGCTGCGTGACACCGAGGACCCCAAGGTGGTCGCCGGTGCCGTCGAGGAGCTGCTGCGCTATCTCAACATCACCCACGGGGGCCGCCGTCGCGTGGCTCTGGAGGACATCGAGATGGGCGGCGAGGTCATCCGGGCGGGCGACGGGATCATCGTGCCCAACGACATCGGCAACCGTGACCCGGAGGTCTTCGCCGACCCCGACCGGCTCGATCTCCGGCGCGACGCCCGGCGCCATGTGGCCTTCGGTTTCGGAGTGCACCAGTGCCTCGGTCAGCCGTTGGCGCGCATGGAACTGCAGGTCGTCTACAGCACCCTCTACCGGCGCATCCCCACACTGCGCCTGGACGCCCCACTGGAGGAGCTGTCGTTCAAACACGACGGGGCCGTCTACGGCGTCTACGAACTGCCCGTGGCCTGGTGACCTCTCACCTCCCCACCTGTCTCACCACGGCACCGACGACGAAGGAGTCTTCATGAAAGTGATCCTCGACCAGGACAAGTGCGTGGCGTCCGGACAATGTGTGGTCGCCGCCGCCGACGTGTTCGACCAGGATGACGACGGCATCGCCGTACTGCTCGACCCCGAGCCGTCCTCGGACCGGGCCGACGACGTCCAGCAGGCCGCGGCCGTGTGCCCGGCACTCGCCATCATGATCCAGGACTGACGCGAGGCGGACGACCGGGATCCACGGAGGGACGGGCCCCTCGGCCCGCAGTGGCCCGCAGCAGACCCTTACGGGCTGCTGCGGGCCACTGCTCCGTCGTGGTGCGTCCTCCCTGTGTCGTGGTGCGTCCGGACGGCCGCTCAGCGGGGCTTCCAGCTGAGCTTCCCGCCCCCCACCCACCGGACGGCCGCCGGGTCGTCGAGGTCATGGACCGGAATCCCGGCGGCCGCGGCAGCGATCAGTACGTCCGTCATGGCGGTCGCGCTGCCGACCACCTCGCCGTCGATCTCCACGATGCGGAAGGGCGGGTCCCCGGGCTGAACGGGCAGGACGGTGATCCGTGGGGTCGAGGCGTACGGGCTGTCGGTCATGGCCGGATCGGTTCCACGCGGACGCTCTCGGCATGCCCGGCGCCTTCACCCATGAGCCGTATGCCCGATTTGATCTCATTTTTTAAATTAATCCCGTAATCCATAAAAGGCCATTTCGTGCGACCTGACCCCTTCGCTCGGGAGCAAATCGCCCGAATCGGACTCCGTGACCAGGGTCACCTCATGCGCCCCGGACGCGAGGGCTCGGCAGTCGGTTCCCTTCTGTGCCAACGGGAAGGGTGGGCGCGATGTGGGGTGGATTACATGAATTCCCGTGAATTGATCTTGCCAATGAATTGTGATCACCGCGCCAGGCTTGTTCCTTTCCCTATTTCTCGCCTACGGTCGCCATCACTCCGGACGGAACGCCGAATCCTGCCGCCGCCCGGTGACCCGACCACTTCTTCGTACGGCAGGAGCGGGGGACCCAAGTAAGCGCCGATCCGGTTTCCGGAGCGGCTCGGGGTGAAGTCGCATTCGCGTGCGGCCGGGCATCTCCAGCTCGAACCCGACAGCTCACTTCGCAGGCGACGGAGAGGAATTCAGCATGCCCGAAAATGGTAAGCACCGTCGTTTCAGGACCAGTTCGCTGACCCGCGGCATCATCGCCGTGAGCACGGGTGGAGCCGCCCTGGCCCTCCCCGTGATCGGTGCGACCGGCGCCTTCGCCGCCCCGGCCCAGCCGGTCGCCGTCGAAAAGGCGGCGACGTCGACTGCCGTATCCGGAAAGGGAATTACTGCGCAGAAGTCCGAGACCGCCACCTATTCCGTGGTCGTGGGCGACACCCTTGCCAAGATCGCCCGCGAGCATTCCGTGAGCGGCGGCTGGAAGGCCCTGTACGAGGACAATCAGAAGGTCGTCGGTGGAAACCCCGACCTGATTCACCCCGGTCTTCAGCTGACCCTCGACGCCAAGGCCGAGAACAAGTCGGCGGACAAGGCCGACAAGGCCGAATCCAAGGCCTCCGCCTCGTCCGACCGGGCCGAGGAGAGCGCTGACCGCGCCGACCGCTCGGAGCGTACGAGCACCCCCGCCGCCGAAGCCGTTCCCGCCGCCGAAGCCGTTCCCGCCGCCGAGCCGGCGACGTACACGAACGACCTCGACGGCTGGATCAAGGAGTCGCTGGCCATCATGGCCGAGCAGGGCATCCCCGGCAGCTACGACGGCATCCACCGCAACATCATCCGCGAGTCCGCCGGCGACCCGATGGCCATCAACAACTGGGACTCCAACGCCGCCGCGGGCATCCCGTCCAAGGGCCTGCTGCAGGTCATCGACCCGACGTTCCAGGCCTACCACGTGCCCGGTACGTCGACGGACAGCTACGACCCGGTCGCCAACATCACGGCGGCGTGCAACTACGCCGCGGACAAGTACGGCTCGATCGACAACGTCTTCGGGGCCTACTGAGTCCTCGCCGAGGCGGGACCGCCGGCGCACGGGCGTGTGACGGAGGGACAGGGCTGACGGGTGGTACGGGTTCGGCGGAACCCGTACCACCCGTCAGTCGTTCCCGAAGGGAGGCCGCGTCGTCGAGTCACGGAGGCCGGCGCACCGGCGACAGGCCGGTTCGAACCCGGGTGACTGGTCTCGTACAGGTTCGTCGTCCATACTGCCCGCCGTGGAGCAGCGCATAGATTCGAAGACCAAGCCCGAGTTCGCCGCGGGGACAGACCCGGCGTACATCCCCGGCCTGACGGCCCCTGCCCCCGCGCGGACGGAGGCGGAAGCGGAGAGGGCGGAGCCCGAAGGCGACCGGGATCCCGAGGGCGTGGACGTGCCCGCCGAGGGGGCGGCCGAGGAGGCCGTGGACGATTCCACGGCCGCCGACGACGCGGTCGCGGACGGCGGCGCGGCCCCCGACGACAGCGTGACACCGGATGCCGAGGCCGTGCGCGGGGGCGCCGACGACGGGGACGGCCCCGTCTTCGAGGTCAGCGACCGGCGCGGATCGATCAGGGCGGACGCCGAGGGCGTCCGCTTCCGGCTCGACGACCAGGAGGCGGAGTTCGACTGGTCCGAGATCGGCGCGGTCGAGGTCAGGACCGGCCGCTTCGGGCGCCGGTTCACCGTGACCGTCCACCTGTCGAGCCGTCGGTGGTTCAACGCCGAGGTCGAGGCGGGCGCCCGCAGCGACCTGAAGACGTGGACGGCGGAGCTCGACGAGGCGCTGGACGCCTACTTCGAGGAGGCCTGACCCGCACCACGGTCACGGCCGCGTACCGGGCTGCTCGCCGGCCCGGTACGCGGCACGCCCTGACGGTTTCAGGCCCCCGTTGCCGCGTCGAGCACCACGGAGCGGGTCAGATGGCGCGGCAGGTCGGGATCGAGGCCACGGGCCGCCGCACGGGCGATCGCCAGCCGCTGGACCCGGACCAGGTCGGCCAGCGGGTCCAGGCCGCTCTCCACCCAACGGGCTCCGGTCGCCAGCACCTGCTCCCGTAGTCCCTCCGGAGCGGTGCCGAACATCCAGGTCGCGGTACCGGCCGTGGCGATGCTGATGGGGCCGTGGCGGTATTCCATCGCCGGGTACGACTCGGTCCAGGACAGGGACGCCTCCTTCATCTTGAGCGCCGCCTCGTTGGCGAGCCCGACCGTCCAGCCGCGCCCCAGGAAGCTGAACTGGGAGCAGTCCAGGAGCCCTTCGGGCAGCGGCTCCGCCAGGGCGGTCTCGGCGTCGCGTACGACGTCTTCGGTGTGCATCCCGAGATGGGCGCGGAACAGGGTCAGCGCGGTGGTCGCGAACCTCGTCTGGACCACGGACCGTTCGTCGGCGAAGTCGAGAACGACCACGTCGTCGGCGGCGGCCGTCACGGGGGTGTGCGGGTCGGCGGTCACGGCGACGGTCCGGACGGCCCCCCGCAGCCGGGTCAGCAGACCGAGCACCTCGGTCGTGGTGCCCGAACGCGTCAGCGCGACGACCCGGTCGTACGCCCGCCCGAAGGGGAACTCCGAGGCCGCGTACGCGTCCGACTCGCCCTGTCCGGAGGCCTCACGGAGCGAGGCGTACGCCTGCGCCATGTAGTACGACGTCCCGCAGCCGACGACGGCGATGCGCTCACCGGTGGCGGGCAGCGCGCCCTTCCGGTCGACGGCGACCTCCGCGGCGCGGCGCCAGCACTCCGGCTGGCCGGCTGTCTCGGTCTCGACATGCGACATGTCCGCACTCCGCTTCCGCTGCTGTTCGCCTCTGGTGGGGTGGGGCTGGGTGAAATCGATGCCCACGTGTTCAATTTTGCATGTTAGTCGGGGTAATCGAGCAGGAACAAGCAAACTGGTTCCGCCTCTCCGCTGTGTGCAGCGGCGGTTTTCGGCCAAGCTCGGCGAGTAGTCGGCGCAATCCGGTTCTGTCATCGCCGTGTGGGTATCCGGCGTACGGCGCGAAGCCGGCGGACGATATCCCCGTACATCAGGCAGGAAATCCCCTGTCGGGTGGATCTGCGGCAACCCCGGGCGGTCACCCACGGGTGGTGGGTGGCCCGGGCGAGGGTCTGTTTCACGCCAGAGGGTGTGCGGAGTGGCCGAGTTCGAACGCGCGGTCGGCATAATCGGCCCATGCCGATCAGGGGTGGGGACGTCGTGGACCTCGGCGAGGGGCCGTGCGCCTGGTCGCCGGCGAAGTGGGCCTGTGGCCTGGCCGGCCGAGGGCTCCCCGTGCCGCCGCGCGGCACGCTGCGGAACGGCACCCAGGCCCCGACCACAGGGACGTGGTGACACCGTGGTGGCATGGATCGTGGCCCTGATCGCCGTCGCCGGGGCGCTGTGGTCGGTCGCCCGCATGCAGCAGGCCACGCGGGACGCGTACGCGGCCTCCGCGCGCGTGGAGCTGATCGAGCGTCAGGCCAAGGCGGCCGAGGCCCGCACTCTCGCCCTCACCGAGGAGATCCGCCAGCTCGCCCAGAAGCGGATACCCGCCGCGGCGATCGCTCTCTCCCACCGGACCGCACCCGTTCCCGGGCTGCGGGAGGCCGCGGAGATCGAGGGTGACGCCGCACGTCTGCTGACCGAGGCCGTGCAGGCCGCGCGCACGGCGGTTCTCGAGGAACGCCGGCGCGTGGACGCGGCAGCGCGCGCGGCCATGCGCGGCACCTCGGCCAAGATCCAGTCGCTGCTCAACCAGTCGCAGCACCTGCTGCAGGAACTCCAGCACGAGTACGACGACCCGCGGATCCTGCAGCTCGACTTCCGTAACGAACTGGCGCTGCGCCGCACCCAGGCCACGGCCGTGCTCTGCGATGCCTGGCCGGGACTCGCCCGGCAGAACTCCTCGCTCGTCGAGGTCGTGCTCGGCGCCCAGTCCCGGGTCGCGGGATACGAGCGGATCAAGGTCGCCAACCATCTGCGCCAGGAGCGGCTCGCCCTGGTCGCCCGGGCCGCCGAACCCCTCGCGATCGCGCTCGCCGAGCTGCTGGCCAACGCGACGGCGTACTCGCACCCGGACACCGAGGTGCCGGTGACGGTCCAGCAGACCGCCGGGCGCGGGGCCCTGATCCTGGTCGACGACGCCGGGATCGGCATGGACGACGACGCGCTGAAGCGGGCCCGGGCCCTGCTGGCCGGTCCCTCCGAGGTACTGCTCACCGAGCTGGGGGACCCGCCGCAGACCGGCTTCGCCGTGGTGGGGCGGCTCATCGCGCGGTACGGCTTCAGCTGCCACATCGAGCCGTCGCCGTACGGGGGGATGCGCACGATGCTGCGTATCCCAACCCATCTGCTGACCGTGATGGACGACGACCGGACGCTGTCCGTGCTCGCGCCGAAGCCGGTGCACGCACGGGGGGCCGGGGCCGAAAGCCCCTCGCCCGCACCCGCCGTGACTGCCGCACCCGCCGTGACTGCCGAACCCGCCGTGCCCGCCGCACCTGACGTGCCCCCGGCCCTCGGCGTCCCCGCAGTCCGAGGAGGGACGGGCCCGGTGGAACTGCCCACCCGGCGGCGCAGATCCCCCCGGACGGCCGCCCCGCAGACGTCGACGGATCCGCAGCAGGAGGCGGAGGAGCCCGCGCTCCGTACACCCGAGCAGGCCGGAGCTGCCTGGGCCGCCCTCCAGGAGGGCACCCTCAGCGGCAGGAAGGCGCCCGGGCCCCCGGCACCCTCAGCATCCCCATCGGACGACCAAGGAGACGACGAGACGTGAGCACCACCCCCACCGCCGGTGACCTCGCCTGGGTGCTGACCCCCTTGCTGGAGCTGCCCGGCGTACAGCACGCCGTGGTCGCCACCGGCGACGGGCTCGTCGAAGGCGCGTCGCCCGGCCTGGACCGTGCGTCCGCCGAGCGTGTCGCCGCGATGACCGCGACCCTGCACGCGGCCGCCCGCGCCTTCACCACCGCCTTCACCGAGGCCGAGTCGCCGCGCCTGGCCCAGACGGTCGTGGAGTCCGATCTGGGTTTCGCCGTCGTCGTACCGGCCGGCAAGAACACCACGCTGGCCCTGTTCGCGGCCCCCGACGCCCATCTGGGGAACATCGCCTACCAGATGCAGGTGCAGGTCACCGCGCTGACCAGGGCCATGCACGCCCCCACCCGCCAACCGGACGCTGCCACCCGGCCATGACCCCAGGCCCAGGCCGCCGCCTGATCCCCGCCTACCTGGTCACCGGTGGCCGTTCCACGCCCACGGGTCCCGCGCTCGACCGGCTCGCCGTGCTCATCCGCGCGGACGCGGCCCTGCCGCCGGACAGCGGTTCGGAGCAGCGCAGGCTGTGTGAGCTCCTGGAACCGGGGGCCCTCACCGTCGTCGAATGCGCTGCCCATCTGGACCTCCCGGTCAGCGCCACGGTCTTCCTGGCCACGGACCTCGTGGCCGCAGGACATCTGCACGCTCGACCACCGATCCCCAGCGCCGGTGAGATCGACCGGTCGCTCGTCGAGAGGCTGCTCGTTGGACTCCGTTCCCTCCACTGACCGGGGCGTCATCGGCTATCTGCCGAGTGCCGCCGAGACCCTGATGAAACTCGTCGTCACGGGTCCCTTCGGCGTGGGCAAGACGACCCTGATCCGTACTCTGTCGGAGATCCCGACCCTGCACACGGAAGAGGCGATGACGCAGTCCAGTACGGGACTCGACGACACCGCCGGTCTTCCGGAGAAGACCACGACCACGGTCGCCGTCGACTTCGGGCGGCTGACCGTCCAGGACGACCTGGTGCTCTACATGTTCGGCACCCCGGGCCAGGAGCGCTTCTTCCCGCTCTGGGCGGACATCGCGCGCGGTGCGCTCGGTGCCCTCGTCATGGTCGACACCCGCCGGCTCGAGGACTCCTTCGCCGTCATGGACATGGTGGAGGAACAGGGACTGCCGTACGCCGTCGCCGTGAACCGGTTCCCCGACGCCCCCGCCCACGCCGACGAGGTCCTGCGCAAGCACCTCGATCTCGATCCCCGCACCCCGCTGGTGCAGTGCGACGCCCGCGAACGCCGGGGCAGCATCGACGCCCTGATAGCCCTCGCCGAGCACGCGCTGACCCGTCTGCCCCCGTCCCAGGAAACCTCATGACCCCTCCCGTGCCCGGCACGTCACCCGGCGCCGCCCCCTCGGTGCTCGAGCCGCTCGCGCTGTACGGCGCCGGCTTCGCCGCCGACCCGCACGACCACTACCGGAGGCTGCGGGCCCAGGGGCCGCTGGCCAGGGTGCGCATCGCCCCGGACGTCGACGCGCTGCTGGTCACCGACTACCACGCGGCCGTCGACCTGCTGCGGGACACCGAGACCTTCACCAAGGACCCACGCGCCTGGCAGGCGGGCGTACCGGCCGACTCGCCGGTCCTGCCGGTGCTCGGCCACCGGCCCACCGCGGCCTTCACCGACGGCGCCGTCCACGCCCGCTACCGCGACGCCATCAACGACACCCTCGCCCTGATCGAACCCCACCTGTTGCGGGCGGAGGTCGCCCGGGTCGCGCAGCGGCTCATCGCCGCGTTCTCGGCCACCGGCACGGTTGACCTCATATCCCAGTACGCCCGCAGGCTCCCCCTGCACGTCTTCACCGCCTCCCTCGGCGTGGCGCCGGAGGACGCCGACCGGGTGGTCCGGGGCGTCGGCGGGATGATGAACTCCGAGGGGGACGCGGCGGCCGCGTACGACGACCTCGTCGGCGTCGTCACCGACCTGGTCGCGGCACGGCGGGTCCGGCCCGGCCGCGACCTCACCACCTACCTGCTCGAGCATCCGGCGGGTCTCGACGACGACGAGGCCGTGCGCCAGATCACACTCATCATGAGCGCGGGCCACGACCCCACGACCAATCTGATCGGCAACGCCCTGCTGCGCATGCTGAGCGACACCGGCTACGGAAGATCCCTGCACGGTGGCGCGATGACCGCGCACGAGGCCATCGACGACGTGCTCTGGCGCGATCCTCCCCTGGCCAACATGGGGGCGCACTTCCCACGCCACGACACCGAGTTCCACGGAGTTCCGCTGCGCGCCGGACAGTTGCTGCTGGTCTCCTTCGCCGCCGCCAACACGCAGTCGCCTCCCTCCACTTCGGATCCCGCGGTGCGCTCCGGCGACGGTGCCCATCTGGCGTGGTCGACGGGGCCGCACCGCTGCCCGGCCAAGCAGCCCGCCCTGCTGATGGCGATGACCGCGATCGAACAGCTCACCAGTCAGCTCTGCGACCTGGAACTGGCCGTCGAGCCAGGCGCGCTGGTCTGGCGGCCGGGCCCCTTCCACCGTGCCCCGGCGCATCTCCCGGTGCGTTTCACACCGCTCGACACGCTCCCCTGACCCGGCGGCGCGGGCGCACCGGACGACGTCGATCACGTTCCGATCCGTGTCGGTGGTACGCCGAACGGGTGAGGGGCGAGAGAATTGCCCGATGAACAGCGAGCGCAGCCGGCGCACAGCCAACCGGCATACGGACGGGGTGGTTCTGTGAGCAGGTACGACAGGTACGACAGGTACGACAGGTACGACGCCACCGACGAACAATGGGAAGGGCTCGCCCAGGTCGTACCCCTGAGGGGCCGTAACGAATGGCCCTCCCGGGTCGACCACAGGACGGTCCCGGAGCAGCGGGAGTCGGCAGAGCAGCGGCGCCTGGTCGTTCTGCGGGTCCAGGTGTTCGCGGACGCGCGCGAGGTGGCCGAGTACCTGGTGGCGCAGATCCCGGTCCTGCTGGACCTGACCGGCGCCGAGAACGATGTGGCCAAGCGGATCCTGGACTTCAGCAGCGGCGTGGTCTTCGGGCTCGGCAGCGGGATGCACCGGGTGGACCGCAACGTCTTCCTGCTCGCGCCGGTCGGCATGGAGGTCGAGGGGGTCACAGCGGCGGGCGTACCTCAATCGTAGGAAGGTCGTGCGGGCGGAACGGTTCGCCGCTCACGGGCGTGCGTACGGTCCGTTCATGACTGTGATCTCCTCGGGGCGGCCGTCCTGCGCGGCCCGCCCCGCCCGGCCTTTCGTCGGTGAACTCCGGCTCGACGCCTTCGCCTCCCACCGCCGCGCCGTCATCCCGCTCGGGCCGCTCACGCTGCTCTCCGGAGGCAGCGGCAGCGGGAAGTCGACAGCCCTGCGCGGGTACGAGGCGCTGGCGCGGCTGGCCGCCGGTGACGTTCTGGAGGACGTCTTCCCCGACCCGGCGGCCTGGGTGCCCGAAGGGGCCGGGGCCGACGCGCAGGGGCGGCGCGGATTCAGGCTCGGCTGCACGGTGGAGGGCCCGGCCGGCCCGGTGAGACTGGATCTCGCCGTGCAGGCCGAGCCCTCGCTCCGTATCGTCGGCGAGCGGTTGACGGACTGCGGTGAGACCTTGCTGAGCACCGCGCTGCGGGATCCGCGCCGTGCCTCCGTCCAGGCTGCCTGGCACACGGCCGGGGCGGTGCCGGTGACGCGGGCCCCGCTCCCCGACGACCGGCTCGGCACGGCGCTGCTGCCGTTGCGGGTCGCGGGGACGACCGAGGGACAGTTGAGGGTGCTGGCCGCCGCGGAGCAGGTGGTCGTGGCGCTGCGCTCGGCCTTCGTCTGCGATCCGCAGCCGGGGCGGATGCGTGCGGCGGTGCCGGTCGGGGAAGGGCGGCTGACCTCGTGCTGCGACAACCTCGCGGAGGTCCTGTACCGCACCCTCAGTCAATGCGCGCAGCGGCACGCCCGGTTGGTCGCGGGCGCGGACGCCGGGTGCGCGGGACGGGTGACGGGGCTGACCGTCGAGCGCCTGGAGGACGGGACCGTGCGCGCCCTGGCAGGCCGGGGCCCGGGCCGCAGCACACCCATCGGGCGTCTCGGTGACGGCGAACTCCGCTATCTCGCCTTCGCGCTCGTGCTGCTGACCGGCCCCCATGTCCTGGTGGTGGACCCAGCGGCGGAGGTGCTGTCGGCCATGCAGGCCCTCACCGTGCTGGCCGACGGGCTCGACCGGTGCCTGGACGCGCGGCAGGCCGGAGAGCTGCTGGCGCTGGCGGCGTCGATCTGCGCGGGCGGGCACATGCGCCTGCTGGGGACGGTCGGTGAGACGACCGCGGCGGCGGCCCGCGGGACGGCCGGTGTGACAGTGGTAGACCTGGCACCGTGACGGAACTGGATGTAGCACAACTGCAGCGGCGGCTCGCCGACTTCGCGGCGTCCCGGGCCTGGGAGCCGTACCACACGCCGAAGAACCTCTGCGCGGCACTGAGCGTGGAGGCCTCCGAACTCCAGGAGATCTTCCAGTGGCTGACGCCGGAGCAGTCGGCGCGGGTGATGGAGGACCCCGACACGGCGTTCCGTGTGACGGACGAGGTCGCGGACGTCCTGGCGTATCTGCTGCAGTTCTGCGAGGTCCTGGGCATCGACGCGTTGGCGGCGCTGGCGGCCAAGATCGACCGGAATGAGGCACGCTTCCCGGCGCCGGGGAGCATTGAGTCGCCGGGCCGTCACTCTTCGGAGTGATCAACTTATACACAATCGACTTCCTGTCCACAGATTTCCGATTTCCTCTGGCTTTCGTGTGCCATCACCCTCACTGTGGGTAATGAAGAGGTGAGCGGGTTTTCACATGGATGGTCTCGGCGACGGGGGAATCGCATGGAAGCGGAGCGACTGATCGCGGCGGGACGGAGCGCGCTGGCGGAGAGCCGGGGAGCGCCGGCCGTGATGGCGGAGGCATGGCAGGCCCAGGCACTCGCCCGGGCGGTCGGCGGGCAGTTGGCGAGAGGAGGACCGGCGGAGTTACGGACGGAGGCCTGCGAGCTCAGCGAGACCTCCGCCCTGGGCAGCGCCGTGCTCGACCACCCGATGGTTCCGGCCGGAGGTGTGCGGGCGTCGCAGCTCACCGAAGTGGTGGACGTGCCACGGGCGTTGGCTGCCCTCGCGCTGCTTCTCGGTGAGGCGGGCATCGCGCTGGTGGGCGTCGCGTGCGGCACGGAGGAGGAAGCGCTCTACTGGCAGTGCATCGAGGCGATAGACGCCGTCGACGAATCGGTGGACCGGATCCACGGCATGCTGAGACGCCTCGCCGAGCAGGAGCGGGAACACGAGCGCGAGCACGTGGCGCACCTGGAGCACGACGGTCCGTTCGGAGTGATCCACGGGCCGGCGGGTTTCGTCGCCGGCCAGCCGTGAGCCGGTCACCCGGGGAGTGCCGGGCCGCCCGGCGTGGGGAAGAGGGCAGGGGGTCGGGGCGCGGCGGTTTTCGAAGGTGCAGGATGGAGGCATGGATCTTCGAATCTTCACCGAGCCCCAGCAAGGGGCCAGCTACGACACTCTGCTCACCGTCGCCAAGGCCACCGAGGACCTGGGCTTCGACGCCTTCTACCGGTCGGACCACTATCTGCGCATGGGCTCCGGGGACGGGCTGCCCGGCCCGACCGACGCCTGGATCACCCTGGCCGGCCTGGCCCGCGAGACCAAGCGGATCCGCCTCGGCACGCTGATGACCGCGGGCACGTTCCGTCTGCCCGGGGTGCTGGCCATCCAGGTCGCCCAGGTCGACCAGATGTCCGGTGGCCGGGTCGAGCTGGGCCTGGGGGCCGGGTGGTTCGAGGAGGAGCACAAGGCGTACGGCATCCCGTTCCCCAAGGAGAAGTTCGGCCGGCTGGAGGAGCAGCTGGCGATCGTCACCGGCCTGTGGGAGACCGAGACGGGTAAGACGTTCAGCTACGACGGGACGTACTACCAGCTCACCGACTCGCCGGCGTTGCCGAAGCCCGCCCAGGCGAAGGTGCCGGTCCTGATCGGCGGCCACGGCGCCGTCCGTACCCCGCGGCTGGCCGCGCGGTACGCGGACGAGTTCAACATCCCCTTCGCGTCCATCGAGGACAGCGAGAAGCAGTTCGGCCGGGTCAGGGACGCGGCCGTGACGGCCGGCCGGGCCCCTGACGATCTGGTCTATTCCAACGCTCTGGTGGTCTGCGTCGGGAAGAACGACGCGGAGGTGGCCCGGCGCGCGGGGGTGATCGGGCGGGAGGTCGAGGAGATCAAGGCGAACGGGCTGGCGGGCACACCCGACGAGGTGGTCGAGAAGATCGGCCGCTTCGCAGCCATCGGCTCGTCCCGCATCTACCTCCAGGTGCTGGACCTGGACGACCTGGACCATCTGGAACTGATCTCGTCGCGGGTCCAGTCGCAACTGGGCTGACGGGAACCGCGTGACCCTCGGGACCGCTTGAGCGCGGGACCGACATGATTCGGCCTACTTCGAAGGAGCACCTGTGCACTCCGCCCGGACACCGGACATCCCGCCCCGCCGTACGCTCGGAGACGCGCTCGCCGAGGGCACCGTACTGCTGGACGGAGGGCTCTCCAACCAACTGGAGGCGCAGGGCTGCGATCTGTCCGACGCCCTGTGGTCGGCCCGGCTGCTGAGCGACGCGCCCCAGCAGATCGAGGCCGCCCACACCGCCTACGCGCGGGCGGGCGCGCAGGTGCTCATCACCGCCAGCTATCAGGCGACCTTCGAAGGGTTCGCGCGGCGCGGGATCGGACGGGCCCGGGCGGCGGAGTTGATGGCCGGCAGCGTGGAGGCGGCGCGCCGCGCCGGAGCGGTGGCGGGGCGGGAGCTCTGGGTCGCCGCCTCGGTCGGACCGTACGGGGCGATGCTCGCGGACGGCAGCGAGTACCGCGGCCGGTACGGGCTGACCGTCCGCGAGCTGGCGCGCTTCCACCGGCCCCGGGCGGAGGCGCTGGCCGCGGCGGACCCCGACGTGCTGGCCCTGGAGACGGTGCCGGACATCGACGAGGCCGAGGCACTGCTGCGCGTGGTTCAGGACCTCGGGGTGCCGGTCTGGCTCTCGTACAGCGTGGCGGGAGACCGGACCAGGGCCGGGCAGCCCCTGGCGGAGGCGTTCGGCCTCGTCGCCGGCATCGACCAGGTGGTCGCCGTCGGGGTCAACTGCTGTGATCCCGCCGACGCGGACCGTGCGGTGGAGGTGGCGGCCGCGGCGGCCGGCAAGCCCGTCGTCGTCTATCCGAACAGCGGGGAGGAATGGGACGCCGAGGGCCGGGGCTGGGCCGGGAGAGGCACGTTCGAACCGGGCAGGGTGCGGGACTGGCAGCGGGCGGGCGCCCGGCTGGTCGGTGGCTGCTGCCGGGTCGGCCCGTCCGAGATCGCGGCGCTGGCAGCGCGTCTTGAGGCGACGGAAGCGTGAAAATGCCTGGTAGGAGACCGACCACCGGACCATACTCGGACATGTGTTCCTGACCATCAGCACGACCGGCACCCCTGAGCGTCCCGCCACCGATCTCGGTTACCTGCTGCACAAGCATCCCGAGAAGGCGCAGACGTTCTCGACCTCGCACGGCACCGCCCATGTCTTCTACCCCGAGGCATCCGCGGAGCGCTGTACGGCAGCGTTGCTGCTGGAGGTGGATCCGGTGGCACTGGTGAGGCGCGGCAAGGGCCGGGGCGGAGCCCCCGACGCGGCGCTCGCGCAGTACGTCAACGACCGGCCGTACGCGGCGTCGTCGCTGCTCTCGGTCGCGATGACGACGGTGTTCAAGTCCGCGCTGAACGGGGCGTGCCGGGCGATGCCCGAGCGGGTGGGGGAGCCGCTTCCTCTGCGGATCGAGGTGCCCGCGCTGCCCGCACGCGGTGGTGCGGAGCTGGTGCACAAGCTCTTCGCGCCGCTCGGCTGGACACGGGTGGAGGCCGTGGCCGTCCCGCTGGACGAGCAGTTCCCAGAGTGGGGAGACTCGCGCTACGTACGGCTGCTGCTGGAGGGGGAGTTGCGGCTCGCGGACGCACTGCGCCAGCTGTATGTGCTGCTGCCGGTGCTCGACGACGCCAAGCACTACTGGGTCGCACCCGATGAGGTGGACAAGCTGCTCCGGGCCGGCGAGGGCTGGCTGGCCGGCCACCCCGAGCAGAAGCTGATCACCAGCCGTTACCTCTCGCGTCGCTGGGGGCTCACGCGGCAGGCGATGGAGCGGCTCGAGCTGGTTCGGCTGGCGGAGTCGGACGACCTCGAGGTGGAGAGCGTCGACAACGCGGTGGACGAGACCACGGACACGGAGGAGAAGCCGGTCCCGCTCGCCGAGCAGCGCCGCGCGGCGGTCCTGGAGGCACTGCGCGCCGCCGGGGCGGCCCGGGTGCTCGACCTGGGCTGCGGACAGGGCCAGTTGGTGCAGGCCCTGCTCAAGGACGTGCGCTTCACGGAGATCGTCGGGGTCGATGTGTCGATGCGGGCCCTGACGGTCGCGGCACGCCGGCTGAAGCTGGACCGGATGGGCGAGCGGCAGGCCGGGCGGGTCACCCTCCGCCAGGGCGCGCTCACCTATACCGACAAGCAGCTGAAGGGATACGACGCCGCCGTGCTGAGCGAGGTGATCGAGCACCTCGACCTGCCGCGGCTCCCCGCCCTGGAGTACGCCGTGTTCGGCTCCGCGCGACCGAGGACCGTGCTGGTGACGACGCCCAACGTCGAGTACAACGTCCGCTGGGAGACGCTCCCCGCCGGGCACGTACGCCACGGCGACCACCGCTTCGAGTGGACCAGGGAGGAATTCCGGGACTGGGCGGGGCAGGTGGCCGGACGCCACGGATACACGGTGGCGTTCGTGCCCGTGGGACCTGAGGACCCCGAGGTGGGGCCGCCCACACAGATGGCCGTGTTCACGATGACCACCGCCCAGGAGACGACGAAGGAGGCGAAAGCCGCATGACCAGCACCTCTCGCACGCTGCCGGTGACCGACCTGTCCCTCGTCGTGCTCATCGGCGCCAGCGGATCGGGCAAGTCCACCTTCGCGCGCAAGCACTTCAAGCCGACCGAGATCGTCTCCTCGGACTTCTGCCGGGGCCTCGTCGCCGACGACGAGAACGACCAGAGCGCCAGCCGGGACGCCTTCGACGTCCTGCACTACATCGTGGGCAAGCGCCTCGCCGCCGGCCGGCTCACCGTCGTCGACGCCACCAACGTGCAGGCGGAGAGCCGTAAACAGCTCGTCCAGCTGGCCCGGCAGCACGACGTGCTGCCCATCGCCATCGTGCTGGACCTTCCGGAAGAGCTCTGCCAGGCACGCAACGCCACCCGCCCCGACCGTGCCGGCATGCCCCGCCACGTCGTCCAGCGACACCGCCGTGAGCTGCGCCGTTCACTGCGCGGTCTGGAGCGTGAGGGCTTCCGCAAGGTGCACGTCCTGCACACCGAGGAGGAGGCCGACACCGCCGAAGTCGTCCTGGAGCGCCGCTACAACGACCTGCGGCACCTCACCGGCCCCTTCGACATCATCGGCGACATCCACGGCTGCAGCTCCGAGCTGGACACCCTGCTCGGCACGCTGGGCTACAAGGACGGAGCCCACCCCGAGGGGCGTACCGCCGTGTTCGTGGGCGACCTCGTGGACCGTGGCCCCGACAGTCCCGGTGTGCTGCGCCGCGTCATGTCCATGGTGGCGTCCGGCGACGCGTTGTGCGTCCCCGGCAACCACGAGAACAAACTCGGCCGTTACCTCAAGGGGCGCAAGGTCCAGCACAGTCACGGTCTCGCCGAGACCGTCGAGCAGCTGGAGCGGGAGGACGCCGAGCACCCGGAGTTCCGCAAGCAGGTCGCGGAGTTCATCGACGGACTGGTCAGCCACTACGTCCTGGACGAGGGCAAGCTGGTCGTCTGCCACGCGGGGCTGCCCGAGAAGTACCACGGGCGCACGTCCGGGCGGGTCCGGTCGCACGCGCTGTACGGGGACACGACCGGGGAGACCGACGAGTTCGGTCTGCCCGTGCGCTACCCGTGGGCCGAGGAGTACCGGGGCAGCGCCGCGGTGGTCTACGGCCACACACCGGTGCCCACCGCCTCCTGGGTGAACAACACCCTCTGCCTGGACACCGGGGCGGTCTTCGGCGGGAAGATGACCGCACTGCGCTGGCCGGAGCGTGAGATCGTCGACGTACCGGCCGAGCGCGTCTGGTACGAGCCGGTGAAGCCGCTGACCACCGAGGCTCCCGGAGGCCGGGAGGGCCGGCCGCTCGACCTCGCCGATGTGCAGGGCCGCCGCATCGTGGAGACCCGGCACATGGGCCGTGTCGCGGTGCGCGAGGAGAACGCGGCGGCGGCGCTCGAGGTCATGAGCCGCTTCGCCGTCGACCCCAGGCTGCTGACCTACCTCCCGCCGACCATGGCCCCCACCGCGACCTCCCACGAGGAGGGCTTCCTGGAGCATCCGGCCGAGGCGTTCGCGCAGTACCGCGCGGACGGCGTCACCAAGGTCGTCTGCGAGGAGAAGCACATGGGCTCGCGCGCGGTGGCGCTGGTCTGCCGCGACGCGGACACGGCCCGCGAGCGCTTCGGCACCGACGGCCCCACCGGCGCCCTGCACACCCGCACCGGGCGGCCGTTCCTGGACGACACGGCACTCACCGAGGTGATCCTCGGCCGGCTGCGCACGGCCGTCACCGCCGCCGGACTCTGGGAGGAGTGGGACACCGACTGGGTGGTGCTCGACGCCGAGCTGATGCCCTGGTCCCTCAAGGCCGCCGGGCTGCTGCGCTCGCAGTACGCGGCGGTGGGTGCGGCCGCCGGCGCGGTCCTGCCCGTGGCGGAGGAGGCCCTGGCCGTGGCCGCCGCCCGCGGTGTCGACGTCGGGGCGCTGGCCGGCCGCCAGCAGGGGCGCGCCGCGGATGCCGCCGCCTTCACCGAGGCCTACCGTCGCTACTGCTGGAGCACCGAAGGGCTCGACGGTGTCCGGCTCGCGCCGTTCCAGATCCTCGCGGTGCAGGGCCGTTCGCTCGCCTCCGTACCGCACGACGAGCAGCTGGCGTGGCTGGACCGGCTCGTCGAGCACGACCCGACCGGTCTGCTCCAGGTCACCCGGCGCCTCGTCGTCGACACGGGTGACGAGGCCTCCGTGCGCTCCGGCATCGCCTGGTGGCTGGAGATGACCGGCCGTGGCGGCGAGGGCATGGTCGTCAAGCCGCTCGGCGCCCTCGTCCGGGACGCGAAGGACAGGCTCGTCCAGCCGGGCATCAAGGTGCGCGGCCGGGAGTACCTGCGGATCATCTACGGTCCCGAGTACACGCGGCCGGAGAACCTGGAGCGGCTGCGTTCCCGCTTCCTCGGCCACAAACGGTCGCTGGCCCTCCGGGAGTACGCCCTCGGCCTCGAGGCGCTCGACCGGCTGGCCGGCGGGGAGCCGCTGTGGCGGATCCACGAGGCGGTCTTCGCGGTGCTCGCCCTCGAGTCGGAGCCCGTCGACCCCCGGCTGTAGCGACTGACCGGAATCGGCTGGCGGTTCGCAGGGTGAACGGCGTCCCGCGCGGTGAGGATGAAGGCATGGGATTCCATGTCGATTCCGAGGCCGGGCGGCTGCGCCGCGTCATCCTGCACCGCCCCGATCTGGAGCTGAAGCGGCTCACCCCCAGCAACAAGGACGCGCTCCTGTTCGACGACGTCCTGTGGGTGCGCCGCGCCAGGGAGGAGCACGACGGTTTCGCCGACGTGCTGCGTGACCGGGGTGTGGAGGTGCATCTCTTCGGCGAGCTGCTCCGGGAGGCACTCGGCATCCCGGTGGCGCGGCGGCTCGTCCTCGACCGGGTCTTCGCGGAGAAGGAGTACGGCCCGCTCGCCACCGAGCATCTGCGCGCCGCCTTCGAGGAACTGCCCGCCGCGGAGCTGGCCGAGGCCCTGGTCGGCGGGATGACGAAGCGGGAGTTCCTGGAACGGCACGCCGAACCGACCTCCGTCCGCTTCCACGTCATGGACCTGGACGATTTCCTGCTCAACCCCCTGCCCAACCACATCTTCACCCGCGACACCTCCGCATGGATCTACGACGGTGTGTCCATCAACGCGATGCGCTGGCCGGCCCGACAGCGCGAGACCGTGCACTTCGAGGCGATCTACCGGTACCACCCCCTCTTCACCGGTCCCGAGGCGGGCGTCTTCCACCACTGGTCGGAGGGCCAGGACGACTATCCGTCCACCATCGAGGGAGGCGACGTCCTCGTCATCGGCCGTGGCGCCGTCCTCATCGGGATGAGCGAACGCACGACTCCCCAGGCCGTGGAGATGCTGGCCAGAGGACTCTTCGACGCAGGGTCGGCCCGGACGATCGTGGCGCTCGACATGCCCAAGCGCCGGGCGTTCATGCACCTCGACACGGTCATGACGATGATCGACGGGGACACCTTCACCCAGTACGCCGGACTCGGCATGCTCCGTTCCTACACGATCGAGCCCGGCGCCGGCCCACGTGAACTGAAGGTCACCGATCACCCTCCGGAGCACATGCACCGGGCCATCGCCGCCGCGCTCGGCCTGGACACGATCCGGGTGCTCACCGCCACCCAGGACGTGCACGCCGCCGAGCGGGAGCAGTGGGACGACGGCTGCAACGTGCTGGCCGTGGAGCCCGGCGTCGTCGTCGCGTACGAGCGCAACGCCACCACCAACACCTATCTGCGCAAGGAAGGCATCGAGGTCATCGAGATCCGGGGCAGCGAGCTGGGCCGGGGGCGGGGCGGCCCGCGCTGCATGAGCTGCCCCGTGGTGCGCGATCCCGTGTGAGGGGATACGAGTCGCTGTATAGTGATGCGGTACCTCGTATAGACTTCCAGGAATATCGCAGCACGCCCTCAGCCTGACCCAGGAGCAGTCACCATGGCCATAGACCTCACAGGCCGCCATTTCCTCAAGGAGTTGGACTTCACGGCCGAGGAGTTCCGCGGCCTGATCGCCCTGTCCGCCGAGCTGAAGGCCGCCAAGAAGGCGGGCGAGGAGGTGCAGCGGCTGCGCGGCAAGAACATCGCGCTGATCTTCGAGAAGACCTCGACGCGGACCCGTTGCGCGTTCGAGGTGGCCGCCGCCGACCAGGGGGCGTCCACGACGTACCTGGACCCTTCCGGCTCCCAGATGGGACACAAGGAGTCGGTGAAGGACACCGCCCGGGTGCTCGGCCGGATGTTCGACGCCATCGAGTACCGGGGCGACAGTCAGCAGGCCGTCGAGGAGCTGGCGGCGTACGGCGGTGTGCCGGTCTTCAACGGACTCACCGATGACTGGCACCCCACGCAGATGCTCGCCGACGTCCTCACGATGACCGAGCACAGCGCGAAGCCCCTGAACGAGATCACCTTCGCCTACCTGGGCGACGCCCGCTTCAACATGGGCAACTCCTACCTCGTCACCGGAGCCCTGCTCGGCATGGACGTCCGGATCGTCGCGCCCGCCGCCTACTGGCCGGTGCAGGAGGTCGTGGACCGGGCCCGCGCGCTCGCGGAGTCCAGTGGCGCGCGCATCACCCTCACCGAGGACGTCACCGAGGGCGTCCGGGGCGCGGACTTCGTCGTCACCGACGTCTGGGTCTCCATGGGTGAGCCCAAGGAGGTCTGGGACGAACGCATCGCTTCCCTCGCGCCCTACTCCGTGACCATGGACGTCCTGCGGGCCACGGGCAACGACGACGTGAAGTTCCTGCACTGCCTCCCGGCCTTCCACGACCTCGGCACGAAGGTGGGCAGGGAGATCCACGAGCGGCACGGCCTGTCGGAGCTGGAGGTCACCGACGAGGTCTTCGAGTCTCCCCACTCGGTCGTCTTCGACGAGGCCGAGAACCGGATGCACACGATCAAGGCGGTGCTCGTCGCCACACTGGCAGGCGACGCCCAGGCTGTATGAGCAGTCCGCAGGAGGCGGCAGTCCGCATGAAAATGCGCCCGATTGGGTGAACATGCGTACAAGTGGCTACGATGGTGCTACTTGGTGGGGTTCGGGCTCGCACGTCCGGACCCCTTTTCATGTGCCCGGTCCGGAGCGCATGCCAGGTGCGAGCCCCCCACGGCTCATTCCCCCGCCCCACCGGAGAAGAGACCACGTCCCCCATGAGACCCGCGTCCCGCATCCCGCAAATCCCCTCACGCACCACGGGTGCGCGGATCAAGAGCCCTGATCTGCTGCTCGCCGAATCCGGAGCCGACCTGGAAGGGCACGGCCTGCGGCGCACCATGGGGCTGTTCCAGCTCGTGTGCTTCGGAGTAGGGGCGATCGTCGGCACCGGGATCTTCGTGGGGCTGTCCGACAGCGTCGCCGAAGCGGGCCCCGCCGTGGTGGTGTCGTTCGTCCTCGCCGCCGTCACCTGCATCTTCACCGCCTTCTCCTTCGCCGAGCTGGGCGGCGCCATCCCCGTCTCCGGCAGTTCCTACTCCTTCGCGTACGCCACGCTCGGGGAGCGGGTCGCGTTCCTCGTCGGCTGGTGCCTGCTGCTGGAGTACGGCGTCTCGGTCTCCGCCGTCGCGGTCGGGTGGAGCCAGTACGTCAACGAACTGCTGGACAGCCTCATCGGCTGGAACCTGCCGGCGGCGCTGTCCTCCGGACCCGGCGACGGTGGTGTGATCAACCTGCCGGCGGTCGTCGTGGTCATGATGGCGGCCGCCCTGCTGGTGCGTGGCATCAGGGAGAGCGCGGGGGCCACGGCGGCGATGGCGGTGCTGAAGATCGGCATCCTCATCGCGTTCTGCGCGATCGCCTTCACCGCGTTCCAGGACGGTCACCTCTCGCCCTTCGCGCCGCACGGGATGGCCGGGGTCACGGCCGGCGCGTCGGTGGCGTTCTTCTCGTACATCGGCTTCGACGCCATCACCACCGCCGGTGAGGAGGTCAGGAACCCGCGGCGCGACATCCCGGTCGCGATCATGATATGCATCGGTCTGGTGACGCTGCTCTACTGCGCGGTCGCCCTCGGTGCCATCGGCGCGCTGGGCGCGGACGCCGTGTCCGACAAGCCCGCCGCGCTCTCACTGGTCGTGGACAGGGTCACCGAGTCGAGCGTCGGCGGCGGGATCGTCGCCTTCGGCGCGGTCGTCGCCATCGCGTCCGTCGTCCTCGCGGTGATGTACGGCCAGACCCGGATCCTGATGTCCATGTCCCGCGACGGGCTGATCCCCCGGGTCTTCGAGCGGGTGTCGCCGAAGACCCGCACCCCGGTCGCCAACACCTGGATCGTCGCCGCCGTCTTCGCGGTCCCGGCCGCGTTCTCGTCCCTCGACGTCGTCGTGAACCTGACGACCATCGGCACGCTCGCCACCATGGCCGTGGTCAATGTCGCCGTCATCGCGCTGCGTCGCCGCAACCCGGAGCTGAAGCGCTCGTTCCGGGTGCCGCTCTACCCGCTCAGCCCGATCCTGGGCGTCGGTTTCTGTCTGTACCTGATGTACGGGACGGGCTGGACGACCTGGGTGCAGTTCGTGGTCTTCCTGGCGGTGGGCGCCCTGGTCTACGCGGGATACGGCCGCAGCCGCTCCCGGCTCGTCAGCCCCGGGGAGCCGCAGGGTCGGGCGGCTTCAGGACCGAGCGCAGGGTGAACCAGACCGCCTTGCCGTGTTCCGTGGGGCGGTGACCACAGGCGGAGCTCAGGGCGCGTATGAGGAGCAGCCCGCGGCCGTGCTCCTGCCACGGGTCCGCCGTGCGGCCGGGCAGCAGGCGGGACAGGTCGCCTGGCGGCCCCGGATCGTGGTCGTGGACCTCCACCTGGCAGCCGGACGCCAGGAGCTCGACCACCAGCTCGATCGGTCCCGAGCCGTCGGTGTGCTCCACGGCGTTGGCGACCAGCTCGGCGGTCAGCAGTTCGGCGGTGTCGCTGTCCGCGGGCACGTCGAGGTCCGCCAGCGCCGCACGGACGAGAGCGCGGGCGATGGGCACCGCGGCCGTGGAGTGCGGCAGGGCGATGCGCCAGGAGGGCGGAGGGTGCGCGGGGACGTCGGGCGGCAAGGCGGAGGTTTCCGTTCGGGAGCGAGGCATCCGGCGGGGGACGTGCGTTCCAGGGCGGCTGCGCCCGGGACCGCGTCCTCCGTTACCGGAGGGTACGGGTCTGTACCAGGACTTCCTGCGCTCAACCATACGAAGCCCGACGCCTCAGACATAGGGGCGGTCGACAGGTGCAAAAGGGACCTTCGCCACAGTGGGGGGCGTCATGTTATCGCGCACTCATGACGGACGTCACAGATGAGTGATAGCCCCGAAGGCATCAGCAGCAGCCCGACGGCTGGAGGGCCTTCCATGAGCGCGTTCACCGGCTCCGCCGCGCGCACCGAGCGCCGGCAGTACCTGCGCCTGACGACCGGCGACGGCGTGGCAACCGTCACGCTCGCCCGTCCCGAGAAGGTCAACGCACTCACCTTCGGCGCCTACGCCGATCTGCGCGATCTCCTCGCCGAGCTCTCCCGTGAACGCTCCGTGCGTGCTCTCGTGCTCTCGTGCTCGCCGGTGAGGGCGCGGGTTCTGTTCCGGCGGTGATGTCGACGAGATCATCGGCGCCACCTTCGCGATGGACACCGCGCAACTCCTGGACTTCAACCGGATGACCGGGCAGGTCGTACGGGCCCTGCGGGAGTGCCCCTTCCCCGTCATCGCCGCCGTCCACGGTGTGGCAGCCGGGGCCGGGGCGGTCCTCGCCCTCGCCGCCGGCTTCCGGGTCGCCGCCGTCTGCCTGTCCGGCCGCGACATGGGCGCCGCCTGCCTCCTGCCCCGCGTCGTCGGTCTCGGCCACGCCACCCGGATCCGGCTCGCCGACGGGCCCGCTCCGGCCCTCGCCCGGACGAAGGCGCTGCTCACCGCCGAGCTCGACATGCCGCTCGCCGCATCAGTGGAGATGGACGCCGCCACCCAGGAACCAGCCCCTGGGCGAGGGCGACCGGCCGGTCAGCGCGGCCTCGCCGCTCCCGTACGCGCACGGGGTCAGCCAGATCCCGCAGGAGCTGGACCGGACCGGGATGGACGCGGTCCGGGAGCGGTTCACCGAGGCCGCCCTGCGGGCCGCCCGCTGCGGATCCTGGAGGTCTTCGACGCGGTCCGCGCCGTATGGCCCGAGGACCGGCCCATGACCGTACGGATCTCGGCCACGGACCGGGCGCGGGGCGGCATGAGCGACGAGGACGCCCTGACGACCGCCCGCGCCTTCGCCGCCCACGGCGCGGACGCCATCGACGTCTCCACCGGCCGACGTCCATTCGCTGCTGCTCGCAGGCCGCGCCGACCTCTGCGCCCTGGCCCGCCCTCATCTGTACGACCCGCACCGGACGCTGCACGCGGCGGCCGAGCAGGGCTACGCCGGGCCGGGCGTCTCCTGGCCGCTCCCGTACCGCGCGGGCAGCCGTACCCCGCCGACCGGCCGCACCGACGGTCCGAGGCCCCGGCTCACACTGAACTGAGTGTCAGGCACTCGTGGCAGCGGCACGGCACGGGATGCGGGGCGGCCCACCAGGTGGTGCGGTACTCGACGGACAGCCGGCCGAGGAAGGCGGCGAACTCCTCGGTGTCCTGACGGTTCGTCCGGCATCCGCCCAGGCCCGCCTCCTCGTACAGCCGCAGTACGGCCGGGCTGTGGACCGGCACGGCCCGGAAGGTGTGCAGATTGCGCAACGACATGTCGATCGTGATGTACGTGCCGGTATGGCGCCCGCGTCCGATCGTGGTCAGCTGTTCGTGAGCCACCCCCGGGTAGGTCCCGATCACGTACACCTTGGAGCCGCCCCGACAGGACTTGGTGCCGGGCCGCAGTTCCTGGCCGCCCTCCCCGTAGCGCCGCCACCGCACGACGTTCGCGGCTATCAGCCACGTCTGCTCGGCCGGTGCGGCCCCGGCCCCCGCCGTCACTCCGGCTCCGCGGTGATCAGCAGCCGGTCGCCGACCGCTTCGTAACCGATGCGCCGGTACACGCCGTTACTCGTCGGATGAGCGAGGTCCGTGAAGAGCAGCACCTCCCTGGCGCCCTCCTCCCGCGCCACGCGGCTGACCTCCGCCGTCACCGCTGCCGCGTAGCCCCTGCCCCGGTGCTCCGGCGGTGTGTAGACGGTCGCCACCCGCACCGTGCCCGCGATCCTGCGCGAGACGCCCGCCATCGACACCGGCTCCCCATCCGTCTCCCAGAGCGTCAGCCCGCCGTGCGCCGTGCGCTCGTCCACGATCCGCTCGGCCCGGTCGCCCGACTGGCCGGTCTCCGCACCGAAGGCGCGGATCCAGCCGACCAGCAGCGGCCGGTCGGCGGGGGTGGCGGTCCGGGGCCGGCCCGGGGGTGCGGGGGAGGGCGGCACCAAGGTGCCCAGCCGGTACAGCCGGTGTTCCTCGTCGACCCGGTGGCGTGGCCACCGGGAGGCCAGGGCCCGGGCGGTGTCGCGGTCCGCGTTGACGCCCGGCAGCGGCAGCGCGTCGGCCAGGGCACCGACCGCCTCGGCGGACGCCGTTCCCAGGAGCGGCAGGAACGGCGGAGTGCGCACCAGCGCACCGGCCACCTCACCGTCCGCCCCGCGCCACCAGCCCAGCACCGGCGGCTCCACGCCGTACGCCTGCGGCCCGCTGTCCCGCAGCGTGGCGGTGACGGTCAGCAGCAGGGTGTTCTCGGCGGGCCGGGCGGCCAGGGACGCCCCGGCCGCGTCCAGGAAGTGGTCGACGTCATCGGTGAAGGTCCAGGTCATGCTTCATCCTGTCGCCCGCACGGCCTCGGGTCACCCCGATTTCGGCGGGAGGATCAGGGGCTTTCGCGGACGAACCGGGCTCCTGTGTCCCGCAGTCGGTCGTGCAGCTGCCCGAACACCTCTGCCGAGCGCCCGCCCGGCCGGTCTCCCGGCAGCAGGTCCCCGGGCAGCCCCGGGTCCGCGTACGGCAGCTGCCGCCAGGCGTCCAGCGCGCGGAGGTAGTCCCGGTAGGCCTCCTCCGGTTCGGGCGCGGCCCCCTCGGGCCGCGCCTCCCAGGACCGCAGCACCGGCTCCTGCTGCTCCAGGAAGTCGAGGTGGAGCCGGGCGATCGCGTCCAGGTCCCACCAGCGCGCCACGGACTCGTCCGTCGCGGCGAAGCCGACGTGTTCCCCTCGGAACAGGTCGACGTACGGGGCGAGTTCGAGGCGTTCCAGAGGGTGCTGTGTCTCCTCGTACAGTCCGGCGGGAGCGATCCACACCCCGGGCGCCGCCGACGGTCCTCCCGTACGGCGAGGGCGGCCGCGACGTCGTCCTCCGCGTCCGGAAGAGAAAGCGGCCCTCATAGGGACAGCACGGCCCGTGCACGCGGTGCGCATGCCTGCCTGTCGAAAAGTCGGTGATGCCCGCCGTGCCCAGGTCGCGGCGTGCACGCTCCGGAGCGAGAGTGAAGACGCAGGACGCACACATACGTTCCGCGGCGTGCGGGGAGGCGACGGCGATGACCGGACAGCCTCCAGGTGCCGTGAACAGGTCTCCCGACGGTGACGGCTTCACCGTGTGTGACGATGCGCGCGGACACCCGCGCCGCGCCGAGGACGGTCGCGGAATGCCCGACGAGGTCCCCGACGAACCCCTGCACCTGCCCCTGAACGCCGACCGGGTGCTCCGGGCGGGGAAGCGGCCGGGGGCTGCCGTGCGGGAAGGGTCCCACGTCATGCCGTGTGACCACGGGCGAAGCGGGCAGACGCGGTTCTGTGACCACAGCGGGACGAGCACCGACGACGAACGGCGCGGACCGGAACCAGCGGGCCGGTCGCCTCGCGGCGCGCCGGACGGGTGAACCGCGCCAGGGGATATATCTGTATTCGGTGCCCTTTGTTCCGGATCCCCCGTCGTGATCGCCCTCGTCCTCTGCCACTTCGTCCTGGCGGCATGCGCGGCACCGCTGGTGCGGCGGCTCGGCCGGTACGCCTTCGTCGTGCTCGCGTTGCCTCCCGCGGCCACCACGGTGTGGGCGGTCACCGAGTGGACAGGCACCGAGACCGGCCGGGCGGCGACCTGGTCCTGGGAGTGGATCGGTACGTACGACGTGTCGGTCGCCCTGCGCCTGGACGCGCTCGCCGAGTTGATGGTGCTGCTCGCGGCCGGGGTGGGTGCGCTCGTCCTGCTGTACTGCGCGTCCTACTTCACGGACGACGCGCCCCGACTGGCCTCCTTCGCCGGGAACCTGCTGGCCTTCGCCGGCGCCATGCTCGCGCTCGTCCTCGCGGACGACCTGATCTCCCTCTACGTCTTCTGGGAACTGACCACCGTCTTCTCGTACCTGCTGATCGGGCACGGCAGCGAACGCAAGAAGAACCGCCGCTCCGCCCTCCAGGCGCTCACCGTCACCACGCTGGGCGGACTCGCCATGCTGGTCGGCTTCCTGATCCTCGGTGAGGCGGCGGGCACCTACCGGATCTCCGCGATCGTCGCCGACCCGCCGGAGCCGACCCTCGCCGTGTCCGTGGCCGTCGTCCTCGTGCTGTGCGGGGCCCTGTCGAAGTCGGCGATCTGGCCGTTCAGCCTATGGCTGCCGAACGCCATGGCCGCGCCCACCCCCGTCAGCGCCTACCTGCACGCCGCGGCCATGGTCAAGGCCGGTGTCTACCTGGTGGCGCGGCTCGCCCCCGCCTTCGCCGACGTCCCCGTCTGGCGGCCGGTCGTCCTGGTGCTGGGGGGAGCGACCATGCTCCTCGGAGGCTGGCGCGCCCTGCGCCTGAACGACCTGAAGCTCGTCCTCGCCTACGGCACCGTCAGCCAGCTCGGCTTTCTCACCGTGCTCGCCGGGGCGGGGAACCGGGACGCCGCGCTCGCCGCCGGCGTGATGATCCTGGGGCACGGCCTGTTCAAGGCCGCGCTGTTCCTCGTCACCGGCATCGTGGACCACGCGGCCGGCACCCGGGACCTGCGGCAGCTCTCCGGCCTGGGCCGCACCATGCCGTACGTCTGCGCGGTCGCGGTGCTCGCCGCCGCGTCCATGGCAGCCCTGCCGCCGTTCCTCGGGTTCGCCGCGAAGGAGGCCGCCTTCGACGCGCTGCTGCACGGCGACACCGCGGACCGCTGGGTCCTGACCGTCACCGTCGTCGGCTCCGTGCTGACCGTCGCCTACACCCTCCGCTTCGTATGGGGGGCGTTCGCACGCAAGCCCGGCGTCGCCGACACCCCCGTCCACCGCGTCGGCGCCGCCCTCCTGGCCCCGCCCGCCGTACTCGCCTTCGCCGGGCTGGTGCTCGGCCCCGGCGTCGGCTGGACGGACCGTCTGTTCGCCGCGTACGCCGACGCGTTCGCCGCCCCCGCCCACCCCTACCACCTCGCGCTCTGGCACGGCTTCGGCATGGTGCTGCTGCTGTCCGCCCTGACCTGGGCGGGCGGCGCCGTGCTCTTCGGGGGGCGCGCGACGGTCACCCGGATCTCCCGGCGCGTCGCCTGGCCCACCGCGGACAGCGTCTTCGGGCACCTCCTGCTCGGCCTGGAACGGGTCGCCCTCCAGATCACCGGCTTCGTCCAGCGCGGCTCCCTGTCGGGCTACCTGGCCATCACCCTGATGGTGATGCTGGCCGGTCAGCTGGCGGTCCTGGTCACGGACCGCCCCTGGGAAGGAGCGGTCGCCCCCCGGGTGTGGGATGTCCCGCTCCAGGGCGCGGTGGCCCTGCTGACCTGTGCGGCCGCCCTGTCCTGCCTGACCGTCAGCCGCCGGATGAAGGCCGTCGTCCTGGCGGGACTGACCGGTTACGGGGCGGCGCTGCTCTTCGTCGTCCAGGGCGCGCCCGACCTGGCGCTCACCCAGTTCTGCGTGGAGACCGTGTCGATGATCGTGTTCGTGCTGGTCCTGCGCCGGATGCCGGTGCGTTTCGAGGAGTCGATCGGTACCTGGCGGCGGGCGCTGCGGATCCCGGCGGCGCTGGCCGCCGCGGCGACGGTCGGTGTGGCCCTCTGGGTGGCGGGCGCCGCACGTGTCGCGGAGCCGGCGGGCGCGGCGATGATCGAGGAGGTCGCCCATCACGGACTCAAGGACGTGGTGGCCACCATCCTGGTCGATCTGCGGGCCTGGGACACGATGGGGGAGTCCGCGGTCCTCGCGGCGGCGGCGATCGGGGTGACCAGCCTCATCTATCTGCACCGCCGCAGCGAGACGTCCATGAACAGGCAGGAGCTCCGGGGGGAGACCGCCTGGACGCTCTCGACCGGACGGCTGACCGGCCTGCCGCAGGGCGACGACAACGCGCCCGAACGCAGCTGGCTGGCCGCCGGATCCACCCTGGCGCCCGAGCACCGGTCCGTCGTCTTCGAGGTGGTCGCCCGGCTGCTCTTCCACCCCATCCTGGTGCTCTCCCTGTATCTGCTGTTCTGCGCGGAGAACATGCCGGGCGGCGGCTTCGTCGCCGGACTCGTGGCGGGGCTCGCCCTCATCACCCGCTACCTGGCGGGCGGCCGGTTCGAGCTCGCGGAGGCCGCGCCGCTGCAGCCCGGACTCTTCACCGGACTCGGACTGTTCGTGTCCACCGCGGTCGCCCTGGGCGGCCTCGTGGAAGGAACGGTGCTGCACGCCTGGACCTATCACGGGCACCTGCCCGTGTTCGGTGACTACCACCTGAGCACCTCGGTCCTCTTCGACTTCGGCGTCTACCTGCTGGTCCTCGGCGTGGTCCTGGACATCGTGCGGGCCCTGGGCGCCAAGGTCGACCGGCAGATCGAACGGGCGGCCGGCGCACTGGCCCCCGCGCCCGGCACCGGGACGGGGGAGTCCAACCGATGATCATGAGCGCCTCGCTCCTCGGCACGGCCGTCGTCCTCTGCGCGGTCGGCGGCATGCTCATGCTGACCCGGCCCCTGACCCGCATCCTGCTCGGCGCGGTGATCGCGGGGAACGGCATCAACCTGCTGGTCCTCTCGGCCACCGGTGCGGCAGGTGCCGCGCCCCTCCTCTACGGCGTGCCGCACCGCCGGATCACCGACCCGCTGCCTCAGGCCATCGCCCTCACCGCCATCGTCATCACCCTTGCCACCACGGCCTTCCTGCTGGCCATGGCCTACCGCAGCCACCAGCTGACCGGCACGGACGAGGTCCACGACGACCTGGAGGACCGGCGCGTATTCCTGCGCGCCGAGGTGATGGGGCAGCGGGCCGAACTCCGTGAGGAGTACCGGGCGGAGCCCGCCCGTACCCGGCAGGACCGCGCTCGCTACCGCCAGGAACACCGCCGGCTGCGCGCCCGGCTGCGCGCCGACCGCGCCCTGCAGGCCCGGGGCCGGGACGCCGGCGGGGACCTCTGGCACGACGTGCTGGGCGCCGACCCGGAGGACTACGTGAACGACAGGAACGACGACCGAGGAGCCGCCGGATGAACGCGCTCGTTCCGCTGCCGGTGCTGCTGCCGCTCTGTGCCACCGGACTGAGCCTCGCCTTCGGTACCCGGCTCGCGCGCTTCCAGCGCTTCATCAGCGTCGCCGTACTCAGCGTGGTCCTCTGCCTCTCGGTGGCCCTGATGATCGCCGCCGACCGGCAAGGACCCCTCTCCGTCCATCTCGGCGACTTCGCCCCGCCGCTCGGCATCACGCTGGTCGCCGACCGGCTGGCCGGGCTGATGCTGACGGTCTCCTCGGCGGTCACCCTCGCCGTCCTGGTCTACTCACTCGGCCAGGGCATGGCGGACCGGGACAAGGAGACGCCCGTCGCCGTCTTCCACCCCGCCTATCTCATCCTGGTCGCCGGGGTCTCCCTCACCTTCATCGCGGGCGATCTCGTCAACCTCTACGTCGGCTTCGAGATCATGCTGGTCGCCAGCTTCGTCCTGCTCACGCTCGGCGGGACCGGCCCCCGGATCCGGGCCGGCTCGACCTACGTGATCATTTCGCTGTTCTCCTCGATGCTCTTCCTGACGGCGATCGCCATGACCTATGCCGCCGCCGGCACGGCCAACCTCGCCCAGCTGGCCGTCCGGCTGCCCGATCTCCCCCTCGGTGTGCAGACCCTGGTGCAGGCCATGCTGCTCACCGTCTTCGCCATCAAGGCCGCCGTCTTCCCACTCGCCGCCTGGCTCCCCGACTCCTACCCGACCGCGCCCGCGCCCGTCACCGCCGTCTTCGCGGGCCTGCTGACGAAGGTCGGCGTCTACTGCATGCTGCGGGTGGAGACCCTGCTCTTCCCCGGGAACCGGCTCGGCGATCTGCTCATGATCGTCGCCCTCGCCTCGATGATCGTGGGCATCCTCGGGGCGGTCGCCCAGACCGACCTGAAGCGGCTGTTCTCCTTCACCCTCATCAGCCACATCGGTTACATGGTCTTCGGGATCGGCCTCGCCACCCGTGACGCGTACGGCGGCGCGATCTTCTACGTCGCCCACCACATCACCGTCCAGACCACGCTCTTCCTCGTCGCGGGGCTCATCGAACGCCGGGGCGGCACCAACGAGCTCACCCGGCTCGGCGGACTGGCCCGGGCGGCTCCGCTGCTCGCGGTCCTCTTCTTCGTCCCCGCGATGAACTTCGCCGGGATCCCCCCGCTCTCCGGCTTCATCGGCAAGCTCGGGCTCATGCGGGCAGGTGTCGCCGACGGCGGTGTCCTGGCCTGGATCCTCGTCGCGGGCGCGACCGTGACGAGTCTGCTCACCCTGTACGTGATGGCCAAGATCTGGAACCTGGCCTTCTGGCGTACGGAGCCTCCGGGCCAGGCCGCCTACGGCACCGTCCTGGAGACCGCCGACGACAGCGACGACGGCGATGCCGACACCGGACCCGACCGCATCCCGGGTACGGGCGACGAAGGCGTGGGGCCGCCCCGTGCCCCGGCCGGCCGGCAGCCGGCCGCCACCTTGCAGGGGCAGGCCGTCACCACCACGATCCGGCCGCCCGCAGCCATGACCGCCGCCACCGCGGGCGCCGTCGTGCTCGGCCTCGCCTTCACCGTCCTGGCCGGTCCGCTGACGGCCTTCACCGACCGTTCGGCAGCCGAACTCATCGCGCGCCGCCCCTATGTGGAGGAGGTGCTCGGCCGGTGAGGCGCCTGATCACCCTGTCGTACCGCAACCCCGACCTGCCCCCGTACAGCGTCGAGTTCGCCGGCCGTCGGCGCCGCGTGCTCGACCTTCCACTGATCGCCTGGCTCACCCTGATCTGGGTCCTGCTGTGGTCCACCCTGACCTGGGCCAACGTCGTCACCGGCGTGGTCGTGGCGGTGGTCGTCTGCCTGGCGTTCCCGCTGCCGCAGGTCGATCTGGGGCTGCGGCTTCACCCCTGGGGCATCCTCCGGCTCGCCGGCTATCTGCTCTACGACATGTACACCTCGGGGGTGCAGGTCACCCGGCAGATCTTCGCCGACCGACCGCACCGGCCCGCCGTCATCGGCGTACCGCTGCGCTGCCGCAGCGATCTGATGCTCGCCGCGACCGCCGTCACCGTGTCGAACGTGCCGGGTGGCTCCGTCGTCGAGGTCCGCAGGGCCACGGCCACGCTCTTCCTGCACGTGCTGGACGCGGACCGGCCGGAGCAGCTGGAGGCGGCCCGGCGTTCCGTCTGGAAGCTGGAGGGCCTGACGGTACGGGCCTTCGGCACCCGGGACGAGATCCGCCGGGTGTCCGGGCCGCCCCCGCCGGTCCCCGGATCCGACATCGGAGGGGAGAGGTCATGAGTGGTCCCGAGACGGTCGACCGGGTGCTCATGACCGCCGCGGTGGTTCTCGTCGTGGTCGCGGGCGCACTGCTGCTCGTCCGGATCAGCCGTGGGCCCTCCATGCTGGACCGGGCCCTCTCCCTCGATGTGCTCGCTGCGGTGATCATCGCGGGCCTCGGCGCCAAGTCCGCTTTCGCCCGGGACCCGTTCTACTTCCCGATCATGCTGGTGCTCGCGTTTCTCGGCTTCACCGGATCGGTGGGCATCGCCCGCTTCATCGCCGTACGCGACAAGCCGCTGTCGCGCCGGAAACCCGCGGCGAAGGAGTCACAGGAGTGAACGTCTGGCTGCAGATCACGGACACGGCCGGGGCGGTGCTCGTGTTCATCGGTGCCGCGATCTGTCTCCTCGGGGTCGTCGGCATGCTGAAGCTGCCCGACGTCCTCTCGCGCAGCCACGCGGCGACCAAACCGCAGTCCCTCGGACTGCTGCTGGTGCTGGCCGGGGTCGCACTGAGACTGCGCAGCGGCATGGACCTGGCGACGCTGGCTCTCATCGGCTTCTTCCAGCTGATGACCGGCCCGGTGGCCGCGCACCTGGTGGCGCGGTCGGCGTACCGCACGGGGCAGATCGAGCGCGGCGAGCTGCTCTTCGACGACCTGGACGCGCAGCTCACCGAGCCGGGGCCGGAACCAGGTGCGGAACACGAGCCGGACGCGGGGCCCGAGCGGAGTTGAGAAGGTCAGCGGGGAGCCGCCGGTCTCCCGTGCTCCTGCCTGCCCCGCCTGGTTCGCTCCCTCTCCTTCGTGGTCCGCGGCCCCGTCGGCGCAACCTCCGTTCCGGAGCAACACGGTGGCCGAGACGGCCAGTGCGAGCATGACCGGGACGGTTTTGAGGACGAAACGGGCATCAGGCCGGCGAACAGCAATGTTCCGGCCGGTCCGCTGAACTTGCGGTGCGGTGGCGTTACGACGCGTCCGCCGGTCTGTATCCGAGTTCCTCGTAGCCGGCATCGGCAAGGAACTCGATCGCCGGACCGACGTATCACCGCTAACCGCGCGCTGTCCCGTAAATGATCTCCGAGCCACCGTGGGACGGGACATCGTGCGGCCCTCGGCGGGCGTCCGCCCGACGGGCGCGGACGTGACAGGGGAAGCCCGGTTCGCGATCATTGCGGCGCCCTGAACAAGGGACCGGACACCCCGAGCACGGACAGCCTCACCTCCGCCCGTGCGCTACTGCGTCCACTCGTACGTGTGATCAGCGACGAATTCGGCAAAGGCGCGCGGCGGACGGCCGGTCAGTTCGAGCACTGCCGTGCTTACCTGGTCTTCGCGTCCCTCCTTGATGCCGCGTTCGACGGCGGCAAGGGCGGTGGCGAACGCGGTCGGCATCCCGGCGACACGGTATGCAGCAGCCTGCTCCTCCTCCGTAATACGCTCCACTCGAACCCGCCGGCCGGTCTGCGCGGTGATGATCCGCGCGGCCTGTGGGTAGCTCATCCCGTGCGGCCCGGTGATCAGGTAGTCGCTTCGCGCGTCCACCCCCAGGTCGGCCAGAAGCGCGGCGGCACTGGCCGCGATGTCCCGCACATCGACCCACCCCAGCTTGCCGTCACCGGCTGCGCTGCGGATCTCACCGAGTCGGTGAATGCGCTCGGCCAGGGGGTGCGGGCGCAGGAAGTTCTGCATGAAGCCCGATGCGCGGAGTACGACACCTCCGGGCTGAGCCTGGACCTGAGCGGCCAGCTCCACAGCGCTGGGTGCGTTGGGCAGCACAATGGCGGAGCCGAGCATCACGAGGCGCTGAATGCCGGCCCGCTGCGCTTGACGCAGGAAGGGCTCGACCAGCGGCAGCGGGTCCACACTCTCCACCGGCGGAAGCAGGAAGGCCCGGTCCATCCCGTCGAGCGCAGGTCCATAGGTGGTCGGGTCGCTCCAGTCGAAGCGGATCGCATCAGGGTCGGCTGCGGTCGGGGTCCGGCTGGCCACCCGAGCCGGCACACCCGCGTTGCGGAGCTCTCGCACCAGGGCCTTGCCGGTCTTGCCGGTGCCTCCGGTCACCAGTACTCCGGACATCAGGCGTCCTTCCTCTCCAGCGAGTCGATCAGCCCGGCGAGCCCCCCGGCAGCGGCGGCCGCCGACAGTGGGCTCCAGTAATCCCGGAACAGAGCGATCAGCCCGTCGCGGGCGGTGAGAACCACGATGTAGTCCAGGCGGTAGGGCCGGGAGGTGGCCACGGTGCGGCCGGTGGCCGTCCACTCCACCACGACGGTGTCCGTTTGGTCAGTGGGCCGCACAGAAAGCGCGGTCACCTCCTGCATGTCCATCAGCTCCGGGTAGCGGGCGAGGTAGGCGCGTACTTCTTCACGTCCGCGGAGAATGCGAGGGAAGCTCCCGGCCGCGAAAGGGAATTCCGCAATTCCGTCAGGCGCCCACAGATCTGCCACGGCGTTCATGTCTTTGACCAGCATCAGGCCGATCATGCGGCGGAATATTTCCTCAGGGGTCCTGGACACCATTTCTCCTCGTGGTCGACGAACCGACCAGGCCACCGTGCACCCCGGACGTGTGGGCGCGGAACGGACAGCTGAGCCCCGGACCGGCAGTGCGAGGCTCAGCTGTCCCTCCTGTGTGAGGATGCAGGGGTGAGCAGCCAGGAACTCGCAGACTTTCTCCGCCGCCGCCGCGAGGAACTGCGACCGGAGGACGTGCCGGCCGAAGCGACGCATCCACCAGGCCGGCGTGCCCGTCGGACACCCGGACTGCGCCGCGAAGAGGTAGCCGCCCTGGCGCAGGTGTCGGTGAGCTACTACGAGCGACTGGAGCGGGCACGGGCACCCAGGCCCTCACCGCAGGTGCTGGTTGCGCTGGCGGCGGCTCTCCAGCTCACTGAAGCAGAGCGTGATCATCTGGCCCGCCTGGCCGGACAAGTGCTGCCGGCGGAGAACGACGGCGCGTCGGACCACGTACCCGAGGATGCTCGACAACTGCTCGACAGACTTGATGGCATCCCTGCCTACATCGTCAACGACCGGCAGGACATCGTCGCTTGGAACGCGGCGGCCGCAACTCTGATCACTGACTTCTCCCGTCTCACACCTGACGAGCGCAACGTCACGCGCATGTCGACGAGATTCCGTGACACCCTCTGCACCGGCGCGCCCGGATCGGAGACCGATTTCTCCCGACAGGCAGCCGCTCAATTGCGCGCCGCCAGCGTTCGGCATCCCACAGACAACGTACTCGCAGAGCTGATCAACGAGTTCGCGACCAACGATCCAGAATTTTCGAGGAGCTGGCTCAATCACGCTGTGCGCCCCATGCCCAGCGTGCGAAAAAATCTGCATCATCCCACATTGGGCGAGCTGGAAATCGACCGTCACACCCTCGGCCTGCCCGGCTCGGGCTTCTCCTTGGCGATGTACACGGCAGAAGTCGGCAGTCCCAGCGCCGCTGCGCTGAAGAGCCTCTGACCGCTGCCACTGCCGAAACCGGACCTCGACCACTGCGATGAGAGGTACGGCGCAGGAGCATTCCGCGGAAGCTGCGCCTCGGCGGAGCCGGGGGGCCACGCTGCCGGTCAGGGTCCGACGGCCTGGCTCCGCGCACCCGGCGACACGAGAATCCCCACCCCTGCCGCCCCGCTTCTGCGATGATGCGGCGGGGAACCACCGGGCGCTGGGGGGCGTATGGCAGACACGGGTACGGTGCTGCGCGAACTGCGTGGCGCGCAGAAGTCGTCCAAGGGCGTCTCGCTCTACTCGCGGTACGTGAACCGGCCGGCCGGGCGGCTGCTCGCGGCGGGGGCGTATCGCGTCGGCATGACGCCCAATCAGGTGACGCTGGTCAGCGCGGCGTTCACCTTCGTCTCGATCGCGGCCGTGGCGCTCGCGGAGCCGTCCTGGTGGCTCGGCGCGCTCGTCTGGGCCGGGCTGGCCGTGGGCTTCGCCTTCGACTCCGCCGACGGACAGCTCGCGCGGCTGACCGGGCGGGGCGGACCGGACGGCGAGTGGCTCGACCATGTCGTGGACTGCGCCAAGATGATCCTCGTCCACAGCGCCGTCCTGATCTCGTTCCACCGCTACGACGGTCTGCCCGACGAGGGCTGGCTCCTGGTGCCGCTCGGCTTTCTGTTCGTCGCCGTGCTCACCTTCTGCGCGGGGCTGCTGCGGGAGCAGCTCGGCAAGGCGGCGGCCCGCACCGCACCGGCCGCGGCGGGACCTGCCGCTCCGGTGTCCAGGGTCCGGGCCGTGGCGCTGCTGCCGGCGGACTACGGGATCTTCTGCCTGGTCTTCCCGCTGCTCGGCGCACCCGGGGCCTTCCGGGCCGGGTACGCCGTGCTCGCGGCGGTGCACGCCCTGTTCCTCGTGGCGTTCCTGGGTAAGTGGTTCAGGGAGCTGAAAGCGCTCCGGGCCGGTTGACGAGCACGTCCAGTGCCCGGCGCAGCTGGGTGCTGGACGTGTGCACCGTGTACGGGAAGTAGACGACCTCCACCCCGACCTCGGCGAAGTCCCGCTCCAGGCGCTCACCCTTCTCCGTACCCCGCCAGTCGTCGCCCTTGAAGAGGACGTCGAAGCGGACCTGCTGCCAGGTCTCGACCTTGTCCGGAACGGTCTCGACGAACGCCGCGTCCACGTAGCGCACGCTGCGGACGATCTCCAGCCGCTCGGGCAGCGGGATCACCGGCTTGTGGCCCTTGGCCCGTGCGGCCATCTCGTCGGAGACGACCCCGGCCACCAGGTAGTCGCACTGACTGCGGGCGTGCCGCAGGATGTTCACGTGGCCGACGTGGAACAGGTCGTACACCCCTGGCGCGTAACCGACTCTGTGCTGCACCATCCGTTCTCTCCCCCCACGGTGGAACTGGTTCAACGACCTTACTGTGAAGAACACTTGTGCATCCCGTGAACGGATAAGCTCAAAGGAGAGGCTGTTCCGGGGGGAAGGCGATCATCCGTTGTCCGCTGCTGAGCATCACCGACCGTTCGCAGATCGCAGACTTCTCGTGGTCTCCACCAACTACGCCCCCGAGCTGACGGGCATCGGCCCGTACGCGACGCAGCTCGCCGAGCACTGGGCGGCGTCGGGGGCCAGGACCGAGGTCCTGACCGGTATGCCGCACTATCCCGCCTGGCGTGTGGACGAGCGCTACCGGGGAGTGTGGCGGAGGGAGGAGAGCCGTGAAGGGGTGCGTGTGCACCGACGACGGCATTACGTGCCGCCCCGTCAGAGTGCGCTACGGCGCGCCGCGTTCGAGGCGTCCGTGCTCGCCCATGGGACCCTCGCCCCGCCGTCCGGCCGTTTCGACGCGGTGATCTCCCAGGTGCCGAGCCTCGCGGGCGGCGTGATCGGCGCCCGGCTGGCGCGCCGCCACCGTGTCCCGCACATACCCGTCGTCCAGGACCTGATGGGCGCCGCCGCCGCGCAGAGCGGCATCCGAGGGGGAGACAGGGCGGCGGCCGTCGCCGCGAAGGCCGAGCGTTACGCACTGCGCGGCGCGGCACTCGTCGGCGTCATCCACGAGAGTTTCGTGGAGGGGGTCACCTCCCTCGGCGTGGACCCCGGACGCATCCGCGTGGTCCCCAACTGGACGCATGTGCGGAGCCCTTCGGCCGACCGTGCCGCCACCCGCGCCCGTCTCGGCTGGCCCGGGGACACCCCCGTACTGCTGCACTCCGGGAACATGGGCCTCAAGCAGGGCCTCGACGTCCTGGTCGGCCTGGCGCGGCTGGCCCCGGACATCCGGGTCGTCCTGATGGGCGACGGCAACCAGCGGGACGGACTGCGGGAGCGGGCCGCGGGCCTGCCCAATCTCGACTTCCTCCCGCCGGCCGGCGCGGACGACTTCACCGACGTGCTCGCCGCCGCCGATGTGCTCGCGGTGACCCAGCGGGCCTCCGTGCTCGACATGAGCGTGCCGTCCAAGCTCACCTCGTACTTCGTCTCGGGACGCCCCGTCGTCGCCTCCGTGGCCGACGAGGGCGGTACCGCGGACGAGGTGCGCCGTTCGGGCGCGGGGGTCCTCGTGGCCCCCGAAAACCCGGCCGCGCTCCTCGCCGCCGTACGCCGGCTGGCCGCCGATCCGGCAGCGGCGGACGCGCTGGGCGAGCACGGTCCGCGGTACGTCGCACAGCACCTGAGCCGGGAGGCGGGCCTCGCCCGCTTCGACGCCCTGCTCGCCGAGGCGCTCGAGGCCGCGCGAGGCGGGCACACACAAGGGGGAGCACGCCGATGACGCATCAGATCCGTCCCCTGGAGGAGCAGGACGAACCGGCGCTGCTGCGCGACCAGTTCCGCCAGCTCCTGCGCTACCGCCTGCTGCTCGCCGGCGGCGTCGTCGTGGGTCTCCTCGGCGGGGGCTTCCTCGCCCTGAGCGGCGACGACACGTACACGGCCACCGGCGAGGTACAGGTGCGCTCCGCGACCGCCGACCCCTTCGCCACCGGAGCGTCCGCCGACAAGGGCATCAACATCGGCTCCGAACGGCAGACCGCGGTCAGCGACACGGTGGGTGACCTGGCCGCCGGAACCCTGTTGAAGAAGGGGGACGACGTCACCTCCCGGAAGCTGCTCGTCGGCCTCCAGGTCACCAACCCGCCCAACACCCTCACCCTCCGCTTCGCCTACACCGGGGCCACCCCCGAGGAGGCCCGGTCCCGCGCCGAAGCCCTGGCCGGTGCCTACCTCGCGCACCGCAAGGCGCGCACCGAGGAAAGCATCGGCACCATGGCGAACGGCTACCGCGCCCAGCTCGAACCGCTGGAGGAGAAGCGCGACCTGCTGGAGGAGCGCACGGGGGTCGACGCCGCGGACGACGTCGGCAGCGCCCGCGCCAACATCATCGTCTCCATCTCCGAGCTGAGCCGGAAGATCTCCGAGCTCCAGGCACTCGACACCACCCCCGGCTACCTCAACAAGAAGCCCGTCGCCCCCACCGAGCCCGCCGGTGCCGGCCTGCCGCTGCTCCTCGGGCTCGGAGGGGTCGTCGGCCTCGCCCTCGGACTGCTGCTGTCCTGGGTGCGCCTCGTCTTCGACCCCGCCGTACGCTCCCCCCGCGAGCTCGTCCGCTCCCTGGGGGCCCCGCTGCTCGGTACGCTGCCCCGGGAACGTGCGGCCGCGGACAGCCTGCTCGCGATCGGGCGCAGCGGTTCCCGGCTCGCCGAGGAATACCGCGCGGTCGCCTTCCGGCTCGCCTACGACCCGTCGTTCGCGGAGCGGCGCCGGCTCCTCGTCACCGCCCCGCGCGGGGACAACGCGGAGGCGGCCGCCGCGGCGGTCAACCTGGCCGCCGCCTTCGCCGAGATGGGCCGCGACGTCCTGCTCGTGGAAGCGAATCTGCGTACCCCGTCCCTGGCCCGTGACCTGGGACCGGCCGCCCACGAGGTCCGGCCACCCCGCTGGGCCGCCGGGGACAGCGAACGCGGCTGGCCGGCCGGTGGCCGTTCCAACGTCGACGTGCCGGGCTCCGGGGCCTTCGCCCTGGTGGCCGGGACCACCGCGGACAACGTGCCGCGCGCCCTGACCTCCGCGTCCGTCGCGCGCATCGTCGCCGAGGCCGACCGCCCCGGCACCGTGGTCATCGTCCTCGCCCCGCCGGTCCTGTCGTACGCCGACGCGGTCGCCCTCGTCGACCGGGTCGAGGGCGTCATGATCGTCTGCGACCCGCGCGAGGTGCACCGCAGCGACCTGGAACGCATCCGCGAGATCATCGGCGCCTCCGGCGGCTCGGTGCTCGGCGCCCTGCTCCACCCCGGCCGGGGCCGGCTGCGCCGCGCGGACCGCCGGCCCAGGTCCGGCCGGCGCCGCACCGGCCGCGGGCCGGGCGGGCCGCCCCTCGGAGCGGACGCCCCGGAGATCACCGGGAATCCCGACGAGACCATGGGGCTGCGCTCGTTCACCCTCCCGGGGGCGCGCCGGTGAGAGCCCGCACCGCGATCCTCTGCTCGGTCGCGGACCAGGGCGTGGCGGCGCTCACCAACATCCTGGTGCTCGTGGCCGCCGCCCGGCTCTCCACCGTGGCCGACTTCGCCCGCTTCTCCGCGGTCTACCTCGTCTTCACGGTGCTGCTGGGCGTCTCCGGCGCGTACACCGGGCAGCCCCTGGTCCTCCGACGCGGTGGCGGCGAGGACACCCGGGGGGCCTGCCGCTCGGCTGCCGTGTTCACCGTCGGCGCCTCGGCGGCCCTCGGCGCTCTGCTGACCGCCGTCTGCCCGCTGATCCCTGGGGACACCGCCCGCGCCCTGACGGCGCTCGGCCTCGTCCTGCCGGTGGTGCTGGGGCAGGACGCCCTGCGCTACGCCTTCTCGACCCTTCAGCGGCCCCATCTCGCCCTGGCCTCCGACCTGTTGCGACTGGTGTGCGTGCTCGGCGCCCTGTCCGCCCAGGAATACGGGGCCACCCCCGCCCGGCTGATCGCGGTGTGGGGGCTGTCCGCCCTGCCCGCCCTCCTGCTGTCCGCCGCGCTGCTGCACCGCTCGACCGCCGGCGCCCCGCTGCTGCTGCGCCCGTTGCTGAGGCGCGGCCACCTCGGGCAGCGCTTCGTCGTCGAGTTCGGCGTCGGCAACGCGACCAGCCAGCTCTCCGTCCTCGGCCTCGGAGCCGTCGGCAGCCCGCTCCTGGTAGGCGCCCTGCGCGGGGCGACCACACTGTTCGGGCCGCTCAACGTGCTGTTCACCTCCGCCACGTCCTTCGGCCCGCCGCTGCTCGGCCGCATCGGCGACGAGCGGCGCCGGGTCCGGGCCGTCGCGGGACTCGCCGCCGCTCTCGCCGCGACCGCCGCCCTCTGGGCCACCGCCCTGGCCCTGCTGCCCGAGCGGGCCGGACGTGAGCTGCTCGGCGACACCTGGCCCACGGCCGCCGCCCTGCTCCCGGCGACCGGCAGCCAGTACGCGGCGATGGCCGTCGGCACCTGCGGACTGCTCGCCCTGCGCATGCTCGACCCCCGTACGACGCTGAGCATCCAGGTGGTCTTCTCCCTCACCGCCGTGGCGCTCATGGCCGGGGGATACGCCCTCGGCGGTGTCCCCGGGGCCGCCTGGGGACTCTGCCTCGGCTCGCTCTGCAAGGCCGTCGCCACCTGGACCCGGGTGGCCAGGCTGCGCCGCCGGAGCCCGGCGGGGGAGACCGTCAGCGCCGACGCGCCGCCCTCTGCTCCCTGAACGTGGTGATCAGCACCAGGCACAGGGCGCCGATCGCCAGTTTCCCCGCCGCCTGGAGCAGCGGGCCGCGCAACAGGATGAAGGTGTACCCGGCGATCAGCGGCGCCGCGACCGCCAGCACACTGCCCGCGCCGGGACCCGCCCGGGTGACGGCCAGGGCGTACCTGCGGTCCGTACGGGCCGCCGCGTAGCCGATCAGTGCCAGGCCGCCGATCACGCCGGACGCTCCGAAGTCCACCCAGAACTCGGTCCACAGCGGAGCGGACAGATTGGTCATGTTCATCCCCATCCACTCGCCGACCCGGACCCCGGTGTCCTCCGGCTTCCCGCTCCACACCGCCCGGGGGACGAAGAAGAGGGCGGATCCCGCGAGTTGACGGCCGTAGGTGTGGCCCCGGGTGTCCACCCAGGAGATGGTGTTGGCGAACATCACCGTCTGGTCGTAGTCCTTGGTGGCCAGCGGCTCGAAGACGGAGGCCGACTGCACGGGCCGGTACCCCTCGTCGTCGTAACGGAAGCGGTCGGCGTACGGGAACAGCACCAGGGCGCCCACCACGCCCATGGCCAGCACCGAGCGGTACATCGCCGCACTGCTCGGGAACGCGGTGAACAGCAGGGACACCAGAACCGTCAGGAACCAGTAACGCGCGTTGGATACGGGGTTGTTCACGACCAGATTGACCGCCGCGAGCGCCACCCACACCAGCACCGTCGAAGGGGAGCGCCGCGCCCGGCGCGAGGTCACCAGGCGCCGGGTGAAGAAGAGGAACGCCAGCAGCGCCGGGACGGTGCCGAAACCCTTCAGGAACGCGGAGCCGACGTTCGACTCCGCCGAGGCCACCCCGCTCTGCGCCACGGTGTCGCTGATCTCCTGGCGGCTGGAGAAGAAGACGGCCGGCCCGCCGAGCTTGATCACGTAGTACCCGCTCGCCAGCAGCGCGAACAGCACCAGCAGCCGCAGCCTGACCGGGTGCGCCACGGCCGGCCCACCCGTGGAACGGGAGGAGGCACGACGCCGCAGCGGCCGGCGTGAGGCCAGCAGCGCCCCCAGGTCGAAGGCCGTACACCCCACCAGGATCATCGCGATCGCCGTCACCAGGTCCGAACGCGGTCCCACCATCGGCGTCGGTGTCTGCCCGATCACCACCTGGGCGAACGGCGCGACACCCATGGCGATGTACACGAACATCCAGAAGACGCCCTGGAGCAGCCGCCGCCGGGTGGACAGGATCATCGTGGCGAGCCGGGTGCCCGCGTAACACGTGAGGACGAGCTGCAGCCAGTAGGCGGTGTCCCGGACCCCCGAGCCGGGCTGGGCGGCGACGACCGCGGGCAGGAAGCAGACCAGGCCCAGGACGAGCGGCACGGACACCGCCCGGGAGAGCATCGCCCACGTCAGGGGTCTCTCCGACGGCTCGGCCGGCGGGCGCGGAGCGGCCTCCCGGGCGGCAGCGGCCCCCACCGACTCGTCGACGGACGTCATGACCCCCCGATCACCGGCCCACCAGGGCCCCGTTCACCGGCCTCATGGCCCACGAACACTCTAACGAACACGCCCACCTGAGGGGATCCGATGGCTAGTCTGTGAACATCCGGCCGAGGGCGAGGGGAACCCTGGTGAAGATCCTGCACATCGTCACGCTGCACACTCCGGACCACGCGTTCGGCGGTCCGACGCGGGTCGCGCTCAACCTGTCGAAGGTCCAGCGGGCGGACGGCGACGACGCCCGCGTCATGGCGTTGGGCGACGGCTTCGAGGGGGCGCTGCCGGGCGAGGTCGAAGGCGTGCCCGTCCACCTCTTCCAGGCCCGCCACCTGCTCCCGATGTTCGAGGTCAGCGGCATCACCTCCGGAGCCCTGCTGCGCACCGCGCGCCGCATGATGCGCGGCGCCGACCTCGTGCACGTCCACCTGATGCGCGACCTGGTGACCCTGCCCGCCGCGCTGCTCGCCCTGGCCACCCGCACCCCGCTCGTCGTCCAGACGCACGGCATGGTCGACCCGACCGAGAAGCGCGTCGCCCAGCTCACCGACCTGCTGGGCGTCCGCACGGTGCTGCGTCGCGCCGACGCCGTACTCCACCTCACCGAGGCCGAGCGCCTCGATGTGAACGCGGTCGCCGCGCCGGTCGCCCTCACCAACACCGTCCGGCTCGTCAACGGCGTACGCCCGCAGGAGCGCAAGCCCGCCCGCGAACCTGGCCGGCCGCCTACCGTGCTCTTCCTGGCCCGCGTCCAGGAGCGCAAGCGCCCCGAGGACTTCGTCGCCGCGATGCCCGCCGTCCTGGCCAGGTACCCCGACGCCCGTTTCGTCCTCGCGGGACCGGACACCGGCGCCCTGCCCGGCACGCTCGCGCTCGCCCGCAGGCTCGGCGTCATGGACTCGCTGGACCACGTGGGCCCCCTCGGCCACGAAGCGGTGCTCGACGCGGGGCGGGACGCCGATGTGTACGTCCTGCCGTCGATCGAGGAGCCGCTCGGCGTCTCGGTCCTGGAGGCCATGTCCGTCGGTACGCCCGCCGTCATCACCCGGACCTGCGGACTCGGCCCCGATGTGGCGGCCGCGGGAGCGGGCCGGGTGATCGACAGCAGGGTCGGCGAGGACGACGGGAACGCCCGCAAGATCGCCGACGCCGTCCTGGAGCTGCTCGATCCGGCAGCCAACGACCGCGCGGGGAAGGCCGCATGGGATCTGGTCCGTGAGCACTTCACCATCGAGGTCGTCACCCGGACCCTCCGGCAGACCTACGAGGACGTGGTCCGCCGGAGGGCGTGAGTTCTCAACCGCTCGTACCCTCACGTGACTTGAGTGCGATCTGCCAGCGGTAGAAGCTCATCGCGAGAGCGAAGTCCAGGCCCGCCCGCCCGTCGAGGAAACCCCGCCGGTAGACGTACATGTAGGCGAAGGACACCAGCGGCTTGAACGGCGCCTTGTGGAAGAGCTGCCCCTGACGGGACTTCACCTTCCGTACCTGCTCCTTGACATCCGGGTGGTGCTCCAGCCACGCCTCCCAGTCCGAGTAACGGTTGTGCCGCTCGAACCAGGCGGTGACCGGGTCCAGGTCCTGGTGCTCGATGGGGCTGCTCAGTGCCTCGGCCGTCGGCGCGACCGGCTGGTAGTGCCCCTCGACCTCCCCGATCCCCGGCGCCGCGAGGTCTCCGACCTCGGGGTAGTAGCACGCGGTCCGGTCGGTCAGGGACCGCTTGCGGATCGTGTAGCCGTGCCGCAGCCGCTTCCCCGAGAACCAGTAGCCCAGCGGAATGTCGTACGCCGCCGGCTTCGGGCTCGCCGGGTCGGAGAAGATCCGCCGCAGCTCCGCCAGCAGTCCGGGACTGAGCCGCTCGTCGCCGTCGAGCAGCAGGATCCAGTCCAGATCCGTGCGGACGTTCTCCAGACACCACTGTTTCTTGCGCGGATGCCCTCCGTCCCAGGTGTACGTGACCACTTCGGCCCCGCACTCCTCGGCGATCCTCGCCGTGTCGTCGGTGCTGTGGGAGTCCACCACGACGACCGCCTCGAAGTGGCCCAGGACCGACTTCACCGCCTCGGCGATGTTCAGGCCCTCGTTCTTCGTGGGGATCGCCACGGCGATGGGCAGCTTGCTCATCATGTGTCTCCTTGCGGCAGCCAGGCGTAGCAGCCTGTGGAGGTGAAGGTGCGGGCGGACCCGGGGACGGTGATCCCCACCGCCTTGCCGGTGTCGGAGGAGCCCGACGTCAGCTTCTCGCCGTTCGCCCCGGTCAGCTGCCAGCTGCAGGCCTTCGTGGGGGAGGGGGCCAGGTAGTCGCCCGGCCTGAGCCTCTGGTCGGTGTGCGTGCCGTCGGCGTAACCGAGCGCGGCCTCGTCGACGAGGGCCTGGTGCCGCGGGCACAGATGGGCCACGGCCGGCTCCGCGTCCGCGATCTCGCCGGAGACGATCGCGCCGACGGCGATGCCCCGGTCGGCCTTGACCAGATAGCGGAGCCTGTCACAGGTCTCCTGGCCGCTCTGGAGCACCGCGGCCGGGTCCATCCCCTTGGGTACGCGGTCGGTCAGATACTCCTTCTGCTTCTTCGTGAAGGACCCCGTGGCCGGGGTGATGTCCCCGGCGGGAGCCTTCGGCGTGGCACCGGACTTCGTGGCCTGCGTGCCGGACGGGGAGACCGCCGGCCCGGCGACGGAGGGCGCGGGGGCGGATGCGGCGGACGTCGTGCCGCTCGCCGCGGCGGCCTTCTCGGCTCCGCCGCCGGACCCGCCGGACCCGCCGGACGAGCCGCAGGCGGCCAGCACCGCCGTCGCGAGGGCGACGGCGGCGCCGGCCAGGAACGGATATCTCATTCACCCGTCCTCAGGGCGTAGTGCGCGCTGACCTGGGAAGCGCTCAGCGCGGTCGGGTACACGGCGGTCTCGTCGATCTGGCCGGCGAAGAAGTTGCTGGTCGGACGGTTGGCCCAGTTGTTCAGGTTGTCCCCGCCGACCCGCCAGTAGCCCGGGTAGTCCTCGTTGCCGGTGTAGAGGATGCTCGACGCGCGCAGCTGCCCGTCGACGTACAGCCTCATGCCGCCGGCGCCCTGGGTGGCGACGACATGGTGCCAGTCGCCGTCGTTGAAGGCCCCGGTCGTGGTCACCGTGCGGCGGCCGCCGTTGTGGACGCCGAAGACCAGCCGCCCGTCGTTGGTCATGTACACATGCTTGTCGAAGCGGGTGCTGTTCTGCATGCTCAGATTGCCGAAGCCGATGATCTTGCCGCCCCGTCCGGTGGTGGTCCTGATCCAGGTCTCCACCGAGAACCGGGTGGGCTGCGGGTGGCGCTTGTTGCTGTACGCGTACTCGCTCGCCCCGTCGAAGCCGATGGCGGTCGAGTCGCCCCCGATCGCGGCCGGTGTCTGCCGGTAGGCGGGCGCGTTGCGCAGGAAGCCGTTGTTCAGGCCTCCCGTGGTGTCTGCCGCGAAGGTGGAGGTGCCCTCGTCGTACCGCCAGTACAGCGAGGCGCCGTCCGACAGCACCCGCGCCGGATAGCTCTGGGCCGACGCCGCGACCGTCGCGGACTGAGCCGGGGACTTGGCACTGGTGTTGGTGCCGTCGCTCGCGGTGACGCGGTACGAGTGCGTCTCACCCACCGCCACATCGGTGTCCGTCCACCTCAGCTGCGGGCGGTCCCAGGAGAGCGAGTAGCCGGTGACGGTGTGCACGGGTGTGGCGGCGCCGTCCTTGTAGATCCGGTAGGTCAGCTCCCCGTCGTCGGTGTCGAAGCTGGTCTGCCAGTTGACGCCGATCCGCCCCGGGGTGACCGTGGAGAGACTGACGTTGGGCACCCAGGGCGCCCCGGTGTCCGGCCCGTCGGCGAACCGGGTCAGCCCCTGCTGCCCGCCGCCGTTGACGGTGGTGAACTCCCCGCCGACCCACAGGTAGTGGTGGCCGCCCTTGTCGGTCTGCGCCATCACCCGGGGCCCGACCGGCTCACCGATCCCGTCGTTCGTGTCCGGGAACCACGGCAGCAGCGTCGGGTCGTCGACGGACTGGGCCAGCAGGTGCTTGCGCGGCTGGTCGGAGAACCCGCCCATGCTGGCGCAGTCATGGGCGTGGCTGCCGCTGTACAGCACGCCCGAGTGGACCAGCACGGCTTGGGTGGCGCCCAGGCAGGTGTCCCGCCACCGCTGCTGGTAGTCGTCGAGGTCGATGGCGATCCGGCCGTCGAACACCCCGCCGCCCGTGCCCTCGTTGGCGGTGTACAGCCCGGTCGCGTCCGTCGTGAGGTCCTGCACCGTCGAGGTGTTGGGGATGAAGCCCGGGAAGCTCTTGGTGAGCGCGCCCGTGGTGGCGTCGACCACGGCCAGGGCGTGCGAGGTGGTGCCGTTGACCGTGAAGAAGTCACCGCCGAGCGCCACGCGCCGCCCGTCGGGGGTCACCTGGACGGCCCGCGCCACCTCGTCGGCGTTGGCCCTCCACGGCAGCAGATCGGCGCCCGTGGTGACCGCGGCGAACTTGTTCCTCGTCTGACCGCCCACGCTGTTGAAGTCACCGGCCAGATAGACGGTGTCCGGGGTGACGTCCAGTGCCCGAACCGTCGCGGAGACGGAGATCTTGAAGTCCTGACGCGGGGTGCAGGTCGCGGTGTCGACGGCCGCGATGTTGCTGACCCCGACTCCGTTGACCGCCCCGAACTGCCCGCCCGCGTACAGGGTTTCCCCGTCGGGCGACAGCGCGAGGGATCGTACGGTCGCCGTCCCGGAGGACAGTGTGAACGAGAGGCTGCAGCCCGTCGGCGCGCCCGTCGCCGCGTCGAACGCCGCGAAGTTGACCGCGGGTTCCTCCGAGGTGCCCGCCGCCGCGTCCGGCGGCCGGATGGTGGAGAAGGTGCCGCCCGCGTAGACGACCCCGTCCTTCGCGGCCATCGACCAGACGATGCCGTTGGTCTGCCAGGTGGTGAGGTCGTCCGCGGTGAGGGACACCGGCGGTGTCAGCGCCGCCGCCGGGGAGGCCCCGGCCGTGGTCGCGGTCAGGGCTCCGGCGAACAGACAGAGCGCGGCGGACGCGGCCCGCACACGGCCGTTCCGCCCGGGTCTCCGCCCCGTGCTTGCGTTCATCATTCATCTCCGAAGGTGAGGACGAGCTGCGGCCGGTGGGCCGCGGTTGCCTCGCTCGACCAGATGCGGAGACGGTCCGTCCCGCTGCTGGTCGAGGCGAGTGAGGTGGTGGAGCCGAGGGCTCCGCCCAGTGCGGACGCCTCCAGTTCCGCCGAGTGGCCGGTGGAGACCGGGGCCGCGCCGGTGATGGTCCCCAGCGCGGACGGGGCGGACGGCGGAGTGAAGCGCAGATGGCTCAGACAGGCCGTGGTGCCCCGTGAGGCGAGCTGACGGTCGTCGTAGGCCGTGTTCGCCGCCACGCTGTCGATGTACGCGTCCTCGTCAGGGGTGAGGGTGACGGTGCTGCCGCCGGGACCGGGCGGGGTGCCCGCCGGCGCGTGGTGCGCGGTGACCTGCGCGGCGGTCAGGGCCGACGGGTGGACCGCGGTCTCGTCGACCTGCCCGGTGCGGCGTCCGGCCCCTCTCATCGGTCCACCCGGACCACGGACCCGGCCAGCTGGTCGCTCAGCAGCCGGATGTCCGCGTCCACCATGATCCGGGCCAGCTCGCGCGACTTCACCTCCGGCTTCCAGCCGAGGAGTTCCTCCGCCTTGGACGCGTCACCGATCAGCGCGTCGACCTCACTGGGGCGCTCGTACTTCGGGTCGTAGCGCACGTGCTCCGCCCAGTCGAGGCCCGCGTGCGCGAAGGCGTACTCCAGGAACTGCCGGACGCTGACCCCCTCGCCGGTGGCCACCACGTAGTCGTCGGGGGTGTCGCACTGGAGCATCCGCCACATCGCCTCCACGTACTCGGGGGCGTATCCCCAGTCGCGTACGGCGTCGAGATTGCCCAGATGCAGCCGGTCCTGCAGGCCCGCCTTGATCCTGGCCACCCCACGGGTGATCTTGCGGGTCACGAAGGTCTCGCCACGGCGCGGGGACTCGTGGTTGAACAGGATGCCGTTGGTGGCGAACATGCCGTACGCCTCGCGGTAGTTGACCGTCGCCCAGTACGAGTAGACCTTGGCCACGCTGTACGGGCTGCGGGGGTGGAAGGCGGTCTTCTCGTTCTGCGGGGGCGGGCTCGCGCCGAACATCTCGGACGACGACGCCTGGTAGACCCGGGTGTCGATGCCGCTGGCCCGGACCGCCTCCAGCAGCCGCACGGTGCCGAGCCCGGTGACGTCACCGGTGTAGAGCGGGGCGTCGAAGGACACCCGGACATGGGACTGGGCGCCCAGGTTGTAGACCTCGTCGGGCCGTATGTCCCGCATCAGGTTCACCAGCGCGACGCCGTCGGAGAGATCCGCGTGATGGAGCACGAAGGAGCGGTTCGCTTCCTCCGGCCCCTGGTAGATGTGATCGATCCGCTCGGTGTTGAAGCTCGACGAACGGCGTATCAGGCCGTGAACCGTGTAGCCCTTCTCGAGCAGCAGCTCCGACAGATACGAACCGTCCTGTCCGGTCACACCCGTGATGAGTGCGGTCTTCGCCATGACTCCCCCTCTGTGTGTCGCCCTACGGGCGATGTGGTTCACCGACATATGTGGATCTGAGCGGAATATGGCAAAGAGTCACCGGGGCGCCGCGCTGCTGGCACAATCCGTGCCATGACGACTGATGTCCCCGGCTCGCCCCAGGAATCCGTCCGCCCCCTGCTGCGCCCCGGCGCGCGCATATTCGTCGCGGGACACCGCGGCCTCGTCGGCTCGGCGGTGGTGCGCCGCCTCACCGCCGACGGTCACGAAGTCATCACCCGCGGCCGTGACGAGCTCGATCTGCGCGAGGCCGCGCCGACCGAGGCGTTCCTGCGTGCCACCCGCCCGGACGCGGTCGTACTGGCCGCCGCCAAGGTGGGCGGGATCATGGCCAACAGCACCAGTCCGGTGCAGTTCCTGGAGGACAACCTCCGGATCCAGCTCGCCGTGATCGCGGGCGCGCACGCCGCCGGGATCCAGCGACTGCTCTTCCTCGGCTCCTCGTGCATCTACCCCAAGCACGCCCCGCAGCCGATCCCCGAGAACGCGCTGCTCACGGGCCCGCTCGAACCCACCAACGAGGCGTACGCGCTGGCCAAGATCGCCGGGATCGTGCAGATCCAGTCCTACCGCCGGCAGTACGGCGCCTCGTACATCAGCGCCATGCCCACCAATCTCTACGGCCCCGGCGACAACTTCGACCTGGAGACCTCGCATGTGCTGCCCGCCCTGATCCGCCGGTTCCACGAGGCGAAGCGGGACGGCGCGGGGGAGGTCACCCTCTGGGGATCCGGCGGCCCCCGCCGCGAGTTCCTCCACGTCGACGACCTCGCCGCCGCCTGTGTGAGGCTCCTGGAGGCGTACGACGGCGCCGAGCCCGTCAACGTCGGCTGCGGAGAGGACCTCACCATCCGCGAACTCGCCGAAATTGTCACGGATGTGACTGGCTATCAGGGGCACGTCGTCTGGGACACGTCGAAACCCGACGGCACCCCGCGCAAGCTCCTCGATGTGTCCCGGCTCACCTCCCTCGGCTTCGAGCCGCAGATTCCCCTGCGGGACGGCATCGCCCGCACCTACGCCTGGTGGCTCGGCCGGCAGACCCCTCGGGGCTGACCGCTCGGCCGGGCGGCCGCGGTACGTTCTGAAACCGTGTGCGCGGCCTCCCTCGCAACCCTTCACGAGTCCCCCCACCACGTCTCAGTACGCCCCGCGGCCGTCGGTGACGGCGCGCACCGTACGGGCGAGGAGCCCCATGTCCGTGGTCACCGACCAGTTGTCGACGTACCAGAGGTCCAGCGAGACCGTCTCCTGCCAGGAGAGGTCCGACCGGCCGCTGACCTGCCACAGGCCGGTCAGTCCCGGGCGGACCGCCAGGCGTCGCAGCTCCCGCTCGTCGTAGCGCGACACCTCCTCCGGCAGCGGCGGGCGCGGGCCTACCAGGGACATGTCACCCCGCAGTACGTTGAGGAGCTGCGGCAGTTCGTCCACGGAGGTCCGGCGCAGGGTGTGGCCGATCCGGGTCACCCGTGGATCGCGGCGCATCTTGAACATCGGACCCTCGCTCTCGTTCGCTGCCGAGAGTCGCTCCCTGTGGGACTCCGCGTCCGCCACCATCGTGCGGAACTTCCACATGGTGAACGGCCTGTTGTGCAGGCCGTGGCGGGTCTGGCGGTGGAAGACGGGGCCGGGCGACGAGAGCCGCACCGTCAGGGCCACCCCGACGAGCAGGGGCGCGAGCACCAGCAGGCCGAGCGCGGCGCCGGTCCGGTCCACGACGGTCTTGAGCACGGCCTGCGGTCCCTGGCGCAGCGGCGGTGCGACGTGCAGCAGCGTCAGTCCGGCCGCGGAGGCCGGCCGTACCCGGTTCGCGGCGACCCCCGTCAGGTCCGAGAGCACGCAGAGGGCCAGCCCGCCGTCGTGCAGGCCCCACGCCAGCCGGCGCAGCCGGTCGTCGTCGAGCTGTGGACCGGGCGCGACGAGCACCAGGTCCGCGTCATGGGCGAAGGCCCCGCCGAGGACGGTGGACACGTCGTCGTCGGCCGGTTCGGGCGCCAGCCGCCCCGGCGTCGGTGTCCCGCAGTCCGGAGCCGCCGGGCCGACCGGGACCACGGCCACCGCCGTGTACGGGTGATCCTCACGGGAGTTGAGCAGACGCACCGCCCGGTCCAGGCCCGCCGCCTCGCCGACCACCAGGACCCGGCGTACTTCCGGCTGCCCCGTCGACCGCCGCAGCCGGCCGACGGCCCTGGCGAGGACGGCCAGGGCCAGGCCGGGCACCAGCGCGGCGACGGCGGTAGCCGGGTCGAGGCCCCCGCCCGTCACGGCCAGCAGCACGGCCAGCACCCCGATGAGCGCCAGCCAGTCACCGAGGGGGGCGTAGGCCGCCCCGGTGGCTTCCCCCGGCAGCCGCTTCGCGTACCGGCCGCGCACCGCGCGCACACCGGCCCATACGAGCGCGGCCGACGCCGCGGCCGTCGGTGGCCCCGGCTGTTCGCCGGCCCGCAGTACGAGCCAGGCGGGGATTCCCAGCCCCAGGAGATCGGTCAGGACGAGGCAGGGTACACGCGGACCGGGCCTCTTCTTCGCCCGCGGTCTCTCCGCGTGATCGCGCTCGACAGTCGTCGGGGCTCTCCACAATCGCTCCGGAGCCACCGTGCGGTCCCGAGGTCCGGCGGTACGGGGTCGTGGTGTCCCCGCGAGCCCGACAGGGCCCGATATATCTGATTCGGGTATTTCGACATGCCCCATGAACCCCCCAGTCACAGTTGCATCCCCATAAACGGGGCGCATCCGTCGATCTCATGGACTGACGGATGCGCCCTCGCTCGGTGCACGATATCCACACACGTGCTATTTCGCTGGAGTTCTGGTGAAGTTCAGACAGGCCGGACGCTGTGATCCCCGTCGCGCTGCCCGGTCCGTCCAGGGGGCGCCCCTTAAAGTGAGGGCATGGAACCGCTTTCCGAGGAACAGACCGGCCAACTCGTCGCGATCGTCATGGATCTGGCCCGCGAGGGCCGCGCGGAGGAGCTCCTGGAGTTCTTCGACCACGGGCTGCCGGTCGACGTCCAGGACCAGGAGGGCAACACGGCCCTCATGCTCGCCGCGTACCACGGGCGGACGGAGACGGTGCGGGCGCTCATCGGACGCGGCGCCGATGTCGACCGGCGTAACGGCCGGGACCAGTCACCCGTCGCGGGGGCCCTGTTCAAGGGCGAGGACGCGATCGTCGCGGCCCTCGTCGCCGCGGGCGCCGACCTCGACGCGGGAACCCCCAGCGCCCGTGCCACGGCGGAGATGTTCGGCAGGACGGCGCTGCTGCGGTAGCCGTGCCGGGGGAGTGCCCGGCACGGCACGAGGGGCCCCGGGCGACGATGCGCCCGAGGCCCCTCGCGTGCGGCTGTCGCTCAGGCCTGCTTGCCGGCCTGCAGGGCCTCGATGGCCTTGCGGACACCCTCGCCGTAGGCCGGGTCGGCCTGCGTGCAGTGGTGGATGTGACGCTCCACGGTGGCCTGCGAGGCACCGTCGATGGCCCGTGCGGTGTTGCCGAACAGGGCGTCCTGCTCGTCCGGGGTCATCTGCCGGAACAGGTTCCCCGGCTGCTCGAAGTAGTTGTCGTCGTCCTCGCGGTAGTCGAACCGGTCGGCCGCGGCGCCGTCGAGCGCCAGGCCCGGCTCGGCGAACTGCGGCTGCTCCGCCCAGCGGCCGTAGCTGTTCGGCGTGTAGCCGGGCACGGCGCCCTGGTTGCCGTCCACCCGCAGCTGGCCGTCACGGTGGTAGGTGTTGACGTTCTTCGCGCCGCGCGGCTGGTTCACCGGGATCTGGTGGTGGTTGACGCCGACACGGTAGCGGGCCGCGTCACCGTACGAGAACAGCCGGCCCTGCAGCATGCGGTCGGGCGAGGCGCCCACGCCGGGCACGAGGTTGGCCGGGGTGAACGCGGCCTGCTCGACGTCGGCGAAGTAGTTCTCCGGGTTGCGGTTGAGCTCGAACTCGCCGACCTCGATGAGCGGGTAGTCCTTCTTGGACCAGACCTTGGTGAGGTCGAACGGGTGGTAGCGGTACGTCGCGGCGTCCGCCTCCGGCATGACCTGGATGGAGAAGGTCCACTTCGGGTTGTCGCCGCGCTCGATGGCGTCGAACAGGTCCGCCTGCGAGGACTCGCGGTCGTCGGCGACGACCGCGGCAGCCTCCGCGTCGGTGAGGTTCTTGATGCCCTGCTGCGTACGGAAGTGGAACTTCACCCAGAAGCGCTCGTTGCTCTCGTTGATGAACGAGTAGGTGTGTGAGCCGAAGCCGTGCATGTGGCGGTAGCCGTCGGGGATGCCGCGGTCCGACATCACGATGGTGATCTGGTGCAGGGCCTCGGGGAGGTTGGTCCAGAAGTCCCAGTTGTTCTCCGCCGACCGCAGGTTGGTGCGCGGGTCGCGCTTCACCGCGCGGTTCAGGTCGGGGAAGTGGTGGGGGTCGCGGTGGAAGAAGACCGGCGTGTTGTTGCCGACGACGTCCCAGTTGCCCTCTTCGGTGTAGAAGCGGAGGGCGAATCCGCGGATGTCGCGCTCCGCGTCGGCCGCGCCGCGCTCACCGGCGACGGTCGAGAAGCGGGCGAAGAGCTCCGTCTGCTTGCCGACCTCGGAGAAGAGCGCCGCCCTGGAGTACCGGGTGATGTCCTGCGTCACCGTGAAGGTGCCGAAGGCGCCGGATCCCTTGGCGTGCATACGACGCTCCGGGATGACCTCACGGCTGAAGTGGGCCAGCTTCTCCAGGAACCAGACGTCCTGGAGCAGCATCGGGCCGCGCGGTCCCGCGGTGACGGCGTTCTCGTTGTTCGCGACCGGTGCGCCGGCGGCAGTGGTCAGCGGCTTCGTGTTGTCAGAAATTTTCCTGCTCCTCCGTGTGAAAACTTCAGTGCACCGACTCCGGATCCTGCTGACCACGCGCGGTACGGCAGCCGGGGCACAGGCCCCAGTACGTCACCTCTACGTGGTCGATGGTGAACCCGTGATCCTGGGGCGCCTCGAGACGCGGAGAGCCCCGCGGGCCATCGACGTCCGCGATCGTGCCGCACGAGCGGCAGACCACGTGCTGATGGTTGTCCCAGGACTGTCCTTCGTACCGTGCCGGGGAATTCGGCAGGTCGATCCGCCGCGCCAGTCCGGCGTCGACGAGCGTCTTGAGTACGTCGTAGACGGCTTGGGTCGAGACCGCGCCGATGCGTGTACGTACCAAGGTGAGGAGGGTACTGACATCGGCGTGCGGGGCCTCATGGACCGCCGAGAGCACGGCGACCCTGGGACGGGTCACTCGCAATGACGCTCCGCGCAGGAGGGTCCTGGCCTCGGTTTCGATCACCTACGCAGTGAACCACTTTTCTGGAATGATTCCAATGAAAGAATGGCACCAGTCCTGAGGCACGGGCCCTGCGGCGGCGCGGTGTCCGATTTCCGCCAGCGTCCGGGGTGCGCGATGCCGCACCCTTGGGGCATGACCAGTGACGACAGCAGGTACGAGGCGGTGACCAGCCGCGACGCCCGGTTCGACGGCGAGTTCTTCTTCGCCGTGTCCACGACCGGGATCTACTGCCGCCCGAGCTGTCCGGCCACCACGCCCAAGCGCCGGAACGTGGCGTTCTTCCCCACCGCGGCCGCCGCGCAGGGCGGCGGATTCCGCGCCTGCCGGCGCTGCCGCCCGGACGCGGTGCCCGGGTCCCCGGACTGGAACGCGCGCGCCGACCTGGTGGGCCGGGCCATGCGCCTGATCGGCGACGGGGTCGTCGACCGCGAAGGCGTGGCCGGGCTGGCCGCGCGCCTCGGCTACAGCGCCCGCCAGGTGCAGCGCCAGCTGAACGCCGAGGTCGGCGCGGGCCCCATCGCGCTGGCCCGCGCCCAGCGGGCCCACACCGCGCGGGTCCTGCTGCAGACCACGACCCTGCAGGCCGCCGACGTGGCGTTCGCCGCCGGTTTCAGCAGCATCAGGCAGTTCAACGACACGGTCCGGGAGATCTACGCCCTCACCCCGGGCGAACTGCGCACCACCCGCCCGGGACCCTCCTCCCGCTTCGGGTCCGTCGGCACCGCCGACGGGGCCGGGGGAGTGCCGCTGCGGCTCGCCCACCGGGAGCCGTACGCCGCGGCCGAGATCTTCGACCACCTCGCGGCCCGTGCCCTCGACGGCATCGAGGAGATGGCCGGTGAGCGCGGCGACCGCACCTACTGGCGTACCCTGCGCCTGCCGCACGGCACCGGCATCGCCGAGGTCCGCGAGAGGACCGGCGACGGCTGGCTGGACTGCCGGCTGCACCTGGGCGATCTGCGCGACCTGACGACCGCCACCCAGCGGATGCGCCGCCTCTTCGACCTGGACGCCGACCCCCACGCGGTCACCGAGCGCCTCGGCGCGGATCCCGTCCTGGCCCCGCTCGTCGCCCGTACGCCCGGACTGCGGGCCCCCGGTACCGCCGACGTCCACGAACTGGCCGTCCGGGCTGTCCTCGGCCAGCAGGTCTCCGTAGCGGCCGGGCGCAGGCTCGGCAGCGCTCTGGTGACGGCTTACGGCGCGCCCCTCCAGGTGCCGAGCGGCGCCCTCACCCATACGTTCCCCGGCCCCGGCGACCTGGCCGAAGCGGGCCTGGAGGAGCTGGGTACGCCCGGCTCGCGGCGCGCCACCCTGCGCACCGTCGCCGCAGCCCTGGCCACCGGGCGGATCGGGCTCGACCCGGGCGCCGACCGCGACCAGGCCGAGAGGGAGCTCCTGGGCCTGCGGGGCGTCGGACCCTGGACCGCCGGCTACATCCGCATGCGGGCGCTCGGCGACCCCGATGTGCTGCTGACCGGCGACGTGGCCGTCCGGGCGGGCATGCGGCACGCGGGTGCCGGCCCGGTGGACGCCGAGGCGTGGCGCCCCTGGCGTACGTACGCCATGCACCACTTCTGGAACGCGGCCTCGGACCGGCCCCGTGCCGCGGCGGCGTGATGTCCGAAACCCGCAGGCCGCATCGACGCGGACCCCGCACAGTTGACGTGTACGACGAAGAACCCGGAAGGACCGCGACCATGACGCTCTACACCACGATCGACAGCCCGCTCGGCGAACTGCTGCTGGTGGGCGAGGAGTCGGCCACCGCACAGGACGGCACCGCACTCGCCTCGCTCTCCGTGCCCGGCCAGAAGGGCGGCGCGACGGTCCAGGACGGCTGGACGGAGAACGCGGAGGCCTTCGCCGTGATCACGGCCGAACTGCGGGCCTACTTCGAGGGGAGCCGGACCGGTTTCGGCATCGAGTACGCCGTCGGCCGTGGCACCGACTTCCAGCGGCGCGTGTGGCAGGCCCTGGACGCCATCCCGTACGGCACCACGCTCAGCTACGGCGAGATCGCCGCGCGGATCGGCGCCTCACGTGCGGCGGTGCGCTCGGTCGGCACGGCGATCGGCGCCAACCCGCTGCTCGTCGTGCGCCCCTGCCACCGTGTGATCGGCGCGAGCGGCGCCCTGACCGGCTACGCGGGCGGCCTCGACCGCAAACGGCAGCTCCTGGACCTGGAGAACCACCACCAGGCGGCCTGACCGGCCGCGTCCCCGGGCCCACGAGAGTGTCCCGGGAAATCGAGGAAGACACGCTCGGCCTGGTCTTCCACGACGCGGCCCGACCGCCCGGTCGCCGGACGCACACCTCAGGAGAACCACGCCGAGAACACTCCCACGGACGGACCACGCGTCCCCGCTGATCAGCGCTCACGGCCTGGTGCCGCTGCCGGAACCCGCCCCGCACACCGAGGCGGAACCCGACGCGCTGGTGGCCCTGTTGCGTCCACGAGGGCACCGGCGGCCCGGCCACCGGGCTGCGTTCGGGGCGGCTGAACATCACGATGCGGGTCACCGGGCTCAGGTAGAGGACGCTCCGAGCTCCGTTGTCAGTGACCCCCAGTAGGTTCAGTTGTGTTCCGCCGATCCGGCGGGAACAACCCCTCAGCTGTGCATTGGAGATGGCGCGTTGTCGGATTGGGAGAGGTCGAGCACGGCACGGGTGATACCACCCGCGCGGCCGCGCAAGCTCGCCAAGGTTCCGTTCGTCGAGCTGGCCGACGGACGCCTGCAGGGCGTGGTGTCCAGCGGCTCGGACATCGGGCGTGTCTACGTCTCGTCCGTCGCCGCCGGGACCTACGCGTTCGCCTGCAGCACCAACAACAACCGGCCCTGCGGCGGTGCGCACGGATCGTTCTGCAAGCACATAGGCGCTCTGATCAACGAAGCGGTCCTGCAGTACGGGGCCCGGCGCGTCGTCCGGTACCTGAAGATCGAGGTCCCGGAAGAGGACGTCGACGGGGCCACGCTCGCCTCGGCCATGCGGACCACCCGTCCGTCGACGGACGCGACGAAGGCCGCCGCATCCGTCTTCAGCCGGTTCCTGCGTCACCTCGCCTATCTCGAACACGCCCCGGCCACCACGCCGTTGCCCGAGATGCAGTTCTTCCCGCCGACCAGGGCGGTGGCGTGATGCGCGCCGACCTGCTGGCCGGACCGGTGGACGGACTGGACGAAGCACTGGATGCCGTCGACACCTTCGACCGCGCTCTCGTCGGAGGCCTGCTCCGTCCCCAGGCCGCCGCCGATGCCGACGGCCTGACGCGGCTCGCCGGCGCCGTGGTGGGGACACCGCTGGCCACCAGGGTCGCCGAGGCGGCCGCGAAGGCGTCGGCCGGAACAGCGGACGAGGACCACTTCGTGGCCCTGGCCGCCGCGCGGACCGCGCTGCTCGGCTCCGTCCACGACGCGCTGCTGACCCTCGTCGAGGCGGCCGCCGGCCGTCCGCGCGGTGCGTCGGCCGCACCGGCGGCCGACGGGCAGCCGACGGTGAATCTGCTGAACGCCGCCCGCGCCTGGCTCTCCGATCTGGCGCGCTGCGGATGGCAGGGCCTCGACCACGAGGTGGTGTCCGGGGCGGCGGAGGTCGTCTCCGCGATGCTTCCCGACCCGTCCCTGCGCCGGCTCGCGACCCTCCTCGACGGCTTCGCCGCCGAACTCGCCGCGTCCTGCCCCGGTGCGTCGACGGAGCGGTTCCCGGTACGCCGCTGGGCCGACCTCTGGTCGCGCGGGATGCTGCTGACCGTGCCCGGCGCGGCCGGTACGCCCGTGACCGGGACCGCCGACGGGCGCCTGCTGCCCCTCGGTATCGACGTACAGGAGCACGCGACCGCCGCACAGGCGCAGGTGCACGCGGTGTTCGAGCCCGCTGACGGCTCGGCGTCCCGCCTGGTGCGCGCCAGTGTGTCGGTGCCGAAGCCCGACACGGTCCTCGGAGCCGGGATCTGGCAGTTGCTGCGCCCGCACATGTCGCTCCTCGCGGCCGCCGGAGAGGGCCGCTCGATGGTCCTCACCGGTATGCCGGTCACCGCCGAGGGCGACCTCGTCTGGAGTGACGAGCACGCCCGCCCCGGTGAGCCGGCGGAGGCGTTCGCCACCGCCCGCGTGGCGCTGCCCACCGCGACCGCCCCGGTGACCGCGCCTCTGGACCGGCATCCGGCACGCATCGCCGTACCCGTCTTCCTGGAGGGCTACACGGCTCGGACGGACGACGACGGCGTACTGACCTTCACCGTCGCCGGGCTCGACCTGGTCGTCGACACCGACCGCATCCCGGTCGCCGGGCCGCTCACCCCCGAGACCGCCGCCAAGTCCGGAGCCTGTATCGCGCTGATCCGCTGGGACGCCGGGACGTTCGCCGTGCAGCCGCTCGCCGTCGAGACCACGGTGCGGAAGAAGGTGACCTCGGTGCACGCGGGGGCGTGGGCCGGAGGCACGACCGACAAGGCCGGGGCCAGGGCGGAGAAGGCCGCCACCGACGCCGCGACGGTGCTGAGCGAGCGAGCGGGAAGGCTGCTGCGGAAATGACCGGACAGCGGAGTGCACCCACCGAGGTGCCCGGAGAGGCATCGAACGACAACCGCCGCCAGGTCATGTACTGGCGCCTCCTCGCCCGGCTCTTCGACCCGGAGGAGCAGGCAACCCTGGAGTCGGCGAGCCTCGCCGTGGTGGAGGACATCGGGCTGCCGGCCACGCTGCTGGATCCGCAGGCATCGGTCGACTCGGTGGTGCAGCGCCATCCCGAACTGGCGGCGGAGTTCGACGGCCTGATGGTGCCGGATGAGGACGCCGACGGAGAAGGCGAGACCGACGACGCCCGCGACCGCGCCGCGGAGGTGCGACGCGCCGCGCTCGTGTCGAAGGTGCTGCTGAACGTCTTCCAGAACCCTCCCGGAACCGTCACCGCCGGACAGCTGTCCCGGTGGCAGTCCGACGCGGGCTGGCTGGAGCGCGCGCTCGGCTGCACGCCGGGCGAGCTGCGCGGCGGACGCGCCGGAGGCGCGGGTGTCAGCCCGACCGGCACGGGCGGCGGCGGCAGGTCCCCCGACCTCAGCCGTCTCATCCCGGAGATCGGCCCGGAGCTCGGTTCCATCGAGGCCGGCCTCGTCAAGCGGATGAGGCTGCGCGAGGTGCTCGCCGATCCCCAGCTCGCCGGCCGGCTGACACCGAGCATGTCGCTGATCGAACAGCTGCTGCGCGACAAGGACAACCTGTCCGGTGTGGCCCTGGCCAACGCCAAGTCACTGATCCGCCGCTTCGTCGACGAAGTCGCCGAGGTACTGCGTACGCAGGTGGAGAAGTCGACCGTCGGCGCTCTGGACCGCTCGGTCCCGCCCAAGCGGGTGTTCCGCAACCTGGACCTCGACCGCACCATCTGGAAGAACCTCACCAACTGGAGCCCCGAAGAGGAACGGCTCTACGTCGACCGGCTCTTCTACCGCCACACCGCGCGCAAGACGACGCCCCAGCGGCTCATCGTGGTCGTCGACCAGTCGGGCTCGATGGTGGACTCGATGGTCAACTGCACCATCCTGGCCTCGATCTTCGCGGGCCTGCCCAAGGTGGACGTCCACCTCATCGCGTACGACACCCAGGCGCTGGACCTGACCCCGTGGGTGCACGACCCGTTCGAGACCCTGCTGCGCACCAACCTCGGCGGTGGCACCGACGGCACGGTCGCCATGGCACTGGCCCAGCCGAAGATCGCCGAGCCCCGTAACACGGTCGTGGTGTGGATCTCGGACTTCTACGAATGGCAGACCGAGCCGCTGTTCGAGAGCATGGCCGCCATCCACCGCTCCGGGGCCAAGTTCATCCCGGTCGGCTCCGTGACCAGCTCCGGCCGCGCCAGCGTCAACCCGTGGTTCCGCGAGCGCTTCAAGGACCAGGGGACGCCGGTGCTCTCCGGCCACATCCGCAAGCTCGTCCACGAGCTCAAGACCTTCCTCACGTAGGGCCTTTCCGCCCGGTGCAGTCGAACCCGATATCTCAGAAAGGCCTCCACACATGTCCGACCTGTTGCGCGCCCCTGCCGAGACCAAGTACGCCGAAGAGCTCGACTGGCTGGAGTCGGTCGACGACGGCCCCAAGCCGTTCTCCTGGCGGCTGTCGCCGAAGATGGTCCGCCTGTTCATCCTGGGATCCGAGCGCTCCGACGGCCTCGACCGGGAGATCTCCCAGAAGTGGTACGGCGACCGCAGCTTCGTCGAGCGCTCCATCGTCACCCTGGCCTCCGACCGGGGCCTCCTGCTCATCGGCGACCCGGGCACGGGCAAGAGCTGGCTGGCCGAGCTGCTGTCCGCCGCCATCTCCCGTAACTCCACCCTGGTGGTCCAGGGCACGGCCGGCACGACCGAGGACCACATCAAGTACTCCTGGAACGTGTCCATGGTGATCTCCAAGGGCCAGTCACGGGAGTCGATGATCCCCTCGCCGATCATGACCGCCATGGAGACGGGCGCGATCGGCCGCTTCGAGGAGCTCACGCGGTCCACCAGCGACGTCCAGGACGCGTTGATCTCGATCCTGTCGGAGAAGTACATCTCGGTCCCCGAGATGGACAGCGACAACATCGTCTTCGCCAAGCCGGGCTTCTCCGTCATCGCCACGGCCAACAGCCGTGACCGGGGCGTCAACGACCTGTCCTCCGCGCTCAAGCGCCGCTTCAACTTCGTCCGCATCCCGGTGGTGACGAACAAGAAGAGCGAGGCGGAGATCGTCCGCTTCCGCACCGAGGAACTGCTGCGCCGTCACCAGATCGAGCTGGACGTGCCGCCGACCCTGCTCGACGTACTCCTGCAGAGCTTCGCGGACCTGCGGGCCTCCGCCGCCGCGGCGGGCAGCGACGACGAGAAGCTGGAGTCCGCGCTGTCGAGCGCCGAGCAGATCGGCGTACTGGAGGACGCGATCCTGCACAGCAACTTCTTCGGCGAACGCGCGCTGACGGCCCGCACCCTCGCCTCCTCGCTCGTCGGCTCGCTGGCGCGACGCGAACCCGAGGACCTGGCCATCCTCAACAAGTACCTGCACGGCGTCATCGAGCCGCGCAGCAAGGAAGAGGGCGGCTCCTGGCCGGAGTTCCTGGAGGGCGGCCGCGAAGCGATCGCCACCCTGTCATGAGCGCCCTTGAGCAGGGGACGCCCTTCGACGCACTGCGGGGACAACTCCAGGACGCCGCATCGGAGTTCGCGGACGGTCCGGACGCGCTGCAGGGCATCCTCCTCGGCATCGTCGACGACGTCGACCGCGCCGTGCGTGAGCCGCTGGAGATCTTCCCCGTCTGTCACCACTCGCCCGCCTCGGCGGTCGCGATGGCGCGGCGGCTGCGGGAGAAGCAGCCGAAGGTGGTGTATCTGGAGCTGTGCGAGGACATGGCGCCCCTCCTGGCGGAGCTGAAGAACTGCAGGCTCCCGGTGGCCGTCCAGGCGTTCGCGAGTGAGGTCAAGGGCTTCCCCGCGGAATGGGCACCGCTGTCGGTCGTCGCTCCGATCACCGAGGCGTCGGCCGAATACCAGGCCATCGCCTACGCACTGGACACCCCGGGCGTCGAGCTGGTCCTCGTCGACCGGTCCTCGGACCACGTGTTCCAGTGGCAGGCCGGCGTGACGGAGCCCACGGACCCCGACGCGCCGCACGCAGAGGAGGAGGCGGCGCTGCACGGCGACGCCGTCGGGGTGGAGATCGGTGACCTGCGGCCCCGCTTCGCGGAGCTGGAGGAGCATCTCCTGCACCACGGCCGTGTGCGGCACTGGTCGGAATGGTGGCACCAGTACGTCGAACTGCCGCTCGGCGACAGCGACCACGACACCTACCGCCAGGTCATGCTCCTGATCGGCAGCCTGTTCCGCAGGCTGGCACCCGGGGACACGGACCGGGTCCGCGTCGACGAGGACCGCGAGCGTCACATGTGGACCCGGATGCGCGAGCACCTCGCCGCGACCGGCACGGACCCCGAGGACTGCCTCTACGTCTGCGGCGCGTTCCACGCGTCCAGCCGCGTCGAGGAGTTCGGTGTTCACGGCAGCGGCACCTTCGAGATCAGTCCGCCGAGCGAGAGCACCTGGCAGTACGGCCTGATCCCGTCCAGCCACGCGGCGATCGAGGCACAGTTCGGTCTGGCCGCCGGGTCCGTGTCGATCGCCGCCACCCAGTGGGCGAAGAACCTCAAGCGCACCCGGGTGCAACCGTTCCGGCTCGCGGGCCAGGCGGGCGGGAAGAAGGCGGCGAAGCCGAGGAAGACAGCAGCTCCGGCTGTCCCCGTGGCCCCGGAGGCCTCCTCCGACAAGCTCTCCGGCTTCCTGCAGAGCCCGCCCGCACTCGACCGGCTGGACGAGGCCGAACTCCTCGGCTGGTCGGTGGAGATCGTGCGCTCCGCCCGACGCAACGGCTACCTCGCCTCCACGGCCGACGCCATCGCCGTGTTCGAGACGTCGATCCTGCTCGCCGGCATGCGGGACCGGGCGAGGCCCACCCCGTACGACTTCCAGGACGCGGCGGTCACCTGCATCGAGAAGGAGACCGTGCCGGGCAGGCGCGATGTCCGCCGCCTCGTCGAGATCCTGATGGGCGGCGACCGGATCGGCCAGGTCGGCTACGACGCGCTGCCACCACTGGCCCGGGACGTGCACGACCGTCTCGCCCCGCTGAACCTCACGCTTCAGCAGCGCGGGGTGCAGCGGGCTCTGCTGGACATGACCTCCCAGCCGGAGCTACGGCAGTGCTCCGATGTGCTGTGGATGCTGCGCCACCTGATGCCCCACGGCGCAGCACGCCCGATCATGGGCGAGCGGGAGCTCGGCAAGCAGTCGGTCCAGGAGTCCTGGGACCTGGCACTGGGCACCCACCAGCGAGCCCTCATCGAGCTCGGTTACGAGGGCGTCAGCATCGAGCAGGTCCTGGAACAGCGCCTGCGCCGCGCCGCGTACGCCCCGAACGCCACCACGGCGCAGGTCCTCGCGGCCGTCGAGGACGCCGAGTTGCATCTGCGCGGCGGCCGCCTCGCCGACGAGCTGGGCACCCGCGCCCTCGAGGTGCTGGCGACCGAGCGCAGCGTCGACGGTGCGCCGGAGGTGCTGCGCAGGGTGCGCAGGCTCCTGGCGTACTACCGGATCAGCCGGCCGGTGCTGCCGTCGTGGATCGAGTCCTTCGCCAAGACGGGATACGCGCACTACTGCACGCTCCTGCCGACGGCGTTCACCGACGAGGACGCGACCGTGCGCCAGGTCGCCGCGATGCTGGGGTTCCTCTTCAGCATGGAGAGCCTGGCCCTGTCGCTCGGCTGCGACCGGGCCCAGCTGGATCTGGCCTTCGCGCAGTCCCACCCGCGGGAGCCCTCCAGGGTGGCGCTGCTGTGGGCGGCCCGGGTACAGCTCGGTCAGCTCTCCCGCGCCGAGCTGAGGGAGCGGTGCGACGAACTGCTGGCCGACCCGCTGGTGCTGTCTTCCTATCCGCGCTACCTCAGCGGATTCCTGCACGCCCTGGAGCCGGTGCCCCAGCTGGCCGACTTCGTCGTGGAGGCGGTCTCGAACGCCTTCGCACGGCTGCCGGACCCGGTGCTGCTGCCCTGGCTGCCGACGCTGATCACCACCCTGCGGTCCGAGGGTGCCGACCTGGCCCCGCTGTTGATCCGCGAGGCCGGTCGCGTCTTCCCCGGCCGCCTCGCCGCCCTCGACGCCTGGGTGCCGCCGTGGCAGTCCGCCCCGGCGGAAGCGGCCACCACCCCGGCGGCCATCGGCGGCGGTACGGCACGCCGTGCCGTGCTGCTCGCCGCCCACCCGGAGACGTGCGACAGCGTGGCGGAGCTGCTGGGCTACGAGGGCACCTGGGAGGCGGAGGCACCGGCGCCCTCCGGCGCGGTCCTCGTCGGCCGCCACCCGGAGACGGCTGCGGCGCTGGAGGCGCTGCTGGCGGGAGTCTGACGGGCGGGGGAGCGTCAGCCCGCGTGTGCCCCGAGGGTGGCGCACGCGGGCTGACACTTCGGCGAGGGCCGAACCACCGGGTGGATAGCGTGCTGAGCGCGTCGCGGGAGAGACCTGCGCGGGCGACAGCGAAGGACGGACATGGCGGAGAACGACCTGGAACAGCAGATCGCCGAGCGGTTCCGTGAGGTCAACGGCGACCATCCGATGACCGAGGCGGATGACGCCTACGTCAGCGGGCAGTTCGTCGTCCTGGAGGAACTGTGCGCGGCCCGTGGCCTCGATGTCCGTGAGGCCCGTCGGCTGATGCTGGAGCGGCTGCTGCCCCTCCCGGGATACCTGCGCTCCGACGGTCGGGAGATGGTTCCGGCCGGTCTCTTCGCCCTGGCGGACGAAGCAGGCGGCGCGGAGAAGCTCGGAGCCTGGTTCGTCTCCCACTGGGCTGATCCGGCCGTGGGCGAGGAGGAATGGAACGCCTACCTCTCCGGACAGTACGTGTGTCTGCACTCGGTGACCCCTGCCACGATCCAGCGCAAGGACCACCTGACGGCCGCTGTCACCGCCGCGCCGGACGAACCGGATGCCGGGTCGGCACGGTGGTCGGCGCGTCTGCACCTCCTGATCGACGAACTCGACGCGCTGATGCCCGCGTTCAGCCCCTACGACCGACTGCGCTTCGGCGGCCCCACATCGCGCGACACGTGTGTCGTCGCGACGCGTGCCCGCTTCCCGCGCCGCTGAACCCGGCACCGGGCTTCGACGACGGTGGCGTCGACCGGTCAGCGCGGCCCTCGGATGCCGTCGATGATGCGGGTCCAGTTGTCGCTGCCGTGCCCGTCCTCGATCGCTCGCCGGTAGTGGGCCTGCACGGCCAGCGGGAGCGCGAGGTCCAGGCCGAGTGACGAGCTGGTCTCGACGATGTGGTCGGCCGTCGCACCCATCATGGTGACCGTGCTGAGGTCACCGGGATGCTCTCCGGCATCCAGTGCGGTGCCCGGGTTCTCTTCGCCGGCCTTGAAGACGGTGCTGATCGAATCAGCGGCGGAGAGCAGTTCCGGCAGTGATTCCCCGGCCTTCATTCCTGCGGTGCCCAGCATCGCGGTGGCGTGCATCAGCGCGGACAGGGTGGTGAGGAACAGCGTGAGCTGGGCTTGGTACATCAGCTGGGCGAGACCTGGGTCCTGGCCCAGATACTTCGGTGTGCCGAGCAGTGCCAGCACCGACCGGTGGTTCTCCATCACCTCCTCGGGGCCGCTGTAGTAGACATAGGCCGCCTCCGTGCCGACCAGCGGCGCCGGGACCATCACACCGCCGGTGAGGAAGACGGCGTCGTGGCCCGCTGCCCAGGCCGCCGCCTCGCGTGTCCGGTCGGGGGTGTCGGAGCTCAGGTTGACCAGCGTCCGGCCGGCGAGCGATGCGGTGGCGCCGTCGAGGACGTCGTACATCGCCCGGTAGTCGGTGAGGCTGAGGATCACGAGGTCACTCGCTTCGACCGCCTCGCCGGGTGTCGCCGCGAGCGTCGCCCCGTCCGCGACGACGCCGTCGGCCCGGCCGGCGGTGCGGTTCCAGACGGTGACCGGGTGCCCGGCGGTGCGGAGGGTGCGGGTCATCGCCTGGCCCATCGGGCCGAGTCCGATCACGGTGACAGGGCTGTCCTGCCTGGTGGGGAGGTTCTGTTGTTCGTTCACCCCTCCATGTTCGGAGAGCGCCACTACTCTCGGAAGTACCCACTATTTTCTGCGGTACTTACCTTTTCGTAAGGGGACCAGTGATGACCAGGGCGCCGAGACGCGGGCCTTACATCTGTGGCATCGACTCCGCGCTCGACGTGGTGAGCGGCAAGTGGAAGGGCCTGATCCTCTGGGAACTCGACGCCCATCGCGTACGCCGCTTCGCCGAGCTCCGCCGCGGTCTGACGGGAGTCAGCGAGAAGATGCTGACACAGCACCTGCGGGAGATGGAGGAGGACGGTCTCGTGCACCGCGAGGTGTATGCCGAGGTGCCGCCGCGGGTGGAGTACTCCCTGACCGAGCACGGGCGCACGCTCAACCAAGCGCTCGGGCCGCTCGGCGCCTGGGGGCTCGAGCGGATACGTCGTGAACGCTTCGACGCGGTCGATGCGGCCGGGACCGCACACGGCTGAGTTCCCCAGGCGTGGCTGTACGGGACGACTCTGCTTCACGGGCGGCGCGGGACGGCTCACCACGCAGCGCCGGACCCATGAGCTCGCTGCCGGGACTCAGGCCGCCGAGGCCCTGCCCGCCGCGCCTGCCTCACGCGACGGGGCCTCGGTAGGATCCGTGCGAGCCCCGCCCCCAGGGGGCACGGCCGACAACCGCCGATACAGGGCGATTTACGGCCGGATGCGCCGTTGCGGCACCAGCACCCGGAACGGCGTCCGCAACACCGAGTGAGTGGAGTGCCAGTCATGCGTGGAGGCAACATAGCCGTGGTCGGCGGCAGCATCGCGGGGTGTGCCGCGGCCCTGGCCGCGTCGCGCGGCGGAGCCGACAAGGTCACCGTCTTCGAGCGCGCTGACGCCCGGCTCCGTGACAGGGGCGTGGGAATCGCCCTGCACAGTGACCGGTACGACGAGCTGAGGGACGCCGGGTACGTGGCTCCCGAGATGCCCTGGGCGCCCCTGACCCGGCGGGTGTGGAGCGCGCGCGACGGCGAGGCGGACCACGGCCGGGTCATCGGCGAGCAGCCGTTCCCCTTCCGGGCCTACAGCTGGGGTTCCCTGTGGAGTGAGCTGCGCCGCCGGGTTCCCGAGGAGGTCTCCTACCGCTCCGGGTCGGTGGTCACCGGCGTGGAGCCGGACGACGACGGTGTGACGCTGCGGCTCGCGGACGGATACCAGGAGCACTTCGACGTCGTGATCGGGGCGGACGGCTACCGTTCCGTCGTCCGCGAGGCCATGTTCCCCGGCACCGACGCGACGTACGCCGGATACGTGGGCTGGCGCGGTACGTCGTCGGACGTCGCGGACCTCCCCTCGGACGGCTACGACGCGCACAACATCGCCTTCCCCGGCGGACACTGCATGATCTACCGCATTCCGGACGGCGCCGGCGGGCACGTGCTCAACTGGGTCCTCTACACCGCGCCCCCGCAGACCGACGGCCTCCACCCCGACCTGCGGACCCCCACCTCCCTGCCGCCGGGCCGGCTCAACTCGGAGCTCACCGCGCACCTGCGCGCCCTGGTCGCCGACAACTTCCCGCCGTACTGGGCGGCCAGGGTGCTCCGTACCCCCGCCGAGACCACCTTCATCCAGCCCATCTACGACCTGGAGGTGCCGCACTACACCTCGGGCCGGATGGTGCTCGTAGGCGACGCCGCCAGTGTCGCCCGGCCGCACATCGGCGGCGGCAGTGTGAAGGCGCTCCAGGACGCCACCGCCCTGGAAGCCGCCTGGGTGGCAGGGGACAGCTGGAAGGAGGTCCTGGAGAGCTACGACGCCGGTCGCGGCCCCGTCGGGGCGGCCATGGTCGCGCTCGCCCGCCGGATGGGAAGTGCGCAGGTGGAGAACACCCCCGACTGGTCCGCCATGGGCCAGCCGGAGTTCGACGCGTGGTGGCAGGACCAGAACAGCGGCTCCGACCGGCGCAGCGGCTTCGGCGGCCACAGCATCAAGGCCGGGTAGGCCCGGAGCACGGAAAGGGCGGTGACCGTGTGCCGGTCACCGCCCTGGTGGCGGGGTGCCGCTCGCGTCTCAGACCGCCGTCGGCGCGAGTTCGAGCGCGGCGTGCAGCGCGGTGCCGTCGGCGCGGGCGTCCTCGCCGTCCATGCGCAGCGTCATCCGTCCCGAGGTGAGGACCGTGAGGGTACGGGCGCACTCGGCGGCCTGGACGGGGCTGGGGGACACCAGCAGTACGGCGATGCCTTCGTCCGCCAGCGTGGTCACCAGCTCGTAGACCTGCCGGACGAGTACGGGTGCGAGGCCCTCGGTCGGCTCGTCGAGCAGCAGGACACGCGGCGAGCCCAGCAGCGCGCGGGCCAGTGCCAGCATCTGCTGTTCGCCGCCGGACAGATCCGTACCCCGGTTGCCCCGGCGCTCGCCCAGCCGGGGCAGCAGTTCCAGGACGCGCGCGGGTGTCCACACGCTGGGCCGCGTGGTGTCGGCACGGCGTGGCGGACGGTAGGACAGCCGCAGGTGTTCGGCGACCGTGAGCCCCGCGAACACACGGCGGCCCTGCGGGACGAGGCCGATCCCGGCGCGGGCGATCCGGTGCGCCGACTGCCCCGTCACGTCCCGGCCGTCCAGGCGCACGGTTCCGGCGCTCGGACGCATCAGTCCCGCGACGGTGTGGACGAGGGTGGTCTTGCCGGCGCCGTTGTGGCCGACGACGGCGTGCACCGTGCCGGCGGGCACCGACAGGTCCAGGCCGTGCAGGACGGTGCCGCCGTGGTAGCCCGCGGTCAGGCCGGTGAGTTCGAGCATCGGGGGTCGGTCATCCCTTCGCTTCGGCGATGGAGGTGGCGGCGGAAGGCGCCGTACCGGTGTTGTGGTACGCGTCGCGGACCTCGGGGTGCGCGAGTGCTTCCTGGGTCGGGCCGGTGACGAGCACCTTCCCCGCAGCCAGCACGGTCACGGTCGTGGCGAGTTGGGCGACCACCTCGACATGGTGCTCGACCAGAATGATCGCGACGCTCTCCGGCAGACCGCCGAGGATGCCGAGGAGCCGGCCGATGTCGCCGTCGGTCAGCCCGGCCGCCGGCTCGTCCAGCAGCAGCAGACGCGGTTCGCCCGCCAGCGCGGCGGCGAGGTCGAGCATGCGGCGCTGTCCGTGGGAGAGCGTGGAGGCCGGCCGGTGGGCGATGTCCGCGAGGCCGACGGCCTCCAGATGACGGCCTGCGGACTCGGTGTGCTGCCGGTAGCGGGACGGGCTGCGCCACGCGCCGCGGCGCTTCGGGTGGTGCGGCCAGCCGGCCAGTACGACGTTGTCCAGCACCGTCAACTCGCCTATCACCGACGGCTGCTGGAAGCTCCGGGCGATACCGAGGCGACTGCGCCTGGCCGTGGACGTACGGGTGATGTCCGCGCCGTCCAGAGCGATCGTGCCGTGGTCGGGCCGGTCGGTGCCCGCGATGAGGTTGAGCAAAGTGGTCTTGCCGGCGCCGTTGGGGCCGATGACCGCGTGCCGGGCGCCTGCGGGGAGCCGCAGGCTGACGTCGTCGACGGCGGTGAGACTGCCGTATCTGCGGGTGAGACGGGTGAGGTCCAGTACCGGGGGCGCCGATGCGGCGTTCGGTGCGGGCGTCATGGCGAGGCCTTCCCGGTGGGGGTCGGGGTGGGGGCGGCCGGGGGCTGCTCGTGGGACGGGGAGCCCTCGGCCGCCGGCCCGCTCCGGCCGGATCCGCCGCGCAGACCGGCCAGGCCACGGGGCAGCAGGTACACGGCGGCGACGAACAGCGTGCCGAGCAGCAGTGGGCCGTGGCCGGGCCACGCACCAGCGACCCAGTCGCGGGTGATGACGATGAGCCCGGCTCCCATCAGGGCGCCGATCACGGACGTCGTGCCGCCGATGACGGCCGCCAGCAGGGCGAAGGCGGCGATCTCGAAGCCGACGTCGGCGGGGGAGAGGTACTGCTGGACGGTGACCATCAGCGAGCCGCCCACGCCGGCCAGCGCACCGGCGCAGATGTGTGCCACCAGCAGGTAGCGGCCCACCGGGTGTCCCGAGGCACGCATGCGGGCCTCGGCGCCCCGGGTGCCGGTCAGCAGCTTCCCGGCCGGGGAGCGCAGCACGAGCAGGGTGACGGCGACCGCGACGACGGCGACGACGAGGGCGTAGGTGTAGAGCTCACGCTCGTCGGTCATCCCCTCCCCGCCCCACAGCGCCTGCGTGGCGGGGAAGCCGACGAGACCGTCGGCGCCCCCGGTCACGGACTTGAGCTGGTTGATGACGGCGCCGGTCAGTTCACCGACGGCGAGCGTGATCATCAGCACGGTGGTGCCGCGGGCCCGGATCACGGCGGGCCCCACCACCGCGGAGAACACCGCGGCCGCGAGCGCCGACAGGACGATCTGGACGGGGCCCGCGGTCCACCCGGCGTCCGCGAGGTTGGCGGTGGCGTACGCGCCCACCGCGAACGGCGCGGTCTGCCCGAGCGTGGGCAGTCCGGCGTAGCCGGTGAGGATGGTGACACTGACCGCGAGCAGCCCCAGAGCCAGGGCCGAACCGGCCAGCGAGATGCTGTACGAGTCGAGCAGTCCCGGCAGCGCGATCAGCACCACGAGCAGGACGAGCAGCGGAGCGGCCTGCCGCCACGCCGCTCCGCGCGGAAGCCACCCGACCCTGGCGAGCGCGCCCGCCGGAGCCCATGAGTGATCCGAACGCGTCTGCTGTGTACCGGACTTCGCGGCGTTCGTACGGTCCACCGGGACCGTCTCCACTGCCCCGCGCGGGCGGGGCCGCAGCCGTGCGGCGAGCCGGCGGCGGAGCCGGTCCACCGGGTCCGGGGACGGGCCGTGGGAGTCGTGCGCGGCCGCCGGTTCCGCGAAGCGGGTGCGCAGCACCAGCACCGCCGCCATCGCGGCGAAGAGCAGGTACGGCGCCAGGTCCGGCGCCAGGGAGACGCCGAGCGTCTGCACCTCGCCGACGGCGATCGCCGCGAAGAACGTCGCCCACAGCGAGCGCAGTCCGCCGAGGACGACCACCACGAGGGACAGCATCAGCACCGTCTCGGACGTGCCCGGCCCGGGCCCGATGATCGGTGCCCCGAGCACACCCGCAGCCCCGGCCAGCGCACCTGCCGCCGCGAGCACACCGATGTGTACCGCCCGGGGGTTGTGACCGGTGGTCGCGAGCATCTGCGGATCGTCGGCGGCGGCGCGTACCGCCGCGCCCATGCGGGTCCGGGTCAGCACCCAGGTGCCGAAGGCCGCGAGCAGCACGGCCATCACGATGAATCCGAGACGGTACGCGGGATAGCGGTGGCCCAGCAGCGTCACCGAGGAGTCGAGCGCCGCGGGTACGCGTACGGGAAGCTCGTCCGCCCCGAAGAACTGGATGAGCAGATCACCGCCGACCAGGGCCAGCCCGAACGTCAGCAGAGCCTGTGCGAGATGCCCACGGCGGGCGAGCGGAGCCGTCGCGGCGGAGAGGCCCGCCCCGGCGACGCACGCCGCGGCGGTCCCGGCGGCCAGCCCCAGGGCGAGACCGCCCCATGTTCCGTCACTCAGTTCGGCTCCCGTGTAGGCGCCGATCGCGTACAGCGTGCCGTGCGACAGATTCAGTACGCCCGCGGTGCCGAAGGCGAGGCTCAGGCCGGCGGCGACCACGAACAGCAGCAGCCCGTAGGCCACCCCGTCCACCGCCGGGATGAGGTGGGCGTCGAGGAGGTCCATGTCAGCTGCCGAGCGTCGCCAGGTCCTGGACCATGACGTTGGCCAGCTGGGCTCCGTCCGGCCGCACCTGGCGCAGGTACCAGGTCTGCACCGGCGAGTGCGCCTTGTCGCCGAACTCCCAGGCGCCGCGCGGGCTGTCGATCTGGCCCAGGTCCGCGATGGCCTCGTTGATGGTCTGCGGCGTCACCTCGCCGTCCTTCGCCGCATCGGCGATGGCCTTGTCCAGCACGGAAGCCGCGTCGTACGACGACATCGCGTACGTGGTGGGCTGCGTGTCGTGCTCGGCGGTCCAGTCGGCGGCGAACGTGCGGTTGGCCTCGTTGTCGAGGTCGGCCGCGTAGTTCAGGACGGAGTAGATGCCCTTGGCCGCGGGGCCCTGGGCCTGGAGCACGCTGCCCTCGGTGACGAAGGCCGTGTACAGCGGCAGATCGGCGATGTCGGACTGGGCGTACTGCTTGGCGAAGTCGATGGCTGCCTTGCCGGCGTAGAAGCAGTACACCGCCTTGGCGTCCGTCTTGGCGATCTCGGCGAAGTACGGCATGAAGTTGGTGGTCTTCGGGAACGGCGTCCAGGTGGTCTTGCCGTCAGGGTTGGCCAGCTCTCCCTTGACCCGCTTGAACTCGTCCGTGAAGCCACGCAGTTCGTCGTAGCCGCCCTGGTAGTCGGGGCCGATCGCGTAGACCGGGCCGTCGACCTTCTCCTTGACGTACGGGGCGATGGCCTTACCCGGTTCGTCGGACAGGAAGCTCGTCGTCCACACGTATTCGAGGTCCTTGACGGGCGGCCGGGCGTTCGACCCCAGGAACGGGATCTTCGCCTGGTTGACCAGCGGCAGTACCGCGTTGACCGAGCCGCCGCTGACGAAGCCCGTCAGCACGTCGACCTTGTCCTTCTTGACCAGCTTGGTGGCCGCGGGGACGGCGGTCGGCGGACCGTCGCCCTCGTCCGCCACGATGAGCTCGACCTTGCGGCCACCCAGCTTGTTGTCGTGGGTGTCCAGGTACAGCTCGAATCCGGCGCGCAGCTCGGTGCCGACCGGCTCGTAGGTGCCGGACAGGGAGGCCACCAGGCCCACCTTCACGGTGTCGTCGTCGGAGCCGCTGCCGCTGCTGCACCCGGTGACGGCTGCCAGGCCGAGAGCGAGGGCGGCGGCGCCGGCCGGCCGCATTCTGCGGCGGCGGGAACTGGATATGGCGAAGAACATGAGGGCTCTCATCAGGTGTGTCGAGACATGACGGACAGGATGGGCGGTGGAGCGGGGGGACGGCCGGACGGGGCCGGCCCGGCGGTCAGCGGAACTGTCCCAGGCCCGTGTCGCGGACCTGGGGGGACAGCGCGTCACCGACCTGGTTGATGAGCTCGGACATCATGTAGCTGACCTCACCGATGTCCGCGTCCCTGGTCGTGGTCACCAGCAGCGAGGCGCCGCTGGAGACGGCCATGGAGAACATGTAGCCGCCGTCCATCGCGGTGAGGCTGTGCTCGACGGGATCGGTGTTCGTCAACTGGGCGGCGGCGGACAGCAGGTTGACGACGCCGGACGCGATGGCGGCCAGCCGCTCGGCGTCGTCACGCTCCACGCCCGCGTAAGCCAGCGCGAGTCCGTCCACGGACACGGCTATCGCCTGGGTGACTTCCGGGATGCGTCCGGCGAAATCGCTCAGGATCCAGCTCAGGTCGGTGGAAGAGGTCATTTCTTCGTCCGTTCGATGTCGTCGTCGGTGGCGGAGCGCCCACGGGGCTTCGTGCTCCTGTTGATCCCCTGGGCGTAGGCCGCCAGGACGTCGGAGACCTGCCGGGAGTCCCGGCGACGGGGCGACGGCCTCGGCGCGGCGGTGCCGGAACGCGGTTCGGTGCCGTCGCGTTTGCCCGAGGTGGGCCACTGCTGCGGCGCCTTGCGCTGGCGCAGGGGCAGTCCTGAGGAGCTGACTCCGGCGATGCGGGAAGCCGGCTCGTCGTGGCCGGGCGGCGGGCGGTGGTCGCGGCCACCCTGGCTCGCGCCCGAGGCCACGTCGGCCCGGCCCGGTGTGTGCTCGCCGCCGGCCGGCGTGCTGCCCCTGCCGCCGCCCGCACCGGCGCCCGCACCAGCGCCCGCACCGGCGAAGGCGCCGTTACGGTCGGGCCGCGCGTCCGCTGCGGTCGGCTGCCTGCGACCGGTCTGTCCAGGCGCTGTGATCGGACGAGGCGCCTCGTAGCTGACATCGTTGCCGTGATGCGTGCCGTGATGCGTGCCGAGCATGCTCTGCTGCGGCGGCTCGGCTTCCTGCGGGGCCAGGGCCAGCACCTTCGCGGGCAGTGTGACCTCGGCGATGGTGCCGGGGCCGGACGAGTCGCGCAGTTCGACGACGATGCCATGGCGCGCGGCGAGCCGTGCCACCACGTGCAGCCCCATGGACCGTACGTCGCCGATGCCGGTCTGCGGCTCCAGCAGTGCGGCGTTGTGGGCCGCGCGGCGTTCCGCCGTCATGCCCACTCCCTCGTCGACGATCTGCACGACGGCCCGGTCCCACAGCCGCCATACGGCGACCCCGACCTGTTTGTCGGGAGGCGAGAACCGGGTCGCGTTGTCGAGGAGTTCCGCCAGGATGTGCGCCACGTCGTGCACGGCGCGGGCGGTGACGCCGATCCCTGATTCGATGGCGCCGAGGGACACACGGTCGAATCGCTCGATCTGCTGAGCGGCGGCCACGATGACGGTGGAGCAGCCGACATCGGCCGCACGGACCCGGGCGTTTCCGTAACCGCCCAGCACCAGAAGGTTGTTGGTGTTGCGCTCCATGCGGATGGCGAGGTGGTCCAGGGCGAAGAGGGTCTTCATCCGCACGGGGTCGGCCTCGTCGCGCTGCACCGTGTCCAGCTCGGACACCATCACGGCGGTCAACTGCGCACCCCTGCGGGCGACACCGACCAGCGTCTCGGCGAACTGTTCGTGGATGTGCGCCTGTTGGGCCGCCAGGCGGACGGCCTCGTGGTGGACGGCGTTGAACGCCTCACCGACCTCGCCGATCTCGTCCTCGCCCGTGGTCGTGACCGGGTCACTCGTCCGCGAGGCCACCTGCTCGGGCGTCGCGCCGCTCAGCGCGCCCGGCTGGGACAACTCGTGCATCACGGCGGGCAGCCCGGTATGGGCGACCTCGTGTGCGGCGTTACGCAGATCGCGCAGCCGCCGGATCATGACGCGGCCCAGGCGGATCGCGACGACGACGGCGCCGACCAGGGTCAGCACCACCAGGGCGACCTCGGCCCCCGCGATCCACAGGAGCTCGGTGCGCGTGTCGGAAACCAGGGCGAAGACGGACTCGTCGATCCGCTTCTCCACCGAACGCAGCAGCGTCTGACGGTCGTTGGAGGCCTTCTGCCACTCCTGCGGAGTGACCGGGATGACCGTGCCCGTGCCCGTACGCCCGATCTCGTCCTCGAGCCGTCGGGCCTCCAGTGCCTTCGCTCCGGAGAGGGTGCGCTCCAGCCAGGTCCGCCACTGGCCGGGGCCGAGGTCGAACAGGACACCGGTCGACTCGGTGTAGCCCAGCCGGCTGGCGTCGAACGTCCGCTGGGAGGCGGTGGTGAAGCCGCCCGCGGCCTGGGCCCGCATCACGGTGACCTGCTGCTGGGCCGTGTGCTCGGCCGCCTCGGACAGTGCGGCGGCAGCACGGATCCGGTCCGCGATGTCGGCGTCGACACCGTCCGCCTGCGCGATGCCGTCGCGGTAGCCGTTGAGATCGGCGATCACGATCCGGTAGCCGAAGGCGAGCGCGGAGATGGTGCTGCTGCCCGAGCGCACCTGGGCGCGGAGTGCGGGCATCTCGTCGATGAACCGGTCGATGCGGTCCAGGGCGTCCTGTGCGTTGCCGGGTACCCCGGAGAGGTGCTCGGTCCGGCTGCGGAATCTGGCGATGCTTTCATCGGTCGCGTCGGAACGGAGTCGGAACACGTCCGAGTCCACCTGTTGGGAGACCAGGGCGGTGGCTGCCGCCCGCTCCTGCTGAAGCTGGTGGGTCAACTCCCCCGCGCTGGTGGCGGCATCGGCCATGGCGGTCAGCCGGTCGGCCTGGAGTGCTTGGTCGGTCGCGGGCGCGAGGGCCAGAACCGAGAAGGTGATGGCCACGGTGAGGGGCGCGGCGACGAGGAGCGCGAGGCGACGATTGATTTTCACCGCGCGGCTCCGTCGCCGGCACCGGTGCTGAGTATCGGGGGCACGCAGATACCTGTTAACGGGTTGTGGGGGGTGTCGGTGGGGGAACGACGGCACCTCGCCCGCCCGTTGGGCACGGGCAGGCAGTGCGAGTGGGGGGTGGGCCGTGCATGGGAGTGGGAGGAACGGTGCAGTTGGGGCAGGTGGGACCCTGTGGCGCGGCATGATCCTATGCGGTTGTTCGCAATTCCGGACAGGTATAGCTGCGAAAAATATGAGCACCGATCGCACAGGGGGCGCACGGCTCGGTCACATGTGTGTGATTTCCGGACAGTTTTGAGCCAGGGGGGAGAGGCCGGAATTGGCCCGTCGAACCCTTCCTGACCAGCGGTCCGGTGCTGAGTGAGAGGGCCGGACCGGTTCGCGGGACTGCTCACGGAGTGTTGCGGCGAGCCGGCTTGACCATCTGCTCGACGCTCGATGTCGTTGCGGAAAGGTTAGATCTTTCCGGCCGGTTCCAGCCGTGGGAGCGCGGCCACCCGGCCCGACGCCGACGCGGCGGCTCGGCCGGACGTTCCCGGCCGAGCCGCCGTTCGTTTTGCGTTCCGTACACTCCATGACCACGTCGTGCCGCGTTCTCCCGGTAGTGCGGCGACCTCCACCGCGCGGTCAGCGCGCCTCCACCGGCCTCGCGTGGGCGAAGCCCCTGTGGTGCCAGACCAGGCCGCCTGCCGGGCGGCCCAGGCAGTCGGAGACCGCCACCCGTCCCACCAGGATCGTGTGGTCCCCCGCCTCGATCACGTCGTGCCGTGCGCAGGTCAACCGCAGTGCGCTGTCGGCCAGCTGTGGCGCGTGGCGGGCGGTCGGACCGTCGGCCAGCGGCACGTCCTCGAAGCGCTGCCCGGTGGGGCCCGCGAACTTTCGCGCCAGGGCCTCGTTCTCCGGGCCGAGCAGATGGACGGTGAAGGCGGCCGCACCGGTCAGTACGTCGTGGGTGCGCGAGCCCCGGTCCAGGCAGACCAGGATCAGCGGGGGGTCCAGAGACAGCGAGGACACGGCGCTGGCCGTCAGGCCCCGTGGACTTCCCGTGTCGTCGTAGCACGTCACGACGGTGACGGGGGCGGCCAGGGAGGCCATCGCGGCACGGAACTCGTCGGCCGGGATGTCGCGGGCCATGACCGCGCCCGGAGGCTCGGATACCAGGGCGGAGGTGATGGCCGTACGCGGCTCGGATTCCAGGGCGGTGGCCGTGTCCGTACGCGGCGCGGCGGACTCGGTCAGCAGACTCGTGGCGTTCATCGGACGGCCCCTTCCAGCTCCCGGTCCCGCACTGTCGGCAAGGACGCCTCGGACAGATCCGTCTCGGGCCGGGCCGGTCCCGGCAGCCAGCGGCCACGTGGCTCGCCCACCGTTCCACGGGCAAGATCCCAGGCGACCCGGCCGCCCGTCACCACCGTCGTGAACCGTCCGGTGAACATCCAGCCCTCGTACGCGGACCAGCCGCACAGCGAATGCACGTGCTCCGCCGACAGCTGCCAGCGTGCGGACGGGTCGAGGAGCGCGAGGTCGGCGTCCGCGCCGACCGTCAGCCGGCCCTTGCCAGGCAGCCCGAACAGGTCCGCGGGCCCCGTCCCCATCAGCCGTGCGAGGTGGACGGCCGCCGCGTCGGCCTCGATTCCGCGCGCGAGCAGGCCCGTCCACACGGAGACGGCGAGTTCCTGGACGCCGGGCAGACCGGGCGGAGCCTCGGCCGGCGGGCGGTTCTTCTCCTCGACGGTGTGCGGGGCGTGGTCGCTGCCGACGGTGCTGGCCTCGCCGCTGAGCACCGCCTGCCAGAGCCGTTCCCGGTCGCGCGGGGCGCGGATCGCCGGGGACAGCCGGGTGCGCGGCCCCCGCCGGGCGGTGTCGTGGTCGGTGAACGACAGGTGGTGGCCGGTGACCTCGAACGTGATCGGCAGTCCCTCGGCCGCCGCCGCGGCCAGCAGATCGGTCTCCTCCGCCGACGACACGTGCAGCACGTGCACCTTGGTGCCGTGGGTGCGGGCCAGATGGACGACCTTGGCGACGGCGACGATCGCCCCGGAGCGCGGACGGTGCGGTTCATAGGCGTCGTACGACTCGGGATCGCCGCTCCGGGAGTCCAGCAGGTCGAAGACGTGCTGGTCCTCGGCGTGCAGCACGAGCCGCACGTTGCCGCGCGCGGCGGCGGCGAAGGCCGCCTCCAGCTGGTGCGCCTCCCGGAAGACCACGGGCGCGGTGTGGTGCCCGGCCATGAACGCCTTCGCCGAGGTCGCCACCGCCGGGTCCAGGTCGGCGAGGACCTCCGGGTGGTCGGGATCGGCCCCCATGTGGAAGCGGTGATCCACGTAGGAACGGCCGGCGATCAGAGCCGCCTTGGCCCGCAGGGAGGCCGTGTCGAGGGACGGCGGGCGGGTGTTGGGCATGTCCAGGACGGTGGTGACTCCGCCCGCGAGGGCGGCGCGGCTGCCGTGCTCCCAGGTCTCCTTGTGCTCCAGGCCGGGGGTGCGGAAGTGCACGTGCGAGTCGATGAGGCCCGGCAGGACGTACCGGCCACGGGCGTCCAGGCGCGGCCCGGAGGGGAGCGGGTCGCCGGGGTCGACGAGGGCGGCGACCCGGCCGTCGCGGACGACGACGGAACCGGCGCGGACTCCGTCGGGGGTGACGAGCCGGCCCCCTGCCACCACCAGGTCGGCCTCGGCGGCGTGTGCGGGACGGAAGGTGGGAGATATGCGGGACGAGAGGGCGGTGTTCAACGGTTCCACGACAGACTCACCAATTCCTTGCAGAGGTCGTTGGTCGGTCCCATCAGGGCGACGGCACGGGCGTCGCGCCCGAACCGGTTGATCGGGTGCGTCTCGACGTATCCCGCCGAGCCGAGGAACTGGGCCACGTCCGCCACCACCCGCTCGGCCGCCGCGGAGGCGGCCAGCTTGGAGTGCAGGGTGGTCAGTCCCGGGTCGGCGGAGGTGCGGCGGCCGGCGCGTTCCACCACCGCGCGGGCGGACTCGACCTGGGTGGCCAGGTCCACCAGACGGTGGCGCACCGCCTGGTGGACGTAGAGCCCGCGGCGCGCGGCATGCTCGTGCGCGGCGTCGAGCGCCGCCTGGGCGATCCCCACGGCGACCGCCCCGAGCGTGGCCCCGCTGTCCCGGACCCGGGCGATGATGGACGCGGCGACGCCCGGTGGGCCGAGCCGCGCGGTGTCGGGGACGCGGCACTCCCGCACCGACACGAAGCCCGTGGCGGAGCCGCGCATCCCGGTCAGCCGGAGCGAGGTGTCGGGCAGCAGGCCGGGATGCTCGCCGGGGACCAGGAAGAACGTCTGCCCGGCGGCCCCGTACCCGGTGTCCTGCGAGGAGGAGTCCGACGCGGCGGGCTCCTCCTGCGACTGCGCCAGGACGAGATAGACGTCCGCCAGCCCGGCACTGGTGGTGAAGGACTTCGCGCCGTCGAGCAGCCAGCCCCCCTCGGGGGTGCGGTGGGCCAGGGTCGACAGCTTCTTCTTGTCGGCCCCCGCCCCGCTCTCCGACCACGCGGAAGCCGCCAGCCACTGGCCGCCGGCCAGCTTGGGCAGCACCTCGCGGTGCTGGGCGGGGGTGCCGTTCTCGACGATCCGGCTGGTGACGGCGCAGTGCTGGAAGAGCATGATCGCGGCGGAGGCGTTCACCGCGGCGACCTGCTCGACACAGGAGTTGAGCGCCACCGCGTCGGCTCCCGCCCCGCCGTGGGACCTGGGGACGACGAGCGCCAGCAACCCGCTGTCGCGCAGCACGGCGACGGCCTCGCGGTCCGGCTCCCGGCTGCGGTCGGCCGCCTCGGCGCAGGCCGACAGACGGCTCAGCACCTCGGGGGAGGGGACGAGGGGGGCGGGACGGACGGGATCGACGGGGCCGTGGGAGCCGGCCGGCGGGTACGGACCGACGGCGTACGAGTCGGGCAGTGCCCGCGGCGGTGTGCTCCCGCGCACGGCGGTCAGGCTGTCAGCGGAAGCCACGGGGTCTCCTCGGATATGCGGTCGGACAGGGCGAGTACGGAGGTACGGGGGCCGGCGGCGGAACCGACTCGCGGGGGCGCGGTCCGGGGGCGTGGCAGCAGGCCCCGGTAGTCGACCTGTTTCTCGGCGACCGACACCCAGGCGAGCCTGCGCTCCCCGTCGGGGCCGAGCGTCGAGTGGGCGGCGACCCGTACGCACCCGCCGGGGGTGCGCACGGGCAGCAGCGCGTCGGGGTCCTGAGCCGCCCGCCCGGCCAGCGACCAGGGCACGGTGCCCGCGATCCCGGCTGCGGCGCCCAGGCAGATCGCGCCGGTCAGCGCGACCGTGGGGTGCCAGGACGGCACGGACACGGCCCGGACGAACAGTCCCCCGCCCTCCTGCGGCAGCAGGGCGGCGATCTTCGGGAAGGCACCGAAGGTGTCCCAGCCCTGCGACTCGCAGACCGCGACCCGCAGCCGGGTCATGGCGGTGAACAGCCGCGGATCGTCCGCGAAGAGCGCGTCGGGGCTGCTCACCCCGAGGTCGGAGGCGTCGACGAAGGCGTACGCGTTGCCCATCGACACCAGCGAGACGGGCACGGCCCGGCCTTCGAAGGGGACGTGGGTCACCGGCTCACCCGTCATGAGCAGCTCGGGCAGCTTCAGCGGTGGCGAGCACAGGAAGTGGGCCGTGAACCGGGTGCCTCCGTCGGAGGTCTCCTCCGTCTCGCAGACCACGTTGTCGCCGTTGTTCAGTACGTTGACCCGGACCCGGCAGCCCGGAACGAGGGGCTGGATCATGCCGGTGCGGGCGGCGGCCTCGACGGCGGCCAGGATCGAGTGACCGCAGGAGCCGCGCAGGTCGAAGCTGTCGTAGCTCTGGGGAAGGGACTGCACGAACCGGTAGTCGAGGTCGAAGAGCGGATGCCGGGACGGCCGGACGATGGCGTTCTTCAGGACGTCGCCGGCCCCCTGCCCGCTGAGCTCGGCCCGTAAGCCGGTCAGCGCGCCCAGGAGTTCGGGCTCGGACTCGGGGAAGTCGCGTCCGTCGAGGACGACGGTGGGGCAGGGGGCGCCGTGCGCCCTGGCGAGGGAGACGCTCATCAGAGTGCCACCGCCAGTTCGGGCGTGCGCACTGTGGCCGCGGCGGAGGATCCGAAGAACTCCGTGCGCCACATCTGGTGCGACATCAGCGCCCAGATGGCCAACGACGCCTGGTCGGACGGCCGGGCAGCCTGCTCGGCGAACAGGGCGTCCACCGCCTCGTACCGCAGTCGTCCGTCGGCGCGCAGCGTCTGCGGCGACAGTATGTCGCGGGCCATCGCCCACATCCGCTGGCCCGGGGACAGCATCGCCGTGATCGGCAGGGTGAACGGCTGCTTGGGGCGGTTCAGGACACTGTGCGGCAGCAGTCCTTCGGCCGCCCGGTACAGGGCGCGCTTGACGCCCGTGCCGGGGATGGTGCGGTGCCGGTCGGGCAGCGTCGCCGCATAGCGCACGATGCTGGGCTGGCAGAACGGGAGCCTGGCCTCCACCGAGCTCGCCATCGACAGGTGGTCGACCCGGCGCAGGTGGTAGGCGGGGAGCCGGTAGCGCTGCTCGACGCGGCAGATCCGCTGGAGACGGCTGCCCGTGCCGTGCGTGAGGGTCTCGGTGAGGCCGGGCGGCATGGCGGCCGGCCCGTGGGAGTGGACGGAGGCGGCGTAGTCGCCGGTGTAGAGGTGCTCGCGCAGGGACCGTGGCACGGCGGCCAGGTGGTCGAGGTACGCGCCGGCCCAGTCGGCGCCCTCGGGGGCGGCGAGGGCCTGTGTCATGCGGGCGTATCCGCCGAAGAGCTCGTCGGCGGCGTCGCCGGTGAGGGCGACCTTGAATCCGGCGTCACGGACGGCCCGGAAGAGCGAGAAGGTGCTGAGGGTGATCGGATCGGCGTTGGGCTGACCGAGGTGCCGTACGACGTCGCCCATCAGGTCGGGGAAGGTCGCCGGGTCGATCTCCACCTGGTGGTGGACGGTGCCGGTGTGCCGGGAGACCTCGGTGGCGAAGGCACGCTCGTCGCCGGGCCAGTTGCCCGTGTAGGCGATGTTGAACGTGTGCAGGGAACCGGACGCACCGCGGTCCCGGAGGGCGCGGGCGGCGAGCGCCGTGACCAGGCTGGAGTCGAGACCACCGGAGGTGATGGCGGCGACCGGGGCATCGGCGACGAGCAGCCGGGACACCTCGCGGGCCAGGAGGTCGCGCAGTTCGTCGCCCGTCTGCGAGAGACTGCGCCCCTCGGGGACCGGAGGCGCGCTCTCGTACCCCATGCGCCGCGTGGTGAGGTGCAGGCCCTCCTCGCGGGTGACGACCGCGGTGGCGGCCGGCGGCAGTACGTCGATGCCCTGGAACATGGTGCGCTGGCCGAAGGGGGTCTTGGCCGACAGGTAGGTGTGCAGGCCCAGTTCGTCCTCGTAGGGGCGCACGTCGCTGAAGCCGAGCAGCGCGGGTAGCTCCGAGGCGAAGTGGAAGCGGCCGCTGCGCTCGTCCCAGTGGTAGTACAGGGGCTTCATACCGGAGGCGTCGGTCGCGACCACCAGACGCGGGGCGCGCCGCAGGTCCATGACGGCGACGGAGAACATGCCGTCGAGCTGCTCGGCGAACTGGTCGCCGTACGTCAGGTACAGCGCGGGCAGGATCGAGCCGTCGCAGCGGTCCTCGAAGTGGAAGCCCTGCCGGATGAGTTCGGTGCGCAGGCGGTCGTGGTTGTAGAGCTCGCCGTTGAAGACGACGGTGATGTCGCCGAGGCGGTACGGCTGTGCGCCGCCCTCGGGGTCCATGATCGACAGCCGGTTGTTGCCGAGGGCCCAGCCGGAGTGCTGGGCGAAGGACTGGGCGTCGGGCCCGCCGTGGTGCTGGAGGGCGGCGACGTCGCGCATTTCCTGGGCGGTGGTGCGGGCGTTGAAGGATCCGTGGATACGGCACATGGCTCAGGTCACCTGACGTCGGAGGAGAGACCGGCGGCGGAGTAGAGCGCCGGGTCGTACGGGCTGGGGCCGCCGCAGGTCACGAAGCGCCGGGCCTCGGGACCGGTGTGCGGGTTGCGGGCGCCGTGCAGGACGCCGGGCGCGGCGTACAGGACGTCCCCGGCGGAGACGTCGATCCAGCGGTCGCGCAGATACATCTGGCCGATGCCTTCGAAGGCGATGAAGGCCTCGTCGCTGTCGGGGTGCAGATGGACGTTGAAGGTCTGACCGGGCTGCTGGATGCCGCAGTGCAGGCAGAGCTGGCTGCTGCCGTTGCCGGGCCAGAAGACGAAGTTCATGGTGGCGCGGTCGGTGTCGGGGGCGATCTGGCCGGTGCCGCCGAAGCCACGCAGCTGGGTCGTCTCGTCCCAGAGGCTGGAGAAGGGTTCGGGGTCCGTGCCGGGCCGGCGTCCGGCGGCCAGCGGGGTGCGCCAGACGTAGACGGTCAGGTCCTCCGCGCCGGCGGCGAGGGCCAGGGCCTGCCCGGTGGGCGCGTACACGGCGTCGGCACGGCTCACCGGGCGGGTACGGGATCCGACCGTCGCGGTGCCCAGGCCGTCGAAGACGACTGCGGTGTTCTCCTCCTCGGCACTCGCCTCGGGACTGAAGGATTCGCCCGCAGCGATGCGCACGACGTGCAGGGTGACGTGAGTGGCGCCCGCGGCGGGACTCACCGGGGTGGCGAGTGTGGTCCGCCGGCCGGGCAGTGAGACGAACTCGAAGTCGTCGGCGGCGATGATGCGGGCGTCCCCCAGAGGGGTCGCGGTGAGGGGTCCCGAGGTGGATGTGCGCATGATGCGGTGGGCTCCTTCAGGTGGGGAGGGGACGGAGGGGGTTCTGGTGCTTCCCGTCGTCCTGTGAGCTCAGGTTGGCCCCCGTCGATCCCGCTGCCCTCCTGCTCCGCTACCGGTGCGGGGGACATGATCGGGAAGAGTCCCGGATCGCCCGGGGTGACAGCACAACGCCCGTCGCCGGAAGGGAAGTCGAGGTGCGCACAGCAGAACGAGCCGGGGCCGGCGCAGGCACCCGGAAGGGTGTCCGCGCCGGCCCCGGCTCGGTGTGGTGCGCTGTGCGGCTCCTGGTGCGGGCAGCCGGTTACGGGCAGGCCTTCTCCGGTACGCGGGCGGGCGCGACCGGAGTCGGCGGTGTGGCTTCCGCACGCTTGGAGAGGGCGGAGATGCGGCCCTCCGCGAGGGCGAGCGCGGCGATGACCACGACGCCTCCCACGGGAACGTTCCAGGTCAGCGGCTCTCCGAGGGCCAGCACACCGACGACCACGGAGAACACCGGCACGAGGTAGTTCACGCCGGACGCCGTCGTCGGCCCGGCGTCCGCGATCAGCCGGTTGAGCAGGGCGAACGCGATGCCGGTGGAGGCGGCGCCGAGCACCAGCAGCGCGAGCAGCGGCTTGGCCGTGAGGTCGCCGTGCAGCGTCCAGCCGGTCATGAAGGTGGTGACCACCACGGTGATGACGGCGGCGGAACCGAGCTGGGCGGCGGTCACGGAGAGCGCCGGCAGCTTGTGGGGACCGATGAAGCGGCGTACGTACACGAAGCTGACGGCGTAGCTGGCCGCGGCGCCGACGCAGGCGAGCTGACCGCCCAGCGTGCCGAACCCGTCGGTGTTCCACGGCCCGACGACCACGATCAGTCCGATGAACCCGCCGACCAGACCGGCCACCTTGCGGGCCGTCGGCTTCTCCTCGGAGAGAGCGAGGGCGGCGACACCCATCGTGATGAGGGGGGTAGCGCCCTGGATGACTCCGGCGGTGGTCGCGGTGGTGTGCTGCTCGCCGATGGCGAAGAGAGTGAAGGGGATGACGTTGCCGAAGACGGAGGCTACGGCGATGTGACCCCAGAGCTTGCGGGAGGGAAGGGCCAGCCGCTTCAGGGCGAGGATGGCGAGGACGACGAGGGCGCCGACGATCAGGCGGCCGGAGGCGAGCTGGAGGGGCGCGAAGGCTTCCAGCGACATCTTGATGAAGGCGAAGCTGCAGCCCCACAGGGCGGCCAGCAGACCGAAGCGGCCCCAGTTGGTGAGGTTCATGGCGTGTTCTCCTCGATCGGAAGTGAGGTGGGGACGGGGGGGATGTGAGTGAGGTCAGTGGTGGACGTGAGGGGTCCGGTGCGCGGGGGTGTCGCCGGGACCGTGGTGGGGTCCGTGCCCGTCTCCGTGGGAGTGCGGGTGGTCGAGGTCCGTGTCGGGGGCGTCGACCTCGTACTGGTCGTACTTCTCCATCAGGGCGACCATCTCCTCGCGGGACGGGCGGTTGCCGTCGGCGAGGAGGGCGGACAAGCCCTCGAAGTAGCCCTCGCGGTGTTCCGCCGGGGTGAAGATGATCAGCATCTCGACGAGCGAGTCGCTCTCGTTGCGGAAGCCGTGCACGGCGTTCTCCGGCACGTGCAGGAAGTCCCCGGCCCTGGCGGTGCGCCAACCGGTGCCGTCGTGCAGGCGCACCTCGCCCGTCAGCACGTAGAAGGACTCGGAGATCCGGGAGTGGTAGTGCGGGTCGGCGCCACCGGCGCCCGGCAGCATCGAGTGGTGGAAGAGCCCGAAGCGGCCGTCCGTGGTCTCGGCGAGAGCGATGAAACGGGTGGTCGTGGCGACTCCGATCTCGGCCTTCACCGCGTCGGCGTACGCCCGGAACATGGCGTGACTCATGCTCAGGCCTCCCACATGCTCAGGTAGCGCTCCCCGGTGTCGGGCAGCAGCGTCACCACGAGACCGTCGGAGAACTCGGGCCTGCGGGCGACCAGTTCGCTGACATGGGCAGCCGCGCCGGACGAGACGCCGGTGAACAGGCCCTGGCTGCGTGCGAGTCGACGCGCCGTCTGCAGGGCGTCGTCGTCGGAGACGGTGACCACCTCGTCGATGAGGGTGACGTCGGTGGTGTCGGCGACGAAACCGCCGTTGAGGCCCGGGATGCGGTGCTGGCCCGCGTACCCCTGCGAGAGGATCGGCGACTTCTCCGGCTCGACGGCTATCACCCGCACGCCCGGGTCCTGCTCCTTGAGGTGGCGTGCGACGCCGGTGAGGGTGCCGCCGGTGCCGACCGTGCACACGAACGCGGAGATGCGGCGGCCGGTGGCCGTTACGGCCGAGTGGATCTCGGGGCCCGTGGTCTCGTAGTGGGCCCGGACGTTGTCCTGGTTCTCGTGCTGGCACGGGAACCAGGAGCCGGCGGTGGCGGCGTGCAGCCGCTCCGCCTCGGCGATCGCCCCCGGGTAGCCGAGCGCGCTCGGCGTCTGGACGATCTCCGCACCGAAGGCGCGCAGCAGTTTGACCCGTTCGGTGGTGGCGTTGTCCGGGAGCACGATCACACAGCGATAGCCGCGGGAGGCGGCGAAGGCGGCCAGCGAGATGCCGGTGTTGCCTGAGGTGGCCTCGATGACGGTGCCGCCGGGGCGGAGGTCGCCACGGTCCTCGGCCGCGCGCAGCATGTAGAGGGCGGCGCGGTCCTTGCTGGAGGACATGGGGTTGGCGGACTCCAGCTTCGCCAGCACACGGGCGCCGGGAGCGAGGTCACGCAGGCGCAGTTCCAGCAGCGGGGTGGAACCCACGAGGTCCTCGATGCGGGAGGCGACTGCGGGGCGTACGGGGGCGATGTGGGCCAGGGGGGCCTGTGCGATGGTCGTCACGGTTCTCATCTCTCGCAATCGGGGGGAGTCGGGGAGCCAGGGAGTACGGAGGTCCGGGCGGTCACCAGGAGCCCGCGGAGGCGATGACGGTGAAGACGTCCTCCATCAACTCGGGCCGGCGCCCCGGCTCCTTGATGACGGCGGTGGGCGCGAGCACCCGGGCACCACGGGGGACGTCCTTGTTGACCAGGGCCTGCGCACCGATGACCGCGCGGTCGCCGACGGTCACAGGACCGAGGACGGTGGAGTTGGCGCCGAGGATGACGCCGCTGCCGACGACGGGGTGGCGGCGGTCGCCCTCCGGCCGTTTGTTGTCACTCCACCAGCCGACCGCGCCGAGGGTGACCTGGTGGTACATCGTCACGTCGTCGCCGACGACGGCGGTCTCACCGATCACCACCCCGGCGCCGTGGTCGATGAAGACCCGGCGGCCCAGCACCGCCCCCGGATGTATCTCGACGGCCGTCACCCGGCGCGCCCACCGGGCGAGCAGCCGGGCGGGTATCCGCAGACCACGGCCGTGCATGCGGTGGGCGACCCGGTGTGCCCACAGTGCGGTGAGCGCGGGGTGGAGCACCGCCTCCTTCGCGCCCCGTACGGACGGGTCGCGTGCGACGACGACGTGGAGGTCCTCGCGGAGGGCGGACAGGAGACGGGGGGTGGGGGAGGCGGGCGTGGCGGCGGGGGCGCCCGGCGTCGCGGTGCCACCTGTGGGGGCGGTGCCGGACGCGGGGTCGGAGGCCGGGTTCGGCTCCGGATTCGACTCCGTCTTCGTCGGACTGAGCAGGCTCATCGTGGCTCCAGTGGCGGGGCGGCCTCTTGACTGGAACAGAGCGTGCCGGGCGGCCTTCCCGCTGGAGTCCCGGCACGTTCCCGCTCGATGGGGCCTTGGACGGTGTCGTGGGAAGGAGGCGGGAACGTGGCGGGAAACAGACGGGAACGGCCGACCTCACACTCGCCGGAGGACCACCCCGCCACACACCGGATCTCCGGTGCGCGGCCCCGCCGGTGCAACGCCCGCACCGCACACGACTTCCCACAGAGGAGCTTCCCGTGCCCGTGATTTCTGTCGACTGGTGGAAAGGGAACGACCGTGCACAACGCCAGGAGCTGGTCAGTGAACTGACCGCCTGCGTGTCCCGCATAGCGGGGTGCCCGGAGGAGGCCGTCACCGTCATCGTGCGGGACGTGGACCCCGGTCACTGGGGGAAGGGCGGCGTGCTCGCCGACGCGCTCCAGGCCGCTGCCGCGCCGCCCGCCCCGAATGACACCGGGGGACAGCAATGACGTCGTCCGACTGCCCCACCCACTCCGATCCGCGGCATCTGCTTCTGGTCTCTCCGTCACCCCGGCTGGTGACGGAGGCCACGGAGGCCGGCTTCCACGTCCTCACCGTCACCGACACGATCGGCTTCCCGGATGACGACGCGCTCCGGGAGGACCTTGCGCGGACCGCCCGGACCCACCGGGCGAGCAGGCTGATCGCCTGCGGTGAGGCGAGCAGCCTGCCCGCCGTACTGGAGACCGCCGAACACCTCGGACTGTCCCCGAACCCCGCCGCCGCGGCCCGCCTGCTGGCCGACCCGTCACAGATCCGGGGCCTGCTGACGCGCAGCGGCCCCCAGTGGGAGGCGGTCGCGCTGCCCATCGGGACGCGGGACGGGGCGTCGTACGCCATCGAGTACGGCGTGGAGACGCTGACGGCGGAAGGGATGCACCGGGTCACGGGCATCGTCGAACTGCGCTTCACAGGATCGGTCGGTACGTCTGCCGGTCCGGCGCCCGGGTCCGGGTCCGCGCCCGGGCCCGGCCCCGGTTCCGACGATGTCGGCACGGTGCGCGAGGGGCACCCCGTCCACACCTTTCCCGCGCCGCTCACGCGGCTGGAAGAGGCGGAGATCCGGGCGCTGGCCACCGGGCTGCTCGACCTCGCCGGCTACGAGTTCGGATATGCGTTCACCCGCATCGCGCTCACCGAGCAGGGTCCTCGCATCATCAACTCCCTCACCCAACACGCGAGCTGGCCCGCTTCCCGGCTGATCGAGCTGACCACGGGACGTGTGCCGGAGCGGGAACTGGTGCGCGCGCTGTCGGGGAAGCCGATGGAGTCGCCGGTACCGGTCGGATGCGCCACAGCCGTCCCGCTGCCGGATCCGCAGGATGTGCCGGAAAGCATCACGGCGCTCCCGGGCGTGAGAGAGGTGCGGGACGGGCACGCCGTGCTCACCGCCCTCACGCCCGCAGAGCTCGCCGTCCGCACGGCTGCCGTTGCGGACCTCCTGGCCTGACCCCGCGCCTTCACCCCGCGAGGGGCCCGCCGAGCGACGTGGTGGGCCCCTCGCGCACCTGTGCTCCAGGCACGTTCCTGACGCCTGTCCCGCGTCCGGGGTCAGGGTTTCCCGCTCCGTTCCCGTCGGGCGGGAACGGGCGGTAGCGGAAGCGGAACGCGCCGGGAGCGGGTACCGCGAAAGTCGTTCCTGTCAGCAGGAAAGACCAGGCAGGACCACTCCAGAAGGCGGGAAATCAGATGCGGAACACGGTGTTCACGATGGCGGGAATCGTTACGGCGGCCGTTCTCACGCTGGGTGCCGGCAGTGCCGCCGCAGCGGTCACGACGGACCGAACCGCACACGTCTTCGTGGCCACCGCGCACCTGGCGACGGACGATGGTGAGGGTCCGAACGTCGCTCCCACCTCTGGTGAGGGTCCCAATTACGCGCCGACGTCTGGTGAGGGTCCGAACTACGCGCCGACCTCCGGTGAGGGCCCCAACGTGGTTCCTACCTCTGGTGAGGGTCCCAATTACGCGCCGACGTCTGGTGAGGGTCCGAACTACGCGCCGACCTCCGGTGAGGGCCCCAACGTGGTTCCCACCTCTGGTGAGGGCCCGAACTACGCTCCCACCTCCGGTGAGGGCCCCAACCTCGCGGCCTGACCCAGGTCCCTGCGCATCAGCGCCTCCCCGTTCCCGGTACCCCTGTCATGCGGATGCCCCGCTTCCCACCACGGGAGCGGGGCATCCGCGTACCTGCGTCGATGACGGACCTCTCGGAAATCCGGTGCGTGTGAACCACCGGTGGAGCGGGCCGTTCAGGTCGTCCGCCCGGCCGGTACCCCCATTGCGTCGAACGTCCTGTCCGCTGTTGCCCGGTGGACCCGGGCGGACTCGAGTTCGCCGAGGTGTTCCAGGGCGTGGGCCATGCCGGCCAGGGCCCGCGCCTCCTCGATGCGGTAGCCCATACCGGAGGCCGCGCGATGGGCCCGCTGGTGGAGTTCGAGGGAGAGGGCGTATCGGCCCCTGCGGGCGTGCAGCCGGCCGACGATGTTGCCGACGGCCGCTTCCCGCATCGGCGCGCCGCTCAGGTCGCCGAGCTGGAGCGCCGACTCCGCCCACTCGGTGGCCTGGGCGTTCTCGCCGAGCCGGTCGGCGGCCTCGGCTGACAGGGCGAGCAGCAGGGACATGTCGGCGGGCGACATGACGTCCACGGCCAGCTTGCGGGCCCGGCCCAGCAGATCGGCGGCTTCGTCGACCGCGCCCAGGCCGAGCTGGGCGACCGCCAGATCCGTGAGGCTCTCGACCTCCTTGTCGACCGCTCCGATGCTGCGGGCCAGTGTGACGGCGCGGGCGGCCGCCTCCACTGCTTCGGGGTAGCGCCCCCATTCGGCGTACAGATTGCTGAGGCTGGTGAGGGACTCGGCCTCGGCACGCTCCGCACCGAGCTCCCGTTTGATCGCGATGGACTGTTCCAGGCGGGGCAGCGCCTCGTCGTACCGTCCCAGCGCGCTGAGCAGGAGACCGAGGACGCCGGTGTCCTTGGCCTCACCGCGCCGGTCGGCGAGCTCGACGGCCAGACCGAACGCCTCCTCGGACATCTCTATCCCCTCCTCGAAGCGGCCCAGTTTCCAGCAGGCGACGGCGAGGTTCGACAGGCTCAACCGCAACAGCGCCGGATCGCCGAGCCGGCGGGAAGCGGTGACGGCGGTGCGGCACAACTCCCGGAATTCCTCAAGTCGTCCGCGCAGATCGAGGGGGAAGACAACGTTGGCGGCGAGGAGTCCCACATGGCTGTCCAGTTCCCAGCGGTACGCGAGGGAGACGGCGGCCAGCAGCGAGTCCTGCTCGCGCTCCAGCCAGTTCCGGGCCTGGTCCGGGGTGTCCAGCGGCGGGAGCTCGGCGGATGACCGGTGCGCCGGGCGGTGGACCCGGACCCGTCCGGGGAAGAGCAGGTCACAAGCGGTGTCGGTGGCGTTCAGCGCGAAGTCGAGGAGACGCCGCACGGCGCGAGCAGCCTCCTCGTTGTCGGCGCCCACGTCCCCGTCCTCGGTTCCCGGCGCGGGGCGGCCGCTGACGCGTGAGAGGTTCTGGGCGAAGCTGCGGACCAGGTCGTGGAAGGCGTACCGGCCGGTCTCGTGCTGCTGCAGCAGGTGCATGTCGAGGAGGTACTCCAGGACGTCCTCCGCGTCCCGCGCCCGTTTGTCGAGCAGCGCCCCTGCCGCGTACACCTCAATCTCGGATCCGGGGTGCTGGCCCAGCAGCCGGAACGCCTCCCGGGTCTCGGCCGACAGTCCTTCGTACGACAGCCGCAGGGTCACCTCGACACTGCGCTCACCGGAGTTGAGCTCGGCCAGCCGGTGGGCGTCGTCGCGGAGCCGTTCGACGAGGTAGCGGACGGTCCAGCGGGGACGCTTGCGCAGCCGGGCTGCGGCGATGCGCAGGGCGAGCGGCAGATGACCGCAGAGCTCGGCGAGCTGCGCGACGGCCTCGGGTTCGGCGCGCGCGCGGGCGCTGCCGAGGACGCCCTCGACGAGGGCGACGCTGTCATGGGGAGGCATGACACCGAGGGAGACGGTGTGTGCGGCGTCCAGGTCCACGAGCAGGGAACGGCTGGTGACCAGGACGAGGGTCTGGGTGGGGGAGGCGAGGAGCGGCCTGATCTGGGACTCGTCCACGGCGTTGTCGAGAAGCAGGATCATCCGCCGGGAACTCATGGTGCGCCGCCACAGGGCGATGCGGCCCTCCGCGTCGTCGGGGATGCGTTCGCCCGGTGCGCCGAGCATGCGCAGCAGCGCCTCGGCGGCCGCCCCGGCACCGAGCGGCGGTTCGCTCGGTGTGAAACCGCGTAGATCGATGTGGAGTTGGGCGTCCGGGTAGCGATCGGTGAGCTGGTGGGCCGCGCGCACGGCGAGGGAGGTCTTGCCGCTGCCGCCCATGCCGTCGATGGCGACGATGAGCGGTCCGGTGCCGGGGGCGTCCTCCACGAACCCGAGCAGCTGGCGGACCTCCTCCTCGCGACCGGTGAAGTCGCCCAGGTCGTAGGGGAGGGTGGAGGGCGAGCCCTCCGGGGTGAACGGAGCGGGGCCGGCGGGCTGGACCGGAGCGGCGAGCTCGGGGCTGTTGCGCAGGATGGCGTGGTGCAGGTCGGTGAGGGCGTCGCCGGGGCCGATACCGAGTTCGTCGACCAGGAACTCGCGGACCTTGGCGAACTCCTCCAGTGCCTCGGCCTGCCGACCGGACCGGAAGAGAGCGAGCATGAGCTGACCGCGCAGAGTTTCACGGAGTGGGTTCTCCTCGATGAACTCCCGTAACTCTCCGATCAGTTCACCGTTCTCGCCTGCGGCGAGCCGTAAATCGAAGAGCTGCTCGACAGCGGTCAGCCGACGCTCCTCCAGGGCCGCTGAGGCAGCGGAGAGCACGGAGCCGCCGCTGCCGGACAGGAGCGGGCCCCGCCACAGGTCGAGCGCTTCGCGCAGTGCCGTGGCGGCGTACGCGGTCTGACCGGAAGCGGTCGCCTCCCTGGCTTGTTTCAGACCCTCGGTGAACCTGCTCAGGTCCACCTGCTCGGGTGTGGTCAGTGCGCGATAGCCCGGACCCTCGGTGACGATCAGGTTCCGTCCGTCGGGGATGCGCTGGCGCAACTCGGCGACCGCCTTGCGCACTTGGTGGGCCGCGGTGGCGGGCGCGTTCTCGTCCCAGGCGGCTTCCACCAGCCGGAAGACGGGGAGTACGCGCTGAGGCTCCAACAGCAGGGTGACCAGTACCTTCTCGTGCACGGGACCACCGACCCGGACACGTTCCGGCCCGTCCCAGCATTCGAACGAGCCCAGAATCCGGAACCGGACCGCGTGCTCCCCTATGTCCTCGCCCATGAAACGTGTCCCTTCAGCGGGCCCCTGAGCGGCTGCTGCCGCCACCCCATGAACACCGGCGTCCCCCAGCCAGCCGGGTCCGAAAACGTCATCACATCAGGGCTCTCCCGTGGGCGGCAAGACGGCACTCTGTGCTGTGGCTGCAAATGAGGCCCATTTAACGGAACTGACAGGCTATCCACACATGGTCGCCATGCTGCGCGAGCCGAGCCGACTCGCACGTCACTTCGGCACCTCCCGCGTCACACTCCTGGCCTCGGCCGCGGCCTGGGTGCGGAAGACATGGGGCGACTCCCCTGTGACCTTGCGGAACACCCGGCTGAAGTAGGCGCGGTCGTGGAAGCCGACCGACCGGGCGACCGCGTGGATGCCGTCCCCGCTCTGCCGCAGCCGCTCACCCGCCCGCTGAATCCGCAACCGGGTGAGGTAGTCCCACACGGTCAGCCCGTACTGCTGGTGGAAGAGCCGGCTCAGATGGTCGGCGCTGATCCCGGCGGCCTCGGCGATCTGCCAGCGGGAGACGCGGTGCCGGTAGTGCTCGTAGAGGAAGACCAGCGCCGCGTTGACCGGGGCGCGCGAGCGCGTGGCGAAGGGCGGACGATCCGTCATCATCCGCAGCAGCGCGGCTGCCCCCTCGGGTCCGAGGACGGCGTGGTCGAGCAGCAGCAGAGCGGGGTGCGGACTGGCGCGGCGGGCGTCGGCCGTACCGAAGCCGCGCTCGCTCAGCACGACCACGGGACAGGGGGCGGGTCCCGCGCCGTGGTGCATGTGGTCGACGACGTCGAACGCGTACATGTCGGGCAGGGACCGCTCCAGGATGATCAGCACCGGCGGCTCCTCCGCGACGAGTGCCAGTGCGGTCGTGCCGTCGGGCGCGATCCGCAGGGGATGATCGGGGAGCGCGGCCGACACGAGCCGAACACAGTCCTTGCGGGACCGTTCGGACGAGGCGGCGGCGATGACGGGCCCCCGCAGAGTGCCGGGGCGCAGGGAGCGCAGCGTACGGGACAGGTCCTGTCCTTCGGCGCCGTAGAGGAGGAACGGGGTGTGACGCAGCCGGGGATGGTCGTGCAGGTGCTGTACGGCGGGCCATTCGTCGGGACCGGCGTCGGACGGGTCCCAGGCGACAGCGGCCGGGGCCAGTTCCTCGACCAGGGAGTCGATGTCGGCGCCCGCCGTCAGCCGGCGCAACCGCAGACCGTGGCGTTCGGCGAGGCCACTCAGCTCGGGGACGGAGCCCCGGGGCGTGACCACCACAAGGGTCTCCCCCCGTCCGGAGGCGGGCGGCGGGCCCCCACCGGGCGTCGGCAGGGGCAGGTCCAGGACGAGCCGCAGCCGGCCGGGGCCGCGTTCGGTGGTGAGGGAACCCCCGTGCAGCATCGCCAGCCGGTGCGCCGTCGCCAGGCCGATCTCCGCGGCCCGCAAGCCGACGGTGGACGGTTCCGCCGGATCGGCAGGGCCGAGGGCTGTGTCCGCGCCGACCGGACCGGGACCGTCGGGGGAAGCGGCCGGCGCGGCCTCCTGAACGGCCCCACCGGCGGCGGGCCCGGGCGGCCGGGCCGGTTCCTGGACGGTACGGGCCGAGGTGACGGTGGTACGGACCGACGTGGGACCGGCCTCGGCGTCGAGTGTCACCCGGCCGTCGGCGCCCGCGTGGGAGGCAGCGGCGGACAGGAGGTTGGCGATGATCCGGCTGAGCCGGGCGCCGTCGACCGGGACGACGGGCAGCCGGTCGGGCAGGGTGATCTCCCAGCTCGGGCCCGCGTGCCGGGCGGCGCTCGCGGCCAGGAACGCCCGGGTGAGCAGCGGCGCCGGGTCCTGGAGGCGGCGGGTCAGGTCCAGATCGTCCGCCTCGGACCGGGAGAGGTCGAGCAGGTTGTCGATCAGGGTGAGCAGTTGCGTGGCGTCGCGGCGCACGAGCGCGAGCGCGTCGCGCGACCGGACGCCGGTGTGCCGCAGGAGGGATTCGACGGGGGTGCGCAGTTCGTGGGTGACATGGTCGAGCAGCCGGGTCTTGAAGCGGCTGGCCTGCTCGGCCGCGTCCCGCGCGCGCCGTACCTCGTCGAACAGGCGAATCCCCTTGAGGGTCGCGCTGATCTGGTCGCCGAGTGCGCGGAACAGCGCGCCCGCGTGCTCGGCCTCCCGGACGGTCCCGGCGTCGAAGACGGCGAAGCCGAGGTGGTCCTCACCGATGTGCAGGGGTTCCAGGACGAGGGTGAAACGGCGGGCGTCCGGCATGAGCGGGTCGGGCAGGAGCAGCGCCGCGGGGTAGGCCACGTCGGTGCCGGCGGTCCGTCCCCGGGCGAGGCGCTCGTCCTGGGCGAGCTGCACGCGGGCCAGAGCGGCCACGGTGCGGTCCGTGCTCCGGCCCGTCCCGTCGTACAGCACGAGGCGGCATCGGGGCATCCGCGCGGTGACCGTATGGCGCTCCAGTACGTCGGTGAGCCCTTCCACGTCCACGACGGTCGTCAGCGCCGTCCCCAGCTCCCGTAATCGCTGGGACTGCCGGACCTGCTCCCAGCGCTCGTACTCCAGCAGCCGGTGGGCCTTCTCGGCCACCATCAACCGGGCCTGCCCGAGCAGCAGTTCACCGCGCTCGCCGCGCGGGGGCGGCAGGGAGGCGAGGACGGGGCCGCGAATCCGCACGAGCGCCGCGTCCCACGAGGCCACATCACGCGAGGTATGGACGTGGGAGCCCAACAGACGTTCCAGCAGGGGAAGGAATTCCCCGACCGGGGCCTGCGCGGGGCCGGGGCCGGCGGGCACCGTGGGGATGAGCACGGTGTCGGCGCGGAAGGCGGCGGCGAGCTGCGGCGCCGCGTGCGGCAGCGGTGCGAAGAGTTCCGACGCGGCGGGCCTGAGGCCCGGCGTGGCGGACGCACCGGTGGTGGCGTACCCACCGGAGACCAGGGGTGAGTGGCAGCCGCAGGACCGTCGTACGACCAGGGTCCCCGGCACCGCCGTACGGGCCGGCGGGTGCGAGCCGCACAGCCGGGCCACGAGGGTGTCCACCGCGAGGGCGCCCAGCTCCGCGAACGGCAGCGCGACCGAGGTCAGCGGAGGGTCGGACAGCAGCGCTTCCGGGGAGTCGTTGAAGCCGATGACCGCGACCTCCTCCGGGACCCGCACTCCGCGCGCGGTCAGGAAACGCAGGGCGTCCGCCGCCAGCACGTCGCTGCAGGCGATCACCGCGTCGAAGTCGACGCCCGGTACGAAGCCTCTGGCCTCGATCAGGACGCGCATCGCGGACGCTCCTGCGCCCGCCGTGAAATCGACCGCCGCGCAGGTGAGGGAGCGGTCGTGTGCGACGCGGTGCCGTCCCAGTGCCGTGGTGAAGGCGCGGTGCCGCTCCTGGGAGACCGGGTTGGCCAACGGGCCCCGGATACAGGCCAGTCGGCGGCGGCCGTGCAGCCCCACCAGATGCCCGACAGCCTCCCGCATCCCCGCGTAGGAGTCGACGGTGAGGGTGTCCTCCAGGCCGCTCAGAGGCTGGTTGAGGCTCACTGCGGGCAGGCAGGCGAGCTGTCGCATCAGCCGTTCCGCGCGCTCGCCGGAGGCCGGGAGACCGAGCGTCGAACTCCAGCACACGACGCCGTCCAGCCGTGCGGGACCGACGAGTTCGTACAGGGCGCTGCGCGGGACGTCGCCGTGGCGCAGCGGTCCGCCCGGGTAACAGACGAGATTCACGTCGTTGCGTTCCGCCGCGCCGAGGGCGCCGGACCAGAGGGTGGCGCCGACCCCCAGATGAATGTTCGCCGTGACGAGCCCGATCGTCGGACGCGCCCCGGTCGGGCGCCGCCCGTCCGGCTCTCCGGACGCGGGTGGCCCGCCCTGGCCGGACCCGTCCGTGGCGCCGTCCGTCACGCGCCTGTCCAGCTCGTCCATGCAGGTGCCTCCCTCACCGGGAAGAGCCGTCCGCCGCCGGTCACGCGTCCGTGGCCGGTCCGGGAAACGTAGACGAGGCAAGGGGCCGGCGCAAGACCGGTGACGAGCCTCTTCACCGGTTCTGCCCCGGCCCGGTCCCGGGCCCGGTGGATGGCCGGGCGCCGGGAGGGGTGCGGCGTGCGTCAGATCTTGCCGACGCCCGCGCCGGAGGTCACACTCCCCTTCACCGCCGAGGCGCTCTCGGCGGAGTAGCCATAGGGGATGGCGGCCACGCTGCCACCGGTCTCGCCGGCGGTGGAGTTGACGAAGTGGTTGTTCTTCGCGGCCAGTCCGCCGGGGCCCGAGTCGGCCTCGCCCCGGTGGAAGGTGTCGTCGACGTTCTCGAAGTAGTTGCCCTCGACCAGGACACCGGCGTCCTCCGTGGAGGCGACGCCGTACGAGCTCACGTTGCTGAAGTAGTTGTTCAGCACGTGCACCGGGTTCCCGAAGCGCACCCTGGGGTTGCGCTGCTTCGTGCCGTCGAACCAGTTGTGGTCGTAGGTGACCTTGAGCTTGCCGATGTCCTCGGAGCCGTTGCCGTCGTCGTGGCCGAGGAGCATGTTCTTGTCCTGGCTGTGCGAGCGGTTCCACGACACCGTGATGTTCGTGGACGCCCGCTTGATGTCGAGGGCGCCGTCCTTGGCGCCCGAGATGGTGTTGTGATCGATCCAGACCTTCGTGGAGTACTCGACGTTGATGGCGTCGTCGTTGGAGCCGCTGAAGGTCAGGTTCTGGATGATCACGTTGTCGGCCTTGCTGACGTTCAGCCCGCTGCCCGTGATCCGGCCGGCGGTGCCGACCCCGACCACGGTCTTGTTGGACGTCACCTTGGTCATGCTGCTGAGCTGGATGGTGCCGTTCACACGGATCACCAGGGCTTCGGTGCGCTTCAGGGCGTCCGTCAGCTGGGTCGCGTTCGTGACGGTGACGGTGCTGCCGCCCGCGCCGCCGGTGGTGCCGGCGCCGAAGCCGACCGGTCCCGCGGCAGCGACGGCCCGGGGGCTGTCCTGCTGTGCCGGGGCGCCGTTGGCGGCGGTGGCCCCGGTCAGTGCCAGCGCGACAGCGGTCGTCGTCGCGGCGATCGTGAGGGTGTGCCGTGCGCTCGTCCTGCGCATGGGGATTCTCCGTCCGTGGGGTTACTGGAGAGAGCATGTGTACGGGTGTCACCGGTGCCGCGCGGCCGGCAGTAGAGCGAGGCTAGAGCGCTCGGTGTGGAGGATGACGCGACCTCTGTGGACTATTCCGCTCGGTTCCGTGGTCCCCGCCCCCGCGCGCTCCCAGGGCATGTCGGCCGTGAGGCTGCAGGCGCCAACTCCCTTGTGCGGACGCCGGGTTGCCGTGCGGTGTGGGTGGAAGTCGTGAGAGTTCGTGCAAGACTCTCGCGGATTCGGTGACGGGAGCGGAAAGCTCGAAGGGCTCACTCGGCGCTTTCGAACAGGTCGGGCGCCGATCCATGCGAGGGGAGACCGATCAACGATGTTCACTCCGGTACGGAGCAGAGTACGGACGGCCGCGCTCGCGCTCTCGGCCGTCGCGGCCCTCGCCTTCGGCACGACCGCCATGACCGCCACGACCGGCGCGGCAGCGGCCCCCGCCCCCGCCCCCGCGAAACAGGGGCCGACCTCGGTGGCATACGTCGAGGTGAACAACAACAGCATGCGCAACGTCGGCAAGTACACCCTCGCCGACGGAGGCAACGTCTTCGACGTCGCCGTGATCTTCGCGGCGAACATCAACTACGACACGGGTACGAAGGCGGCGTATCTGCACTTCAACGAGAACGTGCAGCGCGTCCTCGACGACGCCGCCACGGAGATACGGCCGTTGCAGCAGAAGGGCATCAAGGTCGTCCTCTCGGTGCTCGGCAACCACCAAGGCGCGGGCTTCGCCAACTTCCCGACCCAGCAAGCGGCTGCGACGTTCGCGACACAACTGTCGGACACCGTGGCCGAGTACGGCCTCGACGGCATCGACTTCGACGACGAGTACGCCGGGTACGGCACCAACGGCACCGGGCAGCCCAACGACAGCTCGTTCGTGCACCTGGTGACAGCGCTGCGCGCGAACATGCCGGACAAGATCATCAGCCTCTACAACATCGGCCCGGCCGCCTCGCGGCTCTCCTACGGCGGCGTGGACGTCTCGTCCACGTTCGACTACGCCTGGAACCCGTACTACGGAACCTGGCAGGTCCCCGGCATGGCACTGCCCAAGTCGAAGCTGTCGCCGGCCGCCGTCGAGATCGGCCGGACCTCGCAGAGCACGGCCGCCGACTTTGCCCGCCGCACCGTCAGCGAGGGGTACGGCGTCTATATGACGTACAACCTCGACGGCGCCGATCGCAGCGCCGATGTCTCCGCGTTCACCAGGCAGCTGTACGGCAGTGACGCCTTCTACACGCCGTAGGGGACCGCACGCTCCGTCGCGCGGTGCTCCCTGACGCTCCCCGCATTCGCGGGGGGCGTCATCACGCTGAAACGGGCCGTCCCGGGGCCGGCTTCACCGCGGCGCCGATCTGCACTGCCTGGAGGAGTCCGGCTGTCTCGACCCGGACAAAGCCGGTGCGAAGTTCCTGTTCCTGATCTTCACTGAACGCGAGTAAGGAGGCGCCGTCGCGTCGCTTCCAGCGCACCGTTCTCGGAGTGGAAGCAGACGTTCGCCGGCCCCGTCTCTGCACGGCAACCGTGGACCCCGGGTCACGTGCAACGCGCATCCGCGGTCAGCCTGCTTGGGGAGCGACACGCAGAGAGGCGGCGCGGTGTCCTGCGGCGCGCTACGGGCGGCCGACCCGACCGCGTTCCGCTGCCCCTGTACAAGTCGGCGGTTCAATCACGCGTCGAGGACAATCCGCTGCCACACCGGGCATCGATCACCCGCTGGATCCCCGCTCGCCAGATGTCACCGGTGGTGGTGACCCGATCCGCGAGTTGGCGGTACGTCTCCAGGGCGCTCTCCTGCCCGGCGGGTGCCCAGCGGCGGCGTGGTACGACCTGCGGATACCGGTCCCGCCAGCCGCGGAGGCTCGTGATCGCGGCGGCCGACGTGTGCCAGCAAGCGGCCCGAACCTGGTGTTCCAGATCCGCCGGAAGCCGCAGCGACAGCTTTTCAGGGAAGCCGCCGTCCCGTGAACCGGGCCACTTTCCCGGGCCGCGGGCCTCCTCCGGGTAATCCGGCCAGGGACAGGCCCACCCCCGCGCCGCCAATTCGAGTCGGACACCGAGAGCCGCCAACCGGTCGAGGGAATCGAGGATTTCTCCGCGTTCACGGACCTTGGAGAGCTCAAGACGACGGGTGGCACGTACGGCTGCGGCCTCAAAACGACTGAGCCCGGCCAGAGTCCACCGTTCGTCCTCCATCAGTGCCTTGCATCGGAATTTTTCGGCAGGCAGCAGTTGATGGAGCTTCACCCGAGTGCCGTACGGCAAGCGCGCAGTCGCAGGAACAGTTCCCTTCGTATTCACGATGTTCACCATTGCAGACTTGGCTTGCAATGTATTGACGTTGGAAAGCGCATGAAATGAAGGATCGTTTCGGCATGCGCCGTCCAGTGCGGGTGATGGACGATGCAGAGGTGGCCGGCCGTCGTGGCCGCCATTCGATCCACAGAGAAAGGGAGATGGAGATGCCGGAAAAGCCATTGACCGCGCAGGAGAGCGTGACCCTTCTGAGTGCTGAGGCCGCGCTGGAACGCTGGCGTTCGTTCGCGACCGACCCGGGGCTGCGGATGTCCGAACTGCAGCAGGCGGCTGCCGAGCAGGCGGGACTCTCCGCCTTCAACGCGTCCGAATCGAGCGCCGCGGGATCGGAATTCCGCACCGTTCTTCAGCAGCCGGTGACGGACCGGGACACCGGCTCGAGCGTGGGGGAGTACACCACCGGCCTCCTGTTCCTCGACGTGGGAGGGGCCGACGGGGAGCGGGTGGGGCTCATAGGCTCCAGCGTCGCCACCTCCGCTGCGGCAGGAGCTGCTGCGGATCCCCCTCGTCGGGCGGTGAGAGTCCTCATGCAGCAGGGTGGCGGCTGGGATACAGCCATGGAGTTCACCCTCGAAGAAGGGAGCAACACGCTCGTACCGGCGGACGGCCTCTGGGACGCGTTCAAGGCGTGCATCGGTCGCTGCAGTGGCCCCTGTCTGGCGGCGCTTCCAGGCTGCCTGGCTGTGAGTGCGGCGCTGCCCGCGGCTGTCGCCTGCCTCGCGATTGCGTGTGGTGCCTGCGCAGCCAGGTGCGCCGCCTGCGCGGTGTGCGATTGCAGTTGGCTCTGCAGCTTCGCCGTCGGATGCTGCCACCAGTGACATGGGAGACCGCAACGTGAATGCCATCGTCCATTGGCTGGCTGTGCCGGTCGAGCAGAAGGCGGAAACACACGCACCGCCGACGGTGAAGTACGAGGTTCCCAACGCGGTCATCGTCCGCGGCCTCCGGACCGCGTATGTCGGGATCGCCGACAACAAGGTCGCCGAACAACTCCTTGCGTACCCGGACGTCGAAACTCTGGGCGCTGAGGAAAGGATGCGCACAGAGCCCCTTCCAGGCACGCCGATGACCTGGGAGATGCTCGAAAGCCAGATTCCCTTGCTCGGCGCCGGCCACAGGCATCAAGCGGCAGTCGGTCTGGGCGACGTGATCTCCGCTCTCACGCGCAAGGCGCGCATCCCCGAGTGCGGAAGCTGTGCCCGGCGACGCACAGGCCTGAACCGCATCACCGTCTGGGGCTGGTGGCGAACCCGGAAGCTGCAACTGCAGCCCGAAGGGTGACCCACCGCGGCCGGCGCCTCGCCCGCCAGGGCGGGGCGCCGGTGCCGCGTAGGACTGACTTGCTCGAGATCGCTGGCCAACGCTCCAGCCTGGTCCACAGAATTTCCGGCGCAGGACACTAGACCTCCGCACCGGCGAGGTCCTCACTGAGGTGATACACCACAACAACGCGGTGACCTTCACCGCCTTCCTGGATCAGCTCGACCGGACGATCGCCCGGGCAAGGAGATCCAGGTCATGCTCGACAACGGCTCCTCACACACCGCCAGACACCAAGGCCGCACCCTCGCCGGCACGTCCGCTGGACCCCGCCACACGCTTCCTGGCGGACATCAGTGCCGCAAGGAGGGCGGTCACCGCGGAGAGTATTGCTGTCCGCCTGCCGCGCCTCCATTATCGAAGGGGCCTGCCATGTGCATGTCACTCCTCTCTGTGGCTATCCCTCTCTGAGTGCTGTGTGAGTGAGCGGGGGTCAGGCCTGGTGCGCGGAGCTCCCCATTGATGCCGAAAGCCGTGAGGTGAACCGTCCGGGGCAGGGTGATCGGGGCCCGGTGGTGAGGCTGGGATGAAACCGGGCCGGGAAAGTCCTGTTCAGTAGCCGTAGATCATCTTGTAGGCGGCCTCGGGGAGGAACTGGCCGGCCGAGGAGCCCGCACCGACGCCGCAGTTGCCGTCGGATTCGCCCGGCGTCTTTATCCAGAGCAGCATCTCGGCACCTCCGCCGGTCCGGGTGGGGGTTCCGATGCGTCGGCCTGAGGGGTTGCACCACTGGCCGTTGGAGCCGTTGCCGTTACGACTGGTGTCCACGACGAACGGCTTGGTGTAGCCGTAGCGGGTTCCCAGTTCACTGCTGACGGCATTTCCGTAGGCGGTGTTCTCGGCCGTGGTGAAGTAGTTGGACACGTTGAGGGAGAAGCCATGGGCCTGTGGAAGTCCGGCTTCATGGAGGCGCTGGGCCATGGTCGCCGGGCTCTCCCAGCCTGGGTTGCCTGCATCGAGGTACACCCATGTGTGGGGGGACTGACGGCCGAATTCGGCCAGAGCACCGGTGAGCATTCCCTCGCGCTGATCGATCTGAGCCTGGGTCATGCAACCGTAGTCCCCGAGGGAATCCGGTTCGAGGATGACGACGGCCGGGCGGTTGGCGATCCCGCCGGCGAACTGCGCGATCCAGCTCGCGTAGGCGGACGGTGAGGCGGCTCCGCCCGCGGAGTGCCCGCCGCAGTAGTCGCGGTTGTAGATGTTGTACGCGACAAGGACGGGCAGCTTGTCCGACTGGTCCGCCGCGCCCGCGTACGCACCTGCGGCGGTGCCGATGGCGCCGCTCCAGGAGCCGAACCAGCGGGCCATCGGGGTGTTGGCGAGGGAAGCGTCGACGGCCGGTGCCCGGCCGTCGGTGCGGTTGGCGGCGACCCACCTCTTCGCGCTCGAATCGGGGTCCACGTAGAACCCGTTGGTCATGGTGGTCGGGTCGGCCGCGTGTGCGGCCGGTGCCACCGCGAGCGTCAGCGGCAGAGCGACGAGCGAGGCCAGCAGGGTGCGGAGTCGGTGACGCATGGAGCTACCTCGATTTCCTGGCAGGGATGCGTCGTGCGCTCTTGTCCCGAGCGTGCGGCGCGCTGAGGAAGTGCGGTGTGCGTACGGGGGAGCGCTCCCACAGGAAGCACCGGTGTCGCGAACTCCTTGCCGCTCGACCGTCATGGCCGGCGCTCCCGAAGAGGCCCGAAGGTTCGGTAGGTCGAACATGGATCGAGCTATCGAGCAACCTGGATGATAGAGGGCTGGTGTGCCGCGTCAATACCCCCTGCAAGATTCGCTGGTTACGGCGAAAGTGTCGAAGCCGGAGTCCGAGGTGGAGCGACCAGGAGATCCTTGGCGTGTCCGGCGTGTCCGGCGTGTCCGGCTCTATGACGCTCGTTCGCCGTGCCTCATCCGCCTGGCGAACAACGGAATGCCGGATCACATCCTTGCGTGGGGCCGGCCAGAAGGACGTGAGCACAGCCAGGAGGTGGTCCCTGCAACCGGGCGTGGAGGATCTTCGTCGAGCTTCGCCGCCTCACGCATCGCCCTGGGGAACCAAGTCTCGACGCGGCGTACAGCTGGATATCCGACTTGACCGGCAGTCGGGCGACGGCATGTCCTACGGTCTTCCGGAAGAGGTCCGAAGAGGTTTCGGATGAACATGTCGACGGAGGTGGATGCGTGGCCCGGGAAGGCGTCCAGCGCAAGGTGACCACGCAGGGCCCGGGCCGGCCGGCCAAGGTGACGATCACCGAGATCGCGCGAGAGGCAGGGGTGTCCGTACCCACCGTCTCGCGGGTCGTCAACGGGCGCTCCGACGTCTCGCCTGCCACCCGGGCCCGCGTCGAGGATCTGCTGCGCCGGCACGGGTATCAACGCCGTCCGACCTCGCCCGGCGACCGCGCGGTGCTGGTGGACCTGGTCTTCAACGACCTGGACAGCCCCTGGGCCGTCGAGATCATCCGTGGCGTCGAGGAGGTCGCGCACGAGGCGGGGGTGGGGACCGTGGTCTCCGCGATTCACGACCGGGCGGGCGCGGCGCAGCAGTGGATGACCAACCTGCGGGCCCGCGCCTCCGACGGCGTGATCCTGGTGACCTCGGTTCTCGAACCGGGGCTCCACGACGAACTCCGTCTCCTGGGCGTGCCGTTGGTGGTGATCGACCCGGCCGGCTCACCCGCCATGGACGTCCCCACCGTGGGCGCCACCAACTGGACCGGCGGGATGTCCGCGACGGAGCACCTGCTGGGCCTCGGCCACCGCAGGATCGGGTTCATCGAGGGTCCGCCGAGGCTGCTGTGCTCGCGGGCCCGCCTCGACGGTTACCGGGCCGCCCTGGACGCCGCGGGCGTGCCGGTCGACGACTCTTTGATCGTGCCGGGAGATTTCTACCAGGAGACCGGATTCTCCAGCTGCAACCGGCTCCTGGACCTGGTGGCCCCACCCACCGCGGTGTTCGCCGCCAGCGACCAGATGGCGCTCGGTGCGATCGAGGCGTTGCGCCGGCGCGGCCTGCGTGTACCGCAGGACATGAGTGTCGTCGGCTTCGACGATCTTCCGGAGGTGCGCTGGTCAGCACCGCCGCTCACGACGGTCCGTCAGCCCCTCTCCGACATGGGCAGGTTGGCGGCCCGGGCCGTCCTCGACCTCGCCCGATCGGTCGCTCCTGCCTTGCCGCGGGTGGAGCTGGCGACGGAACTGGTGGTCAGGGCGAGCACGGCGAGTCCGCGGCGCACGTGAGGGCGCGGCACCGGCCACGCTGATCCCCGGGGTGTCAACGGCCTTTTTGGTCCTGGCCGTTGACACCCCCTACATGTGTCCGTAACTTGCGTGGTCGTCCGCCCGATAATTCTCGGACCACTTCCGGAAGGTGCGTCGATGTCAGCCTTCGAGCGAGCCACTGTGTCCGCGGTCAAGCCGGGTTACTTCGCCATCCGCGACGCGCTCGCGGTGATCCGGCCCGAGTAGGCCTTGCCGCCATGGGGATCCCACGCGCCGGGCCGGGACCGTGACAGCGCGACCGGTCAGGGTCTGAGCACCACGGGCCCGTGATCCTGGAGCGGCCCACTGGTCACTCCTCAGTCCGATGCCGAGCACCCCGTCGTCTCGGTCACGAGCCGGTCGATCGCCCGGCACAGGACCCACCTGGCACGTCTGCGCCCTCATCGCCGGCACCTTCGGCCCGAAGCGTGGTGCGGACGAGCTGCCGCTCCCGGGCCGATGCGGGCAACGCGCGGCGGTGCCCGCTGGGCAGGCCCGATCGGCGGCTCCTGAGGAAAGGGCCGCCGTAAACAATTAGTTCCTTCAGCGCGTATCTCGGGGACGCCGATATTCTTCGCCCTGGATCGGTCACCCCTTCGAAGCCGGGAGCGTGACTTCACATGCGATCCGTAAGCGGCCTTTCCATGAACGGCCCAGCTCGAGTGATTCCCGTCAAAATCTCTTCGATCGCCTTTTGTGCGTCCGAAAGCCGATGCCGGGATAGGGCGAAGGAGCAGCCTCGAAACTCCTTCGAAAGTCTTGACATGTTCCTGCGGGGTTTCCACACTGAGTGCCGAGGTGGTGTCGCCCGTCTGTCCGGGTGTCGGGAGCTGAATTCCGGCCTCGGATCGTTACGCCCTGGTGGTGAGCGTCCTTGATTGATGGGCGTGGGCGTCGTTGACGCGGATTGATTCTGCCGCGCTTCAATCCTTCCGTAATTCTGACCTGGAGGCTCAGCCATGGGCTTAAATGCCATTCGCCCACTCACCGTCCGTCGGAAGATCGGCGGTCTGTGTTCGGCGCTGATCGTCGGCGTCTTCGGTTCGACCATCGTGCTGGTGGCGCCGCAGACCACACACGCCGCCGAGAGCACGCTGGGCGGCGCGGCGGCGCAGAGCGGCCGTTACTTCGGTACCGCCATCGCCTCTGGCAGGCTCAACGACTCGGCGTACACGACGATCGCGGGTCGCGAGTTCAACTCGGTGACGGCCGAGAACGAGATGAAGATCGACGCCACCGAACCCCAGCAGGGCCAGTTCAACTTCACGGCCGGTGACCGTGTCTACAACTGGGCGGTGCAGAACGGCAAGCAGGTGCGCGGTCATACCCTGGCCTGGCACTCCCAGCAGCCCGGCTGGATGCAGAGCCTCAGCGGCAGCACGCTGCGCCAGGCGATGACCAACCACATCAACGGCGTGATGGCCCACTACAAGGGCAAGATCACCCAGTGGGACGTCGTGAACGAGGCATTCGCCGACGGCAGCTCGGGAGCCCGGCGCGACTCCAATCTGCAGCGCACCGGCAACGACTGGATCGAGGTCGCCTTCCGCGCCGCGCGCGCCGCCGACCCGGCCGCCAAGCTCTGTTACAACGACTACAACGTCGAGAACTGGACCTGGGCCAAAACTCAGGCCATGTACGCCATGGTCCGAGACTTCAAGCAGCGCGGCGTGCCGATCGACTGCGTCGGCTTCCAGTCGCACTTCAACAACGACAGCCCCTACAACAGCAACTTCCGCACCACCCTGCAGAGCTTCGCCGCCCTCGGGGTCGATGTGGCCATCACCGAGCTCGACATCCAGGGTGCCTCGGCCACGACCTACGCCAACGTGACCAACGACTGCCTGGCGGTCCCGCGCTGCCTCGGCATCACCGTCTGGGGTGTGCGCGACACCGACTCCTGGCGACCGGAGCACTCGCCGCTTCTGTTCAACGGCGACGGCAGCAAAAAGCCCGCCTACACCTCCGTCCTCAACGCACTCAACGCGACCTCCACCACACCCCCGGCCGGTTCCGGACAGATCAAGGGCGTCGGTTCAGGCCGGTGCCTGGACGTGACCGGCGGCACCACCACCGACGGCACCCAGGTCAACCTGTGGGACTGCAACGACCGCACCAACCAGCAGTGGACCTACACCGACGCAGGCGAGCTCAGGGTCTACGGCGACAAGTGCCTGGATGCCGGCGGGACCGGTAACGGCGCCAAGGCCCAGATCTACAGCTGCTGGGGTGGCGACAACCAGAAATGGCGCCTCAACTCCGACGGATCCATCGTCGGTGTCCAATCCGGCCTCTGCCTTGACGCCGCCGCAAACGCCACCGTCAACGGCACCCTGATCCAGCTCTACTCCTGCTCGAACGGCAGCAACCAACGCTGGACCCGCACCTGACCTGCCGGCGAAAAGATGAATCAGTGAAAACGGCATGAATTGCATGAGATGCAACGATCCTCGCGGCGGCGAGATAGCCTTTTTCACTGGTCGTGGGCCCGAGTACGCGTCAGCGGCCGGAGTTGCACCGGCCGCTGACCTGCGCCCTGGCAGGCAGACTCAACAATGTTGCGTCTGATACAGCAGGTGTGGTGACCGCCCAGGCCCTCGGATCAGCGTGTCTCATCCTCGCGCGCAACGTCGTACCTCGACCCAGCTCCGGCTGTCTTCGACGCGATGAAGGACGGATGGGTGGGCCTGGCAGTAGCCGGCGTGGTTTCTGAAGTCGTCGACGATCGACCCGCGGCTGCGGTTGATCGGGCGGACTCACCAGCGTGGCTCCTGATGATCGACAGCGACTCCGCGGCCGCCGACGGCGGTGAGCCGGCGGAGCCTGCCGAGCCTCGGTCGCCCTGTAGCGAGCGGCCCATCGCGCGGGCCCGGCGGGCGAAGTGCAGGAGCTGATCGGGCGGCTCGTCGCCGAAGGGTGCGTCCTGGGCGGATCCAATGGGTGATCGAAGTACCGGGTTTCTGGGCCGGGTGCAGATGGTCGTTGAGTGCCTCGGCCGGGGTTTTCCATCCGAGTGTTTTGCGGTGCCGAATGTTGAGGGTGTGCGCTACGGCCTGGAGTTCGTCGGGCGGTCCCCTCGCCGAGGCGGCTGCCGCGCGGCCGGAGTTCCTGGCACGAGACACCATCTGACGCTCGAGGAAGGTCTGCGGGACGGTTGGCCTCTTGGTCGGCCCTCTGATCCCGGACCGACAGTTCACCGGTGCGCGCGTCCGTCAGGAACCCGGCTGGCGACCCGCACACCAGGACGTCTTCGCCGAGCCGGCGCAGGGCTTACCTCCCGCGATCCAGGGAGCCGCGCCTCCCTCACCCGGTCAGTCCGGCTGCTTCTCCATGTGGTCCAGGACACGTTTGGAGATCCGGGCGAGTGTACTGAGCTGGTTCGGGGTCAGGGCATCGATGAACAGGCGGCGGACGTGCTCGACGTGCTGGGGTGCGGCCTCTTCGATCGCCTCGTAGCCGGCCGGGGTGGCGACGATGAATGCTCCGCGTCCGTCGTCGGGGCATTCCTCCCTCTCCACGAGCCCGCGTTTCGCCATCCGCGTGACCTGGTGGGACATTCGGCTCTTCTCCCACTCCACGAGTTTGGCCAGATCCAGGAAGCGCATCCGTCCGCCGCCCCGTTCGGTGAGGCTGGCGAGCACGATGTAGTCGGAGGCGGACATTCCGGAGTCGGCCTGGATACGGCGGGACAGCCGTCCGATGAGTGTCTCCTGCATACGGATGAAGCTGTCCCAGGCGGCTTTCTCTTCCGGGTCGAGCCAGCGGGGCGGTGCGTCCATAGCGGCAGTCTAACGAAATCGTTGACAGCTCATCTACTCGCAGTGGCGATGACGCGACCCTCGACGAAGCCACGTCCGCCGTGCCCATGATGCCTCGGTTTCAGGCCCCGCCTTGGTGCGCGAGCCGGAAGGCGCCGGGATCGGTGCCCGTCGGACGGTCGAGAATCCGCCGAAGTCCTCCGGTCCGGAGTCAAGGGCGAGTGGTGCGAGCCGCGTCTCCTGCGGGCCGACTTCCAGGGAATTGCCGGCCATGAGCTCTCGCTGCGGAATGAGGGGGCCAACCATGGCCATGTCGGCACGTGGCGCCGAATTCTCCGGCACCGCGTGCCCGCTCTGCGGGTGCGGGCGCCCTCGTGGAGGGTTAAGTTGATGCATCAACTTGATGGAGTTAAGGTGATGTCCTGACTGACGCGATTCCGCCGAGTCGAGCGGGATCAGGCACACGAGGAGGACACATGACGGTCGAAGTGAGTGACGTGCCCGAGGCGAAGCGCTACGAGGCCCGCGTCGATGGAGAGTCCAAGGTGGCGGGGGTCGTGGAGTACATCCGTACGACGGAACTCGTCGCGTTCGTGCACACCGAGGTCGAGACGGAGTACGAGGGCAGGGGAGTCGGGTCCGCGCTGGCCCGCACCGCCCTTGACGAGGCCCGCGCCGCGAACCTGCGGGTGCTGGCCACCTGCCCCTTCTTCGCGGGCTGGATCAGCCGGCACCCCGAGTACCAGGACCTGCTGTACCAGTCCCGCAGCAAGGTCAGTGACTGAAGAGTCGAGCACGTCAGTGATGGAAGCGGGCATGGGCGGCGAACCCCGAGCAGAGGGCATACCGGACGGAGCCGATCGCGGAGACCTTCGAGGCCAGGCGCTGCCCGCTCAACATTATGAACAGCTCGCATGTCTCAGACCCCCATCTGTCGCAGCAGCACCCAGGTGGGACCCAAGAGTGATCCACTACGAAGCGCGCGAGTGAGTGTCTCAACGACAGCTCCGAACCGTTGCGCGTTCGTTACCCTTGAGGCCGACATCTGGGTTCTTGCATTAGCCGCATCAATTTGGCCTCGCAGAGTCGTTGACTGCTGTTCTTGTCGACAAAAGCCACTGGTCTCGTGCGCTGTCGTCCTTGGCTGCATGTTCGTCTCCTAAAAACGCGCCTACATGGTCACGGCGGGGCTATGGATCAACCTAGGAGCACGGTCCTGTGGATAACGGCCGCAGAAGAGCACGCCCCGTGGCCGCCAACAGTCACGCGGCTGAACGGACGACTCGGGCCGCTTGTGACCTGAGCGTTCTGCGGTGAGGACGGACCTCTCCGTGTAGCGTCAGGTTCAGCTGTCGTGGTTCCGAAGTACCGGTCGCCCGTGCGCACGCTGACGGGCGATTCTGCTGTTCAGAGTCTCTGAGGACCAGGGCGATCACCTCCGATTCCCGCACGATGCGGGAACCGACTTCGAGTCCCCTTGGAGGGCACAATGACTGGCGGAACCGTCAAGTGGTTCAACTCGGAAAAGGGCTTCGGCTTCATCGAGCAGGATGGCGGCGGCCCCGACGTCTTCGCCCACTACTCCAACATCGCCAGCTCCGGCTTCCGCGAGCTTCAGGAAGGCCAGAAGGTGAACTTCGACGTCACCCAGGGCCAGAAGGGCCCCCAAGCGGAGAACATCACCCCCGCCTGAGCCCGCACCACCGCACCCGCCCGGCGGTGCTCGCTGGGCGGGTGCCGCGCGTTCGGCAGCGGACACCCTGCGGTGAACGCGCTCGAGCCCAGCTCCTCCCGCCGTCGGACGGGGTCTACGGTGCGGCCCCCGAGGTCCCCAGCTTCAGGCCGTCGTCTCTGCGCCTCGTGCCCGGACCTAACAAGCCGCAATGGAGCGAATCCTCAGGGGGGTGACCTGCCGCTGGCCCCTGCTGCGAGTTGTGGACACTGGCTGCGGAAGCCGAGTGTTCCGAACTACGTTCTACGCAAGTTCGATACCGTGGAGGCGGTCGGTGTCGGTCACGCCGCGTCGACGGGCTGTGGCGTACTCGGCGGATCCGGCCCTTACGCTCGGGGCATGACTAATCAGCGCCGGGACTCCGGCGAGGTGCGGGCGAGTGCCCTCGCATCGGGTGTTCGGTTGCGTATCATCCGGCTCACGCGCAGGCAGGCTATGACGAACAAGGAGCTCGCCGAGCGGTTGGGTAGGGATCCCGCGACCACACTGCACCATGTACGCAAGCTGGTGAGTGCGGGGCTCCTGGAGCCGCAGTCACCTCGCCGGGGGAACCGGGGTGCCAAGGAGATTCCTTATCGGTCCAAGGGTCTTCCCTGGGCTCGGGGTCCCCGGAACGAAGGTCCTATCGCCGAGGCGATGTTGGAGGCGTTCCTGTCCGAGGTGGATGAGCTCGACACGAAAGACGTCGACCAGGTCCGCTTCGTTCTGGACCTGACACCGAAGCGGCGGGAGGAGTACGAGCGTCGACTAGATGAGCTCTTTGAGGAGTTCGATCACGATCCCGTAGCGCCGGATACCGAGCGGACAGCGGTGTATATCGCCCTCTACCAAAGCTTGTGATAGCCCTCCGAGCGCGTCTGTGAGTGGCCACTGCTCAGATTCGGGAGGGGGCCTCCTGGTCCTGAACCGCAGGAAACTCCCGCAGGGTGCGCAGTGGGGACAGGAGGAGCGGCAGTGGCGTCATAGCGAGCGCGAAGCACGAAACCCAAAGGGTGGCCCGTACGCCGATCCAGCCCCCCAGAATACCGCCGAGCAGGCCGCCAACGGGCATTGCACCCCAGGTGATGAAACGTACCGTGGCGTTGACCCGTCCCAGCAGTCGGCCGGGGCAGATCGCCTGCCGGTAGCTGACGTTGACGACGTTGAAGACCGTGGTGCCGTACGCCCGCAGGGCAAGGCCGAGTACGCATAGGGCGGTCAGCCAGCCGGCCTCGGCGAGGGGTACGACCAACGCCACTGGCGAGATAACGAGTGGGATCAGCCAGATGGCGCGGGCGGGACCGATCCATGTGGCACACCGACCCGCGGTGATTGCTCCCAGTAACCCGCCCACACTGCTCATAGCCAGTACAGCACCGACTGCGCCTGGCGTCAGACCGAGGTCCCGGGTAAGGAAGAGGATCTGCATCGACAGGAGAACCGTGATCGCCAGGTTGGAGAGGGCAGTGGAGACAGTAATAGCTCTCAAGGACTTCTCTTCGAGTACAAACTCCAGGCCCTCCTTCATTTGTGCGCGCACTGGTAGGCCGTCGTGGCCAGCGGGTCGGGGCTCGGGGGTCCGGATACGAAGCAGCAGGAGGCCGGAGATCAGATAGCTGACAGAGGTCGTCAGGGCGGCGGTGGCTGCGCCGACCAGTTGCGCGAGTCCGCCGCCGACGCCGGGACCGGTGACCTCAGCAGCCGAAAGGCTGGACTGGAGCCTGGTGTTGCCGTCCATGAGCTGGGCACGCCCCACCAGGGACGGAAGATAGGACTGGTAGGCGACATCGAAGAGGACGGTGGCCACGCTGGTGAGCAAGGCCACGGCGACCAACTGAGTGAGCGTCAAGGCATCCACCCAGGCGGCTATTGGGACGGTGAGTAACAGGCCGGCTCGCGTGAAGTCCGCTGTCAACATCACGGGTTTGCGGCGTACGCGATCCACCAACACCCCGGTTGGCAGACCGATCAGGAGGAAGGCGGCTGTCCCGGCCGCAGTCAAAACCCCCATCTGGAAAGGCGACGCCTCCAACGTCGTCGCCGCGAGCAGGGGCAGCACGGTCTGTCCCACGTACGTGCCGAACTGACTGACCGTCTGCCCCGCCCATAGCTGACGGAACTCTCGATGGAACCAGAGGGAGTCTCGGTGCATGGCTGCTAGCATGGCGTAAGTGATTGGTGATTGCCAATCACTCATCCGACAAGAGCCCTCATACGGCAGTTCCGGGCCCCGCTCGTCACCGCGAAGACGGCGGGAGCACCTGAGCGGCGCCATTTAGCCATTTCGGCTCCTCCGTGCACTACCCCCCGAAGACAGGCACGCTGGCTGCCTCGACCTGCAGTGATGCCAACCGGGGGCGTTCGAGGCCCTCCGTTGGAGCGTGCGTCACTCACCGCAGAGAGTCGGTAGCTGCACGCGCACACGTCGCAGGTCAGTGGCATATTCGCCCGGCTCGACGCTACCGAAATCGAGAAACGCAGCAGCGGCCTGAACGGGCCAATTTGTCACCGATCTAAACTTTTGCGCCGCAGGCGCCCTTGCCGCCCGGGGGCGGATGAACGAAGGTAAAACTCCGTCGTTCTTTCCCATTGTTGTCGTCGTTTTGCCAACCGGCAGTCACGGCTTAGATGGTTTCTGCGAAGTCCTGCGACTGGATCGAGGTAGTAGGAGTGTCAGAAGTTCGGAGTTCCGAGCGTATCCGAATAGATATTCTGGGATCACTCCGTCTAACGACGGTCCCGGAATCCAACCAGACCGCTCGACTCACCGCACCGAAACAACGCCAAATGATCGCCCTGCTCGCTTTGCAGTCGAACCAAGCAGTCCCCCTTACCATTATTGCTCAGGAACTTTGGGGCGATCGACCACCAGTGAGCATGCGGACTGCCCTCCAAACGTACATCGTACAGCTCCGAAAGTGTCTGGCCCGAGTCCTTAGATGGACAACAAAAGCCGTCGCTGAAAAAGTCCTGGTGACCAAACAGAATGGATATCAGTTAAATCTGCGGCACGGAGATGTGGACATTCATGAGTTCGAACGCCTTGCTTCGGCCGGCAGCAAGGCCCTTGGTCAGAAAGACGACAGGCTGGCAGAACGGCTGCTGACCGAATCTTTGGATATTTGGCGAGGGAAGCCACTGGCCGACATACAGGCAGGCCCGCTGCTCGAGCCGACGGTGACGTTTCTAGAGGAGAGCCGACTGTCGGTGCTGCAGCAACGCGTAGAGGTCAAATTCAGGCTCAACCTCCACCATCAACTTCCCGCGGAACTCTCAGTCCTGGTGTCGGAGTACCCGACCAACGAGACGTTTCACGCCCAGTACATGCTCGCACTTTACCGTTGCGGTCGCTGCGCAGAAGCCCTAGCCGCCTATCAGCAACTGCGCAACTATCTGGCGAAGGAACTCGGCATCGACCCTTCGATAAAGGTACAGAATTTACATCGATCGATGCTCGAAGTCGACCCTGCGCTGGACGGCATAGCTGGCTTTATGGCTGAACATGCCGACCGGGCAAAATGATTGAACTTTCGTTTTAGGCGTTTTTTTAGCGCTCTTTTACCGGCGACTGCGAGTATCAGTGAGCGCTTGAAGAACGGTCCGCAAGCGTGATGAGACGTCCGACGAAAGGAGCTCATCATGCGTTACGCATACTGATGTCTCCGACGGGGGCGCCGCTGCGAGCGGCGCCCCCGTCCACCTTCTACCAACGAAGCAGACCTTGTCGGAGGGGTACGCATGGATTACGACCCGCTGAGTCCTGCCGCAATTGAAGATCCGTACCCCATGTACTCAAAAATGCGGGAGTCTTCTCCGATTTTCTGGAGCAGCCGCATGAATTCCTGGGTGCTGACTCGATATCGCGATTGTCTGCTACTTCTCACTGACTCGGACACCTTTGCCAGCGACTGGACCAGGGCCGGGCACGAGGAAACGGGGGCGGCCTCCAGTCTTCAGGAGCTGGACCCTCCCGAACACACCCCCGTCCGCAGGCTGTTCACGGTGGCCATGCGCAGCCAGCAACTGGACCGGATCGGGGCCGACATCCGTGACCTGGCCGACGGAATCATGAGCCGGAGGTCCAGGAGCGCCGGCAGCTTCGACTTCACAGCGGAAGTGGCCCGCCCTGTCGCCCTCCTCGGCGTGTGCCAACTGTTGGGAATCGCCAAGCCACCAGTGCGCGATTTCGCCGCACTTGCGGACGCGATGACCCGCGGTATGGATGCAGGACTGCTTCCCGAGGTGCTCGCCCCCGCCCTCGAAGCGCGGACGAAACTCAATCACCAGATCGCCGGCTGGTTCGACGCCTGTGACACTGGGGGCCTGCTTGGTGAGGTGCTGGGCGGAGCCCAGGGCGCGGGGGTGTCGCGGGAAGCCGTCTGGAACAGCGCGCGTGTACTCTTCCTTGCCGGATTCAGTACAGCTGTAGGCGCTGCGGCCAACGCCGCACTTGCTCTGGCAACCCACCCCGACGCCTTGGAGCAGGTGCGTATAAGTAACGTCCTGAGCAGCGGGGTTGACGAATTTATGCGCTTCGACGGACCCGTCCAAGGAACGACCAGAGCCTGTGTGCAGGACACAACTATTGGCGGTGTCACGATCAAGCGGGGGGACCTGGCCTTGGCGCTGCTGGGTTCGGCAAATCGCGACCCGGAACAGTTCAGGAATCCGGACGACATCTTGCTTACCAGAGAACCAAATCGGCATTTGGCTCTTGGTTGGGGGATACATGGGTGCTCGGGAGCAATTCTCGCCCGGATCATGATTCGGGCCCTCTTGGAGAGCCTGACGCAGACTCGAGGCCACCTGCGTCTCGCCGGCGCTCCCGAAAGGCTGCCCCGGGCCACCCTTCGCTACCCTGACCGGCTTCCGCTGTCCTTTGACCGACCGGAGGCGCAGCTGTGAGAGAGTCCCTCGTTCATTACGACCCGCTGGACCCCGAGACTGTCCGCGACCCGTACCCCACGTATGCGGCTATGAGGGAACTCAGTGGCCCCTGCTGGAACGAGATCATGAAGTGCTGGGTCGTCACGTCCTACGAAGAGTGCCGACGCGTCCTTGGTGACTACGAGAACTTCGCTGCGGACTGGCGCCGCGGAGGAGAGTCCATGCCGGATAGCGCGTTGAGTGTGCATTCGCTTGATCCGCCCGACAGCACCGCGATCTACCGCGAATTGGCGGCAACTCTGCGCCAGGTGCACACCCCGGATCTATCTCGCACGCTGCGGCAGGACATCTCTGACAGGCTGGGGCGCTTGGCCGGCCCGCCGGTGGAATTGGTGCGTAATTTCACCGAACCTCTGGCTTGCTGGTTCCTTTCCGAGGTTCTTGAGGTTCCGTCGCTCGACACACCGGAGATACGGCCCATGGGCGAGGCGATCCACCGGGCCATGGATTCGGGCCTCGTGCCCGAGGCGTTCCAGCCCGGACGGGAGGCACACCGAAGGCTGGCAGCGCTCATCGAGAGCTGGGTTTCATCGATGACCCCAGAGCAGCCGCTGCGTATTTTGGTGGACAGGACAGAGGCTGCGGGGCTGGAAAGAACCATGACCCTGAACTCGGTAAGGACATTGATCGCGAACGCGTTCACCTCCCTCCCTGCGTCACTCAGCACCGTTGTGAACGGCTTCGCACGCGACCCCGGGCTTCTGACGGGCTCTTTGAACGAGAAGCGGCTGGACATGGCGGTGCATGAGTTCCTTCGTCATGAGTCGCCCTCACAGGGCACGACACGCCTCTGTGTGGCAGACACCGTTCTGTCGGGAACGAAGATCCGCCGAGGGGAGGACATACTGATACTGATCTCTGCAGCCAACCGCGATCCGGCGAAGTTCGACGAGCCTGATCAGCTTAGGCCGGAGCGCTGGCCCAACCAGCACATCGCGTTCGGCCACGGCCCACATAGCTGTTCCGCGGCAATGCTCTCCCGCTTCCTGCTACGGGAACTGGTGGCCGTACTGGCCGAAGGCCGCGTGGGGATTCATCTCACTGGTCCGGTCACGTATAAGCCGGCGGCAACCATTCGTATGCGGGCCACGCTGCCAGCAGTGGTGACGCAGCGCGCCTAGACACGCCAACCCGATCAGGAGATAGCCCATGTCCGTGCCGATGCCTGCCGCAGCCGCACGTCTGCTGAAAACGTTCGACGCAGATCGACTCGTGGAGGAACTTCGCACTCTTCAAGGGTCTACCTGGGGGCAGCAGCGGCCGTACGACGCCGATGTGCTGCCCTCCGCTGGAATCGACTGGCGTTGCCTTTCACTCCGCAGCTTGGGGGGTGACGGCGCGCGCACCGACCCGGGAGGGCCAGGAGCAGACTCCTTCGCCGACACCCCTTGGCTGGAGAGGGTTCCTTACTTCCGTGAGATCCTCGCAAGTATTCCCGGCCGTCTGCGAGCCGCCCGGCTGATGGCCCTGGGGACGGGAGTGCGCAGCGTTGACCACTTCGACACAAAGTGCGGTCCCGCCTGGGGTGTTGCACGGCTCCACGTACCGGTCACGACAAACTCGAGCGCGGTGCTGGAGCTCGACGGGGTAAAGCACTCATGGCAGCCCGGCACCTTCTGGTTCGGTGACTTCAGCCGCCGGCATATGGTTTGGAATGATGGACCTTCGGCCCGAGTCCACCTAGTGATCGACTGCCTGGTCACTCCAGAACTGGCCTCCATCTTTCCGCCCGATTGGGGGCACTACTTTCAGCACGGTGATGTTTTGTATTGCAAGCCCGAACTTCCACCGCGGGCGTTGGACCAAGCCCCGATCTCGTGGCAGGTCCGCCTCCCGTCTGCCTTCATGGACTGGGAAGAGAACGACATCTTCACAGACTCCGCCGAACAGACCAATGTGGTGATCACGGCAGCGGCGGACGGAGCGCATTTGACGTCTGAAGGCGGTCGAACCTTCGGCTTGGTACGTATCGAGCGGGACGAGTACAGGCTGGCAGGCTGGAGCGACGAGCGAACGGTCGAGTTGGCGACCGGCAAGCCCGATCCCGTGGTTGTTCTGCGCACACGATACGGTCGCTCCGTCGCGAACCTGGCGATACCCGCGTGCGTGACACCCGCTGGCGCGCGACCGTGAGCGAGGGTGAGCGAACCATCTTCGATCCGCCCGTGCAGTCGCTGGGAATCAGTGACATGAAGATCACCCGGGTGGGGCTTGGAGGTGCCGGTTGGGACGCCTGCGATGACAAGCAGGTTGTTGACACTATTCGGCACGCCGTCGACAACGGCATCAACTGGATCGACACGGCGGCGGTATACGGCCGAGGCCGCTCGGAGAGGCTCGTGGCTAAGGCCCTGGCTTCGCTCCCGGAAAACGATCGTCCTTATGTCTTCACCAAGTGCGGGCACATCTGGGACGAGACAGGGGCGTCCTCCGGGCTGCGCAAGGTCGGAACGCCGTCGAACATTCGGCGCGAGATCGACAATTCACTCCGCCGACTGGGCGTGGAACGAATCGATCTCTACCAGATGCACTGCCCTCCGGAGGATGGAACACCACTCACCGCATATTGGGAGACACTGCTCGAGCTGAAACGCTTGGGCAAGGTCAAGGCGGTCGGCTTGTCAAACCACGGTGCCGGCCAGCTCGCCGAGGCTGAGCTGATCGGGCATGTCGACTCCCTTCAGCCACCTTTCTCCGCTATCAGGCGCGAGGTGGCAAGTAGGGAGATTCCGTGGTGCGCGGAGCACGGCACGGCCGTGCTCGCCTACAGCCCCATGCAGGCGGGTCTTCTATCGGACGGCTTCACACGCGCTCGTGCCGAGGCACTAGGTAAGGATGACTGGCGGTCGGCCGTTGCTGATTTTCAGGGTACGAAGCTGGAGCGCAATCTTGACCTCGCTGAGTCTTTGCGCCCCATCGCGCGACGGCACAAGGTCAGCGTGCCGTCGGTGGCCATGGCCTGGACGCTGAGCTGGCCGGGGGTGACGGGTGCGATCGTAGGCGGACGGCGTCCCGAGCAGGTGGACGGGTGGCTATCTGCCCTGCGCCTCGAACTGACGGCGCAGGACCTGACAGACATAGCCGCCACCATAGAACGCACGGGAGCGGGCGCCGGCCCCGTACATCCCGGCCCATAGAGCGCGGCCTTGTCCGGACCGGCGGTGACCGAACTTGGAAGCCCAGATCAACACCATGCTGGAGGCACACCCCCTTTCCCGGGTCCTGGCATCGATGTCCGGCGTCCGCGTCAAGGCCGCCGCAGTCCGGCTACTAACCACCGTCGGCGACGGCACCAGCTTCCCCTCCGCCGCCCACCTCGCCTCCTTTGCCGGACTCGCCCAGACAACGACGTCCTCGGTGGAAACCGGCAGCTCAAACTGGCCATGCTCCTCTCGCTTCGGCTGCATGAACGCCGATCCTGCCTCCTGCACCTACTTATGGCAGTGAGGTGGGCTTTCCGCTGCGGTCGGCGACGAGGCCACGGCCCGCAGGTGCCCTGTCGCAGCGAAGGGCGCGCTCGGCTATTCGTGGTCTTGGGTGGGCAGGATCGTCACGCGTCGGCGTCCGAGGCGTTTTTTCAGCGTGAGGTTCTCGGCGTAGAGATTCGCCGTCACTGTGGCCAGGGCCTCGAGTTTGTCCTGGGTCTGTGTCGCCTGCTCCCTCGCCTCGCGCAGCTTCTTGCGGAGCGTGGCGATCGTCTCGTCGCGCTGGACCTCCCCGGGCGTACGCAGCACGGGACGGGCGACCTGCGCGTCCCACTCGGCGAGGATGTCTTCGGCGCGGTGCACGGTCGCGTGGCTGACCTGGGCCTCGCGGGCGAGATTCTCCTTGGTGAGGGCGCCGTCGGTGTGCACGGGCTCACCGGCCAGCAACCGGGCCATGGCCGCCCTCAGCTTGTCGGCGGATGTTGCGGATACCGGCATCAGGTGCGGCCTTCCTCTTCGAGTGCGCGGGTAATGCGCTGGACGTCGGCAAGTCGGATGAAGACCGCCTCTCGGCGCGGCGGTGACAGCCGCGGGTCCTTGGCCCGGGCGGTCAGTTCGTCCTCTTCGGCGACCCAGTACGGGGCGTGGGTGCGGGTGATGGTCGAGTTGCGGCAACGGGCTGGCTGGCAGGCGCCGAGCAGTGGAGCCAGTCCGCGTTGGTCTTCGGGGAGCTCGTTTTGGCACTCGGCCTGCGGGGCGTCGAACATGCAGTGGTTGATGGTGCCCAGGTGCAGGTTGGGGAACTCGTCGGCGAGCAGGGCCTCTTCGACCCGCTCGTCGGCGATCTGCGCTCGGAGCTGGGGGTTGTTGTTGATGGTGTCGATGACCTTGTCCAGGCCGGCGTGGAGGCGGGCGGCGCCGGGGCCGACCGCGACGCGTTCGCCCTGGCGGCGGCCGCGGAGCAGGTCCACGAGTTTGCGGGCTGCGGCCTGCTGCAGTTCGGTGTCGAACTCCTTGGCCCAGCTCGCGTCCATCTGTGCGTACGCCTGGGTGGTGCGGTTGGCCAGCGCCCGGCGAGCGGCGTGCTTGAGCTGCAGGCCGAGCGCGACCTCGGAGTCCGGTTCGCGTCCGGCTAGCTGAGACATGGTCTTGCGGAACATGTGCGAGCGGACGTGCGAGGGCGGGATCTTGGCCAGGCCGTGCCGGTGGGCGATGGTGTTGACGCCGTTGATGAAGAAGTCGATCTCGGCGTCGGAGGAAATCCCGGGCTCCGTGTGGGTCTGTTTGCCAACGGGTGGGCGCAGGGCTGCGAACAGGTGGGTGGAGTGCCAGGACAGCTGCTCGAGGACCGCAAGCGCCTGGGCGACCGGCTCGATGATCCACCAGTACAGTTCCGGGCGCGTGGGGTCCAGCTTGGTCTTGCGAGACCGGACGGCCGGGGAGCCGAAGTAGGTGCGTACAGCGTCGCGCTGGATCTCTTGAACCTCCGAGTCACGCATCAGAGTCAAGGCCGCGACGAAGACGTAGAGCGCGGCTCGGAGCATGTGCAGTTCGAAGGCGAGCTCGATGGCGCTGATGTGCGTACGCCATGGCGCAGACGTTCCGTCCTCGCCTTGAATGTGCGCGGCGTCCGGGCACTGGAGCGGGTACGCGCGCCAGCCGGACCACAGGTCCGAGTCGACGGGTATCCCTCGTCCGTCGGCCACGGCCTGCGAGACGAGGCGGGCGCGTGCCGCCCCTGTCCGGTTGCGCCGGTCAAACCGCTTGTTGTTCCGCTGCCGGTGGACGTCAGGTGGGGTGGGCCCCCAGATCATGCGGGCGGCCATAGCCCAGATTGGCTCCCCGGCCGTCCCGTGCTCGTCGGTCGCGTACACCGGCACCACGGTGTTCGGGTCGGCGAGCCACCGTCGTACGTCGTCGTCCAGCTTTTCTTGGGTGACGCCTGTACTGGTGCCCGGTGCGATGTAGCGCGGCCCGGCGGGGCCCTTGCCGCGGCCCACGGTCGCCGTGACGGTTGTGACGCGCCCCGCGTTGAGCGCGGCCAGAACGGTGTCACGCCGCGTGCGGGGCCGCTCGCTCTGGTTGTCGGCGAAGATGTTCATGGTTCTGCCGTCGGTGACCATCTTGCTCAGCGCGGTCCACATCGGTGTGCCGGCCGCAACGTTGCTGTAGGCCACCTCGTGGACAGGCACCGCGTTGCCCGGCGTACGGAGCCACTTCTTCAGCAGGGCGTCCGTTTCCTGCGGGCGCACCGGCCGGGCCTTGGTGGAGCGCGGCTGGTCGGCGGGGGCTTCGCGCTGCTGGGCGAAGTGGTCGCGCCAGCGGAAGATGTCCGGGGCGAAGGTGTGGATGTATGTCCAGGCGCCGCGCAGCAGCGGCCACCAGGTCTCGGGCGGGATTGCCGGAGTGGCGAGAGTGTCGCGGCTGGGAGCGTCCTCGTCGTACGCCTTGGCTGCGACGGTCGAGGCGGGCTCGTCGCCCCAGGGGTCGTCGAAGGCGCTGATTCCGGTGAGTACCGGAGCGAGTTGGCGCAGTCGGCGGATGGCCGTCACGTGGAACGCGACGGTTTTCACGCCTTCGACCTGGGACGCCTTGTGGGCTATCTCCTCGTGCCAGTCCTCCGGGTCCCACAGCCCAAGGTCGTCTGGCAGTCCCCATTTACGACCCCAGTCCATGATCTTTCTGATTTCCATCATCGAGGGGCGGATGGTGGCCACGGACAGGGGGACGGCGGGCAGGAAGATCAGGGATTGCCGGAGGAGGGGGTGGGAGGGGTTGAGGAGGGCGAAGCAGTACTCACGCAGTTGCAGGTTGATCAGCGGGTCGTCCAGGGGGAAGACGAAGCGCCACTCGCCCGGCTTCCTGCTGGCGGGGCGGCCGATGCAGTCGGCGGGCCACCGGTGGGGCTCGCCGAAGTGCGGCACCATGATGTCGTCGAGGAGTTTGTAGCCGCCGTAGCTGAAGATCTTTTCGTCGTCGCGGAAGGCCGACGATGCCAGCGCCTGGGGTGCGGGGCGGGCCATCATCGGTCGAACTCCGTCCTCATGCCCAGGGGGAGGTCGAGGCGCAGGCCGAGCTCGGCGATCTCGCGGCGGGCCGCGGGAATGAGGTCGGCGCACTCCTCGAAGACCTCCGCCAGGGCAGCTGCCTGCCGTCCCCACAGGGCCTGCCAGTGGCGCGGGGTGAGGTTGGCGCGCATGTGCTCGATGTGATCGGACAGCAGCAGGAGCCGCGGGATCTGGGAGGTGAACACGACTGCGTTGCGGCACAGCATGCACATCGCGGGTGCGACGTGGCAGACCTTTGTGTCGTTGCGGTGTGGCGAGTCCCAGGGGTTACGGCAGTTGACCAGTCCCATGTCCAGCTCTCCTGTCCGCAGGGCTTTTGCCTGCGCGGCCTCCAGGCCGAGGTCCTCGGTGACCTCGGGCTCCTCCAGATGCTGCTCGGCCTCGGCGGTGACGAGCACGGGCCGTGAGGGTGTGGTCATGCGGTCGAAGACCCATCTCTGGGCTCGGTTGATCGACCGGCCGGCCAGGATGTGCGCGGTCGTGCCGTGCGCGTAGTGCATGCGGTAGATCTCCACGTGGTGGTCGTCGCCCGCCAGGTCGCTCACGGTGCCGCCGAGCGCGACCGCGCGGACGACCTTCGTGGTCTTGCGTAGCCGCCTGATCTCGTACGGCTCGGAGATCTTCAGCGACTTCCCGGCCGTGTCGCGCTGCTCGGCGATCCAGCCGCCGAAGCGTCGCTCCCGGTCAGTGAAGTCGGCGAACTCGGCGTCCAGGACGCCCCGGCGTCGTCGTTCCACCGCGAGGAACAGCCACGGGTCTGCGTCTGGGAAGACCGTCCGGGCCAGCTCGGTGGCGGCCAGTAGTCGCCGGAGCAGGCCCGGAACGTCCCAGGCGCGATCCCCGGCGAACTCCGGCGCCTCCTCCTCCGGATCCGGGTGCAGGTCGGCACGGACACGGTGGGCACGCATCTTACGCTGGACCAGGCGGACACCGCCGTCGGTGAACTCGATGTCGGGCAGCTGGAGGAAGTGGAGTTCCTCCGGGCTCGTGTCGCTCATGCCCAGCATCAGCAGCACCCGAAATGCCTGTAGATCCACTTCGGTCGGGAACAGAAGACGGCCCAGCTCGGCGACGAGATAGCGAAATCCGCGCTTGAGGAGAGTGCCGTCCGGCGCGGTCGGGAGCAGGGCTTTCACTGGCTCCGGCCAGCTCAGCACGTTCTGCCGGAACTGCGGCTGGAGGATCTCCACGGTCAGCAGCCACGGGTGGGTCGCTGCCCACAGCAGGTTCGCCGGCTCGTGCCACCCGCCTTCTCGTGGATCGACCCCGTGCTTCAGCATGTCCCGGCCCCGGGCCAGGCGGGCCTCCAGCACCCGGATCGCGTCCCGCGCCGCGTCACGCAGAGCGATCCGCTCCGCGTTCGAGAACTCGTCCAGCGGCTCGCCCTGGTAAGTCGGATAGGCGGGCGGGGCCTGCGCACGCACCCGCAGGGCCTCCGGGATGCTCGTGTCCTTCAGCGCGCGCTGCTCGATCAGCGTCAGCAGGCAATTTGTCTTCACGTACGGGGAGTTCGAGCGGAGCCCGTGGTGCTGACGCAAGTCTTCCTCCCACGAGTGGATGACCTCGACCAGGTCAACCTTGCGCCCGTCCAGGCGGGCATCCGCCGGGTCGACACCGAGCGGGGGCAGATGCCTGTCGACGAACCTTGCGAAGGACCGCACCGCCTGGGCCAGGCCCGCGCCCCCGTCAGACAGGGCCATTGAACGGGTGTAGGTGATCCACTCATCAGCCAGCTGGGCTGCCAGAATGCCGCACTGGTACTTCGCTGGATTCACGAAGTGGCTCGCCGTCCCGCCCCAGCGCGTCCAGGTCACGGTCCGGATCCCGACGTACTCCAGGTCCCGGGTGGGCAGCGGGCTCGGGGCGCTGCTGCGTACGCGCTGCTTACGCTCGCCGCGGCGGGGCATCAGGCAACCCTCTGTTCGGCGATCGCGGCCGCGTAGTCGGCGTAGGTGGCGTTCTTGTTGTTCCACTCGGCGATCGCCTTCGCCACCAGCACGTTGGTATCACGCATGTACCGGAGGTAACGCAAAGTTGATTGTGGACGGCGATGCCCCAATAGGTCCTGCAGAATCAGCAGGGGGTTCCGCGAGATGTGGTCCGTCAGATAGCCGGTGTGCCGACCAGCGAGGTACTCCTCGGCTTCCTCCTGGAGGATCAGCTTGGTCAGCAGCCGCAGCATGTAGACCGCGAAGGTGTGCCGGGTGTCGTGGATCCGGACCTCGCGCGGCATGACGATGTCGACCTTGTGCTCCTCGCTCAGCCGCACGGCGCGTAGATGCGCGGCGTCGAATATCTGCTCCCAGCGCTGCCGGGTCGGCATTCGTCCGCCGCGGGCGACGAACATCGCCATCGGCTCCAGCCCGTGGTCGCCCTCGAAGACCGCGCGACGGCGCTTGTCGGCGTTCATGCTCGCGACCCGGAAGGTGCGGCGCCGACCATCGAGCATCCCGCTCACCTTCATCCGCCGCAGGTCGATGTCATCGACGATGAACAGCTCCTCGCGGCGTCTCCACAGAGCCTTCGCCGCCGCCCGCACTTGCGCCGCTCGCTCGGTACGCCGATACATGTCCAGCTCCCGCAGCGTCGGATCCTGAACCATCACCGTGCGGGGCAGGCCATACTTCGCGATCGCCTGAAGTTGAACCTCTGCAGGAGAGGCGTCCCGTCGCGGTGGTCCGACCTCGATATCCAACAGGCAGCTGAACTCCTGCAGCCGCATGCCGGTCGTGATCGACAGTTCGGGTGCTGCGCTGTCGCGCAGCGGCGAGCGCCCTCGGAACGTGCGATCGACGCGCCCGTCGGGCAGATAGCCACGCAGTCCGACCTGTTTGAGGAAGTTCCACTGCCTCCAGGTCAGATGCCGCACGTCGAGCTGTGTAGTGGCACCCCAGGACAGCACGTCGCGACCGTTACGACGGCGGAAGTAGGGACGCTTGTCGATCAGCTTCTCGTCGTCGGCCCACCCGTAGAAGCCATTGATCACGGCCCGGCGCCGCTTCCAAGTCGCCGGCGCATCTGTCGACTCGCGATGCTCTGTGCAGTCCTCCCGGTACGCCAGAAGGTCTTCCTCGATCACCGACAACAGATCGACCGGTGGGTCGAGCTCCGTCTCCAGGAAGTCGGTCAAGTCGAGGGCATCGTACGTGTAGTCCTGCAACGACTTCGCCTTCAGCGTCTTGGCCATCTCAAGAAAGAACGAGACCAACGGCTCCGCCGGGCGCATCTGCGAGTCGAAGAAGAACGGAGTGCCCTCCTTCAACGCACCCTTCCGAGACACATACGCGAAAGCATCAAGATCCACGCCAGGCGGCGCCTCGTAGAAGCGACGCACCTTGCTGCGTGACACAAAGAAGTAGTCCACCCCGCACCACCATGATTATGAGACATCCAGGAGCGTGGAACCTAACAGCCACACCTGGAGGCTCATGTCACCCGGGGATCACACCTGAGACATCTGGATTTCCTTTGCATAAACGCCGCCGAATGCGGTCAGGGCCTGCCCGAGGTGTTCGACCACGGCGAAGTGCCCGTGGATCCAGCCGGACAACGCCACGGCCGAGCGCCTGGCTGAAGTGGTGCGGCGCTGCCCCTCGGGTGCACTGAAGAACGAACTCGTGGACTGCGGGACGGCGGGTACGGCACCCCTGATGCGCTGCTCATCGGCACCGCGAGCGAACGCAACCACCAACAGCTCCGCTCCCTCGGCGCGGAGCCGGTCGTCTATGGCAAGGGCCTGGTCGACCGCGTACGAGGACTTTCCCCAGGGAGTCGGCGCGGTCCTCGGCACCTCCGGTCGCCGCGAGATCCCGGACTCGATCGAACTCGCCGGCGGCCCGGCACGCGTCCTCTCGCTCGTGGCCTTCGGCGCTGCGGGCGCAGGAAGCCAGATCCACATGACCGAGCCGGGGGCGGGGGTTCCGAAGCACTCCGGGACATCCTCGCCCTCATCGAGGGGGCAAGCTCGTAGTGCTCCCAGCGTAAGGTCACGGCCTTCCGCGACGAACGGCGGGCACCACGACCTGCGGGGGGCCGGATTCGGCGGCCTTCCCGGGGCTGGACGTCGATGGCCTCGGTGAGGTGGCGGCCGGTCGGGCTGTCGGGTGACGCCGCGGGCCGCGCCCCAGTCCTCGGGGGCTGCGTACACGGGGGTGGGGACGACGATGGCGCGCAGGTAGGAGAAGAGCCGCCGGAGTGCGTGTTCCAGGGTGAGCGAGTGCCGGGCCGTGCCGCCGGTGGCGCCGGCGAGTTCGGCCGCCCGTGTGGGCCCGGTACGGATGACGGATCACACCTAGTTGACACGTCAAGTATCGCTGTTAATGTAGGTGACGTGTCATCCACTTGGCCGGGCGGGGGACTGAGCCCGTTCGTGACGCGGTATCAGCCGATTCAGCGTGGTGGTTGGCCGACTCGGCCTCAGGGGCGTCTGCGCGGACGCGTACGGCCCGTATTGCGGCGTCGAGATCGACGGCGTCCGTCTGAGCACTCTGAGCACGCAGATGCAAACACTCGGAGAGGGACCCATGAGCAACAGAGCGAAGTCCGGACTGCAGGCACTGCTGACGCCCGAGGAGAGCGTCGTCGTCCTGATCGACCACCAGCCGTTCCAGTTCGCCAACCTGAACAGCCACGAACCCACGATGGTCGTGAACAACGTTGTCGCCCTCGGCAAGGCCGCCAAGGCGTTCGACGTGCCGGTCATCCTGACGACCGTGCTGGAGGAGCGCGGTGGCTACCTCGTCAAGGGGCTGCAGGACGTGTTCCCGGAGCAGAAGCCGATCAACCGCACGCTCATCAACACCTGGGAAGACGAGCGCGTCGTCGACGCCGTCAAGGCGACCGGCCGTAAGAAGCTGATCATCGCCGGTCTCTGGACGGAGGTCTGTGTCGCGATGCCGGCGATACAGGCGGCGGGTGAGGGCTTCGAGGTCTTCGCCGTCACCGACGCCTCGGGCGGTGCCTCGAAGGAGACCCATGACATGGCCGTGCAGCGCATGGTCCAGGCGGGCGTGGTACCGATCACCTGGATGGCCGTGGCGAGTGAGTGGCAGCGCGACTGGGCCCGCGAGAAGACCGTCCCGGCCATAACCGAGATTCAGCTTCAGCACGGGGGCGCCACCGGCGTCGCCTTCAGCTGGGAGACGCAGTTGCTCGCCGCAGGACGCGCGGGCAACGACGCCTGACACGGCTGCGGAACAGGTGCCCGTCCGCATGGGGCACTGAGCCTTTTCCGACCGCACGTTGAGGCGTGGTGAAGGACGACGACGGCCTTCACCACGTCCGTGATCCGGTCTGTGCTGCAAGAAACGGGGGCCGCAGCGAGGTGACTCTCGCCGAACTGGCCCACGAGACACTGCCCCGCTGGAAGGGCATCCGCGGCAGCGGGGTGCCCGGTATCGAGCCCGTCGCGGGGATCGGTCCCGAGGTCGCCGACGGCGCCGAGCTGACGCAAATGGTGCTGCTGGGGCGAGCAGTCGCGGTACTGCCGCGTTCGCTGACCTGGCCACAGCACCCAGGGCTCGTTCATGTCCCGGTGGCCGACGCGCCGGGTAGTGCGCTGGTCCTCGTCTGGAGTCAGGAGGACCGGCGGCAACTGGTCGCAGACTTCGTCGCCTCGGCAGTGGAGGCGACGGAGGGCTGAGCCCGCACCGCATCCGCGAGGGGTCAAGGCCCCCGGTGTCAACCGGCGGGCAGCCGGCGGTACATGTCGGCGAGGCGGAAGGCCAGGTCGATCGACTGCTCTTGGTTGAGTCTCGGATCGCACGCCGACTCGTAACGCTTTCCGAGGTCCTGCGCGCCGACCGGACGGCCGCCGCCGAGGCATTCCGTGACCTCGCCCCCGGTCAGTTCGACATGGATGCCTCCCGGGTGGGTGCCCAGGGCCCGGTGGACCGCCATGAATCCGCTCAGCTCGTCCAGGATCGTCTCCATATGGCGGGTCTTGTAGCCGTCCGAGGTGGTGAAGGTGTTCCCGTGCATGGGATCGGACAGCCAGCACACCTGGGCGCCCTCGGCGGAGACCTTCTCCACGAGGAGCGGCAGCAGGTCACGCACCCGGTCCGCGCCGGCCCGCATCACGAAGGTCAGGCGGCCGGGCTCCCGGTCAGGATCCAGCCGGTCCAGATAGCGCAGCACAGTCTCGGGGCCCACCGTTGGCCCGAGTTTGACCGCGATGGGGTTCCGGATCCGGGCGAGGAACTCGATGTGGGCGCCGTCCGGATCCCGGGTGCGTTCGCCCGCCCACAGCAGATGCCCACTGGTGGCGTACAGCCGTCCCGTCCGCTCGTCGGTCCGGGTCAGCGGAGTCTCGTAGTCGAGCAGCAGGGCCTCATGGCTGACGAAGAACTCGGCGGTCGTGAGCGGGGCCGTGCCGCCGCCGCAGGCCCGCAGAAAGGCCAGCGCGCGCTCGATCTCGTCGGTCAGCCGCCGGTATCGTCCGCCTGCGGGCGACGAGGTGACGAACTCCCGGTTCCAGGCGTGGATCTCGGTCAGATTCGCGAAACCACCGGTGGTGAGCGCGCGGACGAGATTGAGGGTGGCCGCCGACGCCTCGTACGTACGGTTCAGCCGGGACGCGTCCGGTGTCCGGGAACTGGTGGAGAACTCCAGCCCGTTGACGGCGTCCCCCCGATAGGACGGGAGCCGGACACCGCCCCGCTCCTCGAAGGCGCTGGACCGGGGCTTGGCGAACTGACCTGCCATACGGCCGATCTTGACCACGGGCAGCGAGGAGGCATGGGTCAGGACGACGGCCATCTGGAGCAGGGTCCGCAGGGTGGCACGCACCGCGTCCGCGTCGACCCCGGAGAAGGTCTCCGCGCAGTCCCCGCCCTGAAGGACCAGTGCCTCGCCCCGCGCGACCGCGGCCAGACGGGCGGTCAGTAGATCGCACTCGGCCGGAAGGATCAGCGGCGGTGAACCCGTCAACGTCCGGTCCGCCGCCCGGAGCGCTTCCGGATCCGGCCAGTCCGGCTGCTGCGCTGCCTGCAGCTTGAGCCAGGGGGCCGTCGAAAGGTCACGTTCAGGGGCTTCTGCGGTCATCTCGGAATTCCACCCGTTCTCGCTCGTACCGAACGCCAATGCCCGAGCGGAAACTGCTCGTGTGCTCCGGGGCTTTTCCCTTACCACTTCAATTCGCGGAACGGGGCCGCGTCAAGCGATTGTGGATTGGTTCGCTCGAGCCGCTCCCGATTGGTCTGGTGCCGGCACAGGCCCGCCTGGTTCGCTGGGGGAGGCGACGTGGAGTGGCGCGTGGCCGTGAGGCCAATCGCAGAGAAACGACAGGGCGGCGGGGCGGGCAGGAGCCGGCCCGCGTCGGCACCCGCCGCACCGGGGGAGCGGAACCAGTAACGGGTCACCACACCGAAGTTGCCGCCGCCACCGCCTGTGTGTGCCCACCACAGATCGCGCCGCGGATCGTCCTTCTCACGGGTGGCGGTCACCGCCCGGGCCGTGCCCGACCCGTCGACCACGACGACTTCCACGGCGTAGAGGTGATCGACCGTCAGTCCGTGAAGCCGGTTCAGGGGGCCGTAGCCGCCCCCGCTGATGTGGCCGCCGATGCCCACCGTCGGGCAGGCACCCGCCGGCAGGGCGATGCCCCAACGCTTGAAGAGCTGCTCGTTGACCTGGCCCAGCCTGGCGCCCGCACCCACGGCCAGGGCGCGCCGCCGCGTGTCGTGTTCGACGGAGTCCAGGGCGGACAGGTCGATCACGGCGCGCACGCTCCGGCCCGACACGAAGTCCTCGAAGCAGTGCCCGCCGCCGCGCACCGCGATCCGGCGGCCCGAGTCGACCGCCTTCTGCACGCCTGCCACGACCTGCTCGGAGGTGCGCGGCACCCTGATCCAGTCGGGGGTGCCGGACCAGCGCTGGTTCACACCCCTGGAGAGATCCTCGTACTGCACGCTGCCGGGGACGATCGGATGCCCGGCGCCGGTGGCCACGGTGCCCCGGCCCTCTGCCGCGGAGGTGGTGGCACCGGCGACGCCGGTGGCCGAGGCCGCCCCCAGAAGAGCCGTCGTGCCGAGGAAACGTCGCCGCGTCGTGGAGTTCATCCCTGGTCCTTCCCGGTGGTGCCGGGCGTATCGGATGTGTGCGCGAGTGCGCTGCGGTACACCTCGGGATCCTCCTGCGCCCCCTCGACGCGCTGCGCGTCTCCGAAGACGATGAGGGGGACCCGGGTGACGCCGGCGGAGCGGGCCGCGTGGATCTCGTGGCGGACCTCGGCCAGCCCCTCGTCCGAAGCGAGCAGCTCCGCGGCCCGTGCCCGGCCGAAACCGGAGTGCACCGCGCGGTCCAGGAGCAGAGACGGGTCCGAGACATCGCCGTTCTGTGTGAAGTAGGCCGCGAAGAGCAGTTCCTCGAGCCGGCTCTGCACGCTGCGGCCGTACTCGCGGCCCGCATACCACAGCATCCGGTGGGCCTGAAGCGTGTTCGCCGCGAAGCCCGTGCGATTGCGGAAGGCGATGCCGTGCCGGCTGCCGGCCTCGGTCACCTTCTTGCTCATCGTCTCGGCCGTCTCCCGCCCGTACTTGCCCGCCAGCCAGTCGAGCATCGGCATCGGCTCGGCCGGCCGCTCCCCGTCGATCTGGTACGGGTGCAGCACGATGTCGAGATCGTGACGGCCTGCCGCCGCCAGGCCCAGTTCGAAGGTGCGCTTGGTGATGTAGCACCAGGGGCAGGAAATGTCCGACCAGATGTCTACTCTCATCGGTGAGCCCCCGCTCCTGTCGCCGCACCTGGCGGCGTCGTCGTGTTCACGGCGTTCGGGTCGAAGCCGCCCAGCCGCGCGAAGCCGGCCGAGATGTCCTCCAGTTCGGTGCCCGGGAAGACCTCCCGTACGTCGGAGAATCCGCCCGGCGCCCGCTCGTGCGCCAGGTCGATCACGACCTCCGGGCCCCGCCTGCGCGTGCTGCGCTGGAGGCGGGTGAGCACCGGAAGCCGTTCGGCCTCGTACGCGGCGAACGCCTCGGTCACCCCGGCCCGGGCCAGGTGTCCGGCCAGCACCCGGGCGTCCACGATGGCCTGCGTCGCGCCGTTGGATCCCATCGGGTACATGGCGTGGGCGGCGTCGCCGATCAGGGTGACCGCACCGTGGCTCCACCGGGGAAGCGGGTCGCGGTCGACCATGGGATAGATGTACGCCTCGGTCGCCGTGCCGATCAGCGCGGGGACATCGAGCCAGTCGAAGGCCAGATCGGTGAAGTACCCGACGAAGGACTCCGGCGCCACGGACCGGTTCCAGTCCGCGGCCTCGAACTCGGCCTCCGGCTCGGCAGCCTTGGCGACTGCCCAGTTCATCAGGATCCGGCCGTGCTCGTCGGCCGCTGACATCGGGTAGACGACGGCACGGCGCCGGTCGTCACCGGCGATCACCATCGACCGGCCGTCCAGGAAGGGCGGCGCCCACGCCGTGCCTCGCCAGACCACCAGACCGTTCCACGGCGGCGGCCCCTCGCCGGGGCCGAGCACCGCTCGGACCGCGGAGTGGATGCCGTCGGCACCGATCAACCCGGCCGCGTCGAGCGTCGACACCGTGCCGGCCACCGGGTGATGGGCCGTCACCCGCACGCCGTGGTCGGTGCGGACGACGTCCACGACCCTGGTGTCGGTAACGACGGCGTCCGGCCCCAGCCGCTCGCGGACGGCCTCGGCCAGCACCGCCTGGAGCCGGCCGCGGTGGATGGACAGCTGCGGCCATCGATGGCCGGCGGCCAGGCCCCGGGGTTCACGCCAGATGAGCTGGCCGTGCCGGTTGTAGTAGTTCAGGTCGCCGGTGGCGACCGAGACATCGGCAAGTTGCGGCAGCAGGCCCAGCCCGTCGAGTTCCTTCACGGCGTTGGGAAGGATGTTCAGGCCGACACCGAGCGGACGGATCTCGGGTACGGCCTCCAGGACGCGCACATCCCTGATGCCCTCGGCATGCAGGCTGAGCGCTGCGGTCAGACCGCCGATGCCACCGCCGGCGACGAGGAGCGTCACGCGGTCCTCCCGTGGGCGTGCGTGGCCTCGCCGCTCGACGCCCCGGCAGCGGGCGGCTGGTGACCCTTGCGCGCGCCGGTGAGCCGGGCGGTGGTACGGGTCAGGTCGATGATCTGTTTCAGCAGGTCGACACTGGCCCCGCCGCTACCGACCGGGAAGAGGCGCAGGTCGGCGTCGTACGCCTTGCGCGCGATGCCCAGGTGGCGGCCGCGGAACACGACGATCACCCGCAGCAGCCGGGCGAGCGCCTCGGCCCCGCCCCGGAGGTCGGGCATCCGGCGCGCGGCCTCGGCCGCGTCGTCCCCGTACGCCTCGACCAGGCGGGACACCACCGACGGCACCTGGGTCCAGTCCTCGTACAGTTCACGCCAGCGCGGCAGGCTGTACGGCACCGAGTCGCGCAGAAACTCCTCGTACGAGGGCTCGCTGAGGTCCGATGCCCAGATGGCCTGGTCGATCAGCCACAGAGGAACCTGGGCCGCGGCCGGACCCAGCAGCACCTCTCCCCCCACGGTGATCTCGTCGAAGTAGGCACGCAGTTCCCGGGCGAAGAACTCAGGCGTGACGTTGGCGACCACCATGTCGATGGAGGTCACCATGGTCTCCACATGGTCGGTCAGCTCCTGCGTCAGCAGGGCGAACTTGGGGTCGTGGACCTCGGTCCGGCTGAGGATGGCGCACAGCTCGAGGCCCTCGCGCAGATGCGGGAAGACCATGCGGACCGATTCCTGGAGGTACGCCTCCTGCACATCACCGAGGTACATGCGCTGACGGCCGCCCGTCGGGTTCCAGGTGCAGTAGTGGTGTACGACGTCGCGCGGCACCATGTCGGTGCGGTGCCCCAGAATGCGTAGTACGGGCAAGACCTCGGGGACCAGTGCCAGCGGCTCCGGTCCGTGGCGCTTGATCGAGCCGAGGAACATCCCCAGGTCGCGCATGGCCGCGACGGACTGCTGCGGGTCGAATCCCTCGACGGTGTCCAGGCGTGGCACGAGCCGGCGCAGTTCGGCGGTCATGGCCGGCACGTCCGCGCGGGCGTTCTGCTCGCGCAGCAGGAAGCAGGCCCGGTCGGCAGCCAGCGGGTCGAGCTCCCGGATGGCCGCCACGCTTATGGAATTTCCCAGATCTACGTCGGTGATCATTGTCATCGCTCTCTCCAGCTGTACGGGCCATGGGTATGGCACATGGGCACGATGAGGCCCGGTACGTCTCGAGGACGTACCGCCGCCGTGCGCGTGGGAGTGGTCTGTCAGTGGTCCGTGGAGTTGATCAGCGGGTGGCGCGTGGGCCGCCAAGGATGAGCGGGCAGGGTCACGACCGCTCCGGCCGCGGGGAAGGCGGCCGTGATGTCCTCGGCGCCCGCCTCCGCCGGCGCCGAGGTGCTGTCGTCCGGCGCTTCGAGCCGGCTCAGCAGGGCGCTGCGCAGTTCCGCGTGGTCGCCGCCGTGCACGGTCAGCCGGTGGGCGTGGCGCGTGCGGCGGGTGGTGGCGGTCCAGCAGATGTCCCGCGTCCGGTCGTGCCTGCCTGCCCCGTCGGGTGCCAGATGGGCGGCGTACGCCCGGACGAGGTCGTCGAGCGCGGCACGGCTGGGCGCGGAAAGGGCCAGCGGCCATGGGCCGTCGTCCCGCGTCGCGCCGTCCGGTGTTTTCGGCGTGTCGAGGCGCGTGAGTACGACGTGGGCGTTGACCCCGGAGATGCTCTGGCCGTTCACCGCGGCCGTCGGCCGGCGGCCCGGCGTGCCCAGCGGCTCCATGGAGATGGGGACGACCAGCGGGACCCGGGCCCAGTCCACGCCGGGCGACGGTTCGTGGAAGTGCAGGCTGGGCGGGACCTGCCCGTGCTCCAGACACAGGACCGTCTTGATGACCCCGACGACGCCGGCCGCGGCCTCGGTGTGGCCGATGTTGCTCTTCGCCGAGCCGACGAGGCAGCGGTGTCCGGGGCGGCGCCCCTGGGCGAGCACGTCGTTGAGCGCACCGAGTTCGACGGCGTCGATGCGGGTTCCCGTGCCGTGGGCCTCGACGTAGTCGACCTCCCCGGCGGCGACGCCGGCGTCCTCGTACGCCCAGCGCATCGCCCTCGCCTGGCCGGCGCGGGACGGGTCGAGCAGGTGGTCCTTGTCCGCACCGTCGTGGCCCAGCGCGCTGCCGAGGATCACCGCGCGCACCCGGTCGCCGTCGGCCAGCGCCCGGTCCAGCCGCTTCAGCACGACCACGGCGACGCCGTCGGAGCGTACGAAGCCGTCTGCACCGGCGTCCCCGAAGGCGCAGTGGCCGGCCTCGGAGAGCACTCCGGCGCTGTCGAACATACCGGTGGCGTCAGGGCCGAGGATCAGGTTCGCGCCGCCCGCGAGGGCGAGCGCCGACTCGCCGGCCCGCAGGCTCAGGCAGGCCAGGTGCAGGGCTGCCAGCGAGGATGCCTGGGCCGCGTCGACCGTCACGCTCGGTCCGTGCAGCCCGAGGTGGTACGAGAGCCGTCCCGCGAGCATGGACCTCTGATGGGTGCCGGCCAGGCAGTCCAGGTCGAGGGAGCCACCCCGGCCGTCCCGTGTCCGGTCCCAGTTGTCGCCGTGCGCCTGGCCGACGTAGACGGCCGTCCGGGCCGTACCCCACTCGGCGGGCAGGATGCCCGCGTCCTCCAGCGCCTCCCAGGCCACCGGTAGCAGAATGCGCTGCTGCGGGTCCATCACCTCGGCGTCCTGCGGCGCGATGCCGAAGAAGTCGGCGTCGAACGATTCGACGTCATCGAGGAAGCCGCCACGTGACGTGTCGTACACCGGTCCGTCCGCACCGGGAAAACGATCTTTCGGGACGCGGCGGATCGCGTCGGCACTGCGGCACAACTGCTCCCACAGAGCCTCCGCCGTGTCGGCCCCGGGCAGTCTGCATCCCATGCCGACCACGGCGATCGGTGTGTTGAGTTGTCGTGGGCCTTCTGTCCAGGGCAGCGCGGAGCCACCGAAGTCCGTCATGATTCATTCCCCCGTGTTGCACATGCACTTTGATGGTGCCCGGCGGGAGGACACGGGCTTGTGCCCCGCCCGCCGGGCGCGTGTCAGGCGGCGCGGCCCGACCAGATGTCCCAGTTCTGCGTCTTGACCCACTCGACCGTGGAGGTCAGCCGTACGCCGAAGAGGCGCTCCGTCGTCGCGGGTTCTGCCGCCAGCAGCTCCTGGTCGCCGGCTGCCACATGGTGGTAGATGCCGGCCACCCCTGCCGCCGATCCCGCGCCGAGCAACTGCCCGAGACCGGCCTCGAAGTCCTCGACACCGAGCGGGAGATAGCGGACCTCGCGTCCCAGCGCGTCAGCGAACGCCGCCGCCAGCTCGGTGCCGGTCAGTACGTCGGCGCCGCCGACGTCCACCGCCCGCCCCACGAGCTCCTCGGTCTCTGTCGCCGCGGCGAGCACCTGCGCCAGGTCCGCGTGGGACATCCAGGCCACCCGCTGTCCGGCGGGCAGCGGGTAGGCCAGTACGCCGTCGTTGACGAGCGCCGGGCCGTTCCACGGGCTGAAGAGGTTATCGAGGTAGACGGGCGGCCGGACCGACACCGTGGGCACTCCGCTGTCGAGGAATACCTGCTCGGCCAGGCGCCGGGTCTCGAACCCCGCACGCTCGGTCCGTTCCTCCGGCAGCGGCGTGTTGACGTTGTAGACCAGGCGGCTCACCCCGGCCTCGCGGGCGGCCTCGACGATGTTGCGCGCGTAGGCGAGCACGGTGTCCGCCTCGTAGACGAGCGGCAGGGTGACCACCGTGTGCGTGACGCCCTCGAAGGCGTGGCGCAGGTCCTCGGTGCTGCCGAGGTCGCCCCGGACCGGGGTCCAGGCGCGTCCTTCGTCGCCCGTCGGCCGGTCGGCGTCGCGTACCAGACCACGCACCTCGTGCCCGCGCGCGGCGAGCAGCCGGGCCACGGCCCCGCCCTGGAAGCCGTTGGCACCGGTGACCAGGTACCGCTTCGGCTGGTCCTCACTCATATGGCGTCTGCCTCTCTGCGTTCATTTTTTCGTCCGTGCCACATCGCTCGGCACGGTGGGGGGCGGCCGCGGCGGGTCGTCCGCCGGGCCGGTTCAGGGGAGGACCGGGTCCCGGTCGGTGCTGCGGTCGGCGTCCGCGTCGCCCGGTCCCTTCGCGGGGCCGGGCGCGGCCGGTACGACCAGCCGCAGCGTGAGCAGGGCCGCCACCAGAGCGACGGCGGCGCCTGCCAGGAACGCGGCGCTGAACCCCTCGGTCAGTGCGACGTCACGCGGCCCGGAGACCGCTGAGGTCCGGGCGGCCGCCACACCGGACAGCAGGGCCAGGCCGATCACGGAGCCGAACTGCTGACTGGTGTTGACCAGTCCGGAGGCGAGCCCCGTCTCGTCGCGTTCTGTGCCGAGGGTCGCCGCGACGGCCGTGGTGACGGAGACCAGCGGCAGGGCGACGCCCAGCAGCAGACTCGGCGGCAGTACGTCGGCGACGAACGAACCCGACGGCGAGAGCATCGACTGCCACACCAGTCCGATCGCGACCAGCGCGAACCCGGAGCACATCACCGCCCGCAGACCGAACCGGCCGATCAGCCGGTCGGTGCCGGACGCGACCAGGACGACCACGACCGATAGCGGGAGCAGTCCGAGACCGCCCATCACGGGCTCGTACCCCAGTACTGCCTGGAGGTAGAGACTCACCAGGAAGAACATGGGGAACAGGGACATCTGCCACATCCCTGCCAGCACATTGGCCAGCCGCAGCGTGCGCCGGCGGAAAACGGCCGGTGGGACGAGCGGATGCAGCACCCGGCGTTCGACGAGGACGAACACGGTCAGCAGGACGACGGCCAGGGCCCCGGTCACCAGCGTCACCGGATCCTGCCACCCGGACTCGCCCGCGTTGACCAAGGCGTACGCCAGCAGTGCCAGCCCTCCGGTGACGGACACGGCGCCCGGCAGGTCGAAGCCGCCCTCGTCCCCGGCGCGGTTCCCGGCGGGCAGCAGCCGGCGGGCCGGCAGGATCAGCCCGAGCCCCACGACGACGTTCAGCGCGAAGGTGGATTCCCAGCCGAGCCAGCTGGTGAGGACACCGCCGAGGACCGTGCCCGCGGCACCCCCGGCCCCGGCCATCGCGGCGAAGATGCCGAGCGCCTTGTGGCGTTCCGGTCCGTCGTCGAACAGCGACAGCAGCAGCGCGAGCGCGGCGGCGGCCGCCATCGCGGCGCCCATGCCCTGGACGACGCGTGCCGTGATCAGGACCGGGGCACTGCCGGCCAGCGCGCCCAGCAGCGAGGCGGCGGCAAGCGTGCCCAGACCCGTGATGAAGAGTCTGCGCCGGCCGAGCAGGTCCGCCGCCCGGCCGCTGAGGAGCAGGAGCCCTCCGAAGGAGACCAGGTAGGCATTGGCCACCCAGGAGAGTTCGGCGGGCTGGACGCCGAGGTCACTGCCGATCGACGGCGCCGCGACGTTGATGATCGAGGTGTCGAGGATCAGGACGAACTGGGTGCAGGCGAGCAGCGCGAGCGCCCTCCAGCGGTCAGGCGCTGCCATCTGCCGTCCTCCGCTCCGTGAAAGGCTGTTCGTCGAGCTGGTAGCCGTCCAGGCAGGATTGGGTGAAGGCCGCGAGCAGATCCGGATTGCCGTCGCGCACGATGCCGGGGAGGTAGACGTGCGGAGCGCCGTGGTAAAAGCGCTCGTACTGCTCGTGCCGGGTGGCGAACTCGGAGCCGAGGGCGTCCCAGGCGAGCTTCATCAGCTTGATCCGCTGTTCGGCCGGGTGCCCGGGTGAACGGACGTACTTGGCGACGAGTGGCCCGAGTTCGGGGTGGGTCAGGTCGTATCCGGAGGCGGGCAGCTGGATCAGTCCGCCGCCCGCCAGCATCTTGATCTCGGCCAGAACCTTCGGATAGAGGTCCCCTGCCATGGCACGGTGGGCGGAGGCGATCTCGGGGTTGATCTGGACGACGCCGCCCGAGCCCGGGACGTCCTCGTGCGCGGCCTCGGCCGCCAGCACCATCGACTTGGCGATGTTGAGCCAGCCGATGAGCCGGCCCAGCTGCATGCGCACGGGCGGCAGGTCGTAGGTGTTGTTGGCCCGGGCGATCAGGATGGCGAGCCCGGTGAGGAACTCCAGCTTGGTCCAGAACCGGGTGGCGGCCTGATGGACGAAGTTGTTGTACGCCGGGGTGAGCCACCACATCCCGAACGTCGACTCGACGTTGCGGTAGGTGAGTACGTTCTCCCACGGCACGAAGACGTCGTCGCACACGAGCAGCGCGTCGTTCTCGTCGAAGCGGGAGGAGAGCGGGTTGTCGAACACGCTCCGTGCCGAAGCCTCGTACGAGGTGCGGGAGATGAACTTGAGCCCAGGGGTGTTCACGGGGACGGAGAAGCACAGGGCGTACTCGATGTCCTGCGGGGCCAGCGGCTCGATGGTGCCGACGATGATCTCGTCACCGAACACCGCGGCTGTGCCGATCATCTTCGCCCCGCGGACGACGATGCCTCCGTCGAGCTCCTTCACCACGCGGACGAAGAGGTCGTTCTCCTCCTGCTCCGCGGCGGACTTCGTACGGTCGATCTGCGGGTTGGTGATGGTGAACGACTGGTAGAGGCTGCCCTGCGTCATCCGGCGGTAGTACGCGTCGAGATTGGCCCGGCCGTCGAACTCCGGTCCGGCGAAGACGTCGGGAGTGCTGACGAATCCGGCGATCCCGGCGGCCATGTAGTCGGGGGAGCGGCCGAGGAATCCGAAGCTGGCCTCGGACCAGGTCTTGAACCCACGTCGGCGCTCGACCAGCTCGGCGTGCGAGCGCGGCGCGTGGAACGCGCGGAGCACCGGCTGACCGGAGCCCCCCGGCTGCACGGTGAGCGTGTCCCGGTGTTCACCCTCGTGCGCCATGTCGTACAGATGCGCGATGGAGCGCGCGGTGTTACGGAAGGCGGGATGCTCGGTGATGTCGTCCACGGGCTGACCGTCTATCCAGACGGCCCGCCCGTCGCGCAGTGCGTCGAGGTAGTCCTGGCCGCTGCGGTTCATGTCTCTCCTGAATCAGAGGGGTGAGATGGGTGCAGGTGTGCGGACGGCGCATCCGGGGGAGGCCCGGGTCAGCCGACGACGGCTCGGTGCGATCCGCGTATGCCGCGGTCGCCGCGGACGGTGTAGGGCGAGGGCCGGTTGACGCTCGCCCGGTCGGATCCGGCGGCGCGGGCGTACGAAGCGGTCACCTGGGCCAGGTCCGCCCGCGGCACGGCTTGCCGGGCCCGGCAGGGCCCGCCGGCAGCACGCCCGTGCGCCATGTCGATGACGACCTCGGGGCCCTTGGCCCGGTTCAGTACCTGGAGCCTGTTCATCGCGGGCCGCCGCTGCCGGTCGTAGGCGGACAGAGCGCGGACGGGGTCTGGACCGGCCGCGAGCGTGTGGGCCAGCGCGCGGGCGTCGACGACGCACTGCGTGGTGGCGTTCGAACCCATCGGGGCCATCGCGTGGGCCGCGTCGCCCAGCAGTGTGACCCGCCCGAAGGACCACCGGGGCAGGGGATCACGGTCGATCATGGGGAACTGCCGCACCTGTTCCTGACCGAACAGCACCTCGGCGAGCGCGAGATCCCCGCAACGCCAGTCGGGCACGGGCCCCAGCACGGGGCCGGCCGGGGCGCCGGCGGTCCGGGCCTCGCCCGGTGCGGCCGACTCCCGGGACACGGCCCAGTTCACCGGCACCGTGCCGTCGTCATCGGGCCGGTCGGCGAGCGGGTAGACGACGGCCTTCCAATCGCCGTCACCCATCACGACCATGGAGCGTCCGCCCAGGAAGGGACGGCAGCGGGACACTCCCCGCCACACCACCGAACCGCTGGACGGCGGCGGGCCCTCCTGTGGGTAGAGCAGGCCGCGCACGGCGGAATGGATGCCGTCGCAGCCGATCAGCACATCGGCCCGGAGTTCCGTCGGCAGGGCGCTCTCCTGGTGCGAGAGGCCGATCCGCAGCTCAGACCCTTCGGCCTCGCCGAACGAACGGAGCCGGGCGTCCGTGGTGACGGCGTCCGCGCCCAGCCGGTCACGCACGGCCTGTGCCAGGATCATCTGGAGGGCGCCGCGGTGCACGGCGAGCTGGGGCTAGTCGTAGCCGGCCGGTGCCCCACGGGACTCGGTCCAGATGTCTTCGCCGAGGTGGGTGAGGTACCTGAGCCGCTCGATCGGTACGGAGACCTCGGCCAGGCTGTCGTACAGCCCGAGGGCATGGAGTTCGCGGACGGCGTTCGGCAGCAGGTTCACACCGGCTCCCATGGGGCGGATGGCGGGTGCCGCCTCTGCCACACGTACAGCTGTGAATCCGGCGGCATGGAGGCACAGCGCTGCCGTCAGCCCGCCGATACCACCTCCGGCGATCACGATATTCATCGAAAAAGCTCCCCCGTTGGTGCGCTGAGCTTTCCCATCCCCCCGGACGGCTCAGCACAACTGTCCGGCACACAGGGGCTACGATCAATTAACGACCGACCTGCCTGATTTAAGGATCGTCCGTGGCTGATGACGTGCTGGGTGAGCTGCTGCGGCCTCTACGGCTCAGCGACATCTTCTACAGCCGGTGGCAGGCCGGCGGCGAATGGGGTGTCCAGGGGGAGGAGGACTCCTGCGCGGTACTCCACTACATGCTGAGCAACGAGTGTTTCGTCGACTTCCACGACGACTCGCCGCCCATCCACCTGGGCGCGGGAGACCTCGCGGTCTTCCCCTACGGCACCGCGCACACCTTCGCCGGCCGGCCGGACCAGGTGGCCGCCCAGCCGTTGAAATCGGTACTGCCGGAACGTGTACCCGGTTCCTCGGACGTCGTGACGATCGGCAGCGAACCGGCCGACACCGAAATACTCTGCGCGAGCCTGCGCTACGACAGAACGGCTGAACCGGCGCTCTACCGCGCCCTGCCCCGGGTGATCGTCCTGCGCCGGGACATGCTCACCGAGGAACCGCTGCTGCACGGCACCCTGTGCTCCCTCGCATCGGAGATCGCGCGCACGTCCCCCGGCTCCGGACTGGTCGCCCTGCGCGCCTTCGAAATGGTCTTCGTCCTGGCGCTGCGCACGGCCCTGGAACGGCTCACGGAACTCTCCCCCGCCCTCCAGGCCCTGCGCCATCCCGGCATCAGCACGTCCTTGGTGGCGATCTACCGTGACTACGCCCGCCCCTGGACGGTCGAGACCCTCGCCCGCGAGGCGGGTATGTCACGCTCGGTGTTCTCCGATACCTTCCGGGCGCTCGTCGGCGATTCGCCCGCCCATCACCTGACGGTACGTCGACTTCAGGAGGCCCGTGCGTTGCTCTCGGACGGGTCGCTGGCCTTGGGCGACATCCCGGCCCGGATCGGCTACCAGAGCAACGTCGGCTTCCACCTGGCCTTCCGCCGTGAGTTCGGCACCACTCCGGGGGCCTACCGCCAGGCGCTCAGGTCGGCCTGAACCCCGCCGCCTCGGATGAACGGGAACGAAGGTTCCGGCGCCGATGTCGTCATCGATGCCGCCCTCGCCCCGGCCGAAGCGGCCGGCGCGCCCGTGCTCATCCGTCTCGACGACCGGCAGGGCTCGGCAAGCTGACAGGGACCTCGGTGTGCGGCGGCCGTCATGCGATCAAGTGGTCGTCCTCGCGGATACCGGAGCTCGGAGGCGGGGCGTCGGATGCCGACTGAGTGGTACGCGTGGCAAACAGGAGCAACCCCGCAGCGACGAATACGACTCCCGTTGCCACGTAACCACCGCTACGAACGTCATCCCCGCAACTACCTGGCCTTTTTCGGACTCGCCGCAGCTCTCTGCTGCTACAACCGACTCGTCCGCCTCACCACATAGGACACGGTCTTAGCTGAAGGCGGCTGTACGGAGGTAGGTGGACTGCTCTGAGGGCCACAAGGCCGGGATCGTGGCGAGGACGAAGTGGCCGTCCAGGCCAGCTAGGCCGGCCGGAGTCCTGTGAGGTATCCACGGGCGATCGCCAAACAGCTCATTTGATTAGAGAATGGATGTCTCGGGTGAAGGTGGTGTCTGTCTCCAGACCAAGGGACACGGCCAGACCCTTCGAGGAAGGGGCCATGCCCATGAGCGGTCAGCAGAGCGAACTTTCTCGGCTGCTGACGGCAGTGGAAAAGGCTGCGCCGGTTGAGGCCGTCGATGTGGTCGCGGAGCACTTGCGGTGGCGTTTCGGGGCTATGGAGGTCTCCTTCCTCATTGTGGATCTGACGGGAAGGGCGGTCGCGCGGCTTTCCAGTACCGCCGCCACGGAGAGTGGCAGGCAAGCGGAACGGATCCCCATGTCGGGGAGCGTCTACGAGCAGGTGATCCGTACCCAGCTGCTGTACCAGGACGCTGTCGGCCAAGGACAGAGGGTGATCGTGCCCGTCACCAATCGAGGGGATGCGATCGGGCTGCTGGAACTGCTCCTGCCGGCCGCTCCCGACGAGGACGTCCTGCTTGCAGTCGGGGAAGCAGCTCACGTCCTGGCCTACATCGTGATCGCCAACGGGCGCTTCACCGACCTCTACACCTGGGGCAAACGCACACGGCCCCCCACTCTGGCAGCGGAAATCCAGTACCAGCTGCTTCCCCCGTCACTGTCGTGCGAGGCCGCGCAGTTCACACTGTGCGGAAGCATGGAGCCCTCCGAAGATCTCAGCGGCGACACGTTCGACTACGCCTTGGACCGTGACACCCTGCATCTGTCGGTGACCGACCCCATGGGCCATGACCTGGACGCAGCCCTGGCCGCTACGGTTCTGGTCGGCGCCCTGCGCGGCGCCCGCCGCGCAGGAGCCGGCCTGGCCGAGCAGGCCCGCCTGGCCGACCAGGCCCTGGCCGACCACGGACGCGGCCACGCCACCGGCCAGCTGCTGCGTATCAACCTCCACACCGGAGAAGCGAAGCTCGTCAACGCCGGCCACCCCTGGCCGCTGCGCATGCGCGCGGGAGCTGCAAAGGCGATTACATGCGCGGTGGACCCGCCCTTTGGGCTGGCCGTGTCCGCCCCCGGCCCTACCGCGTCCAGACTGTCGATCTGCGCCCCGGCGACCGCCTGCTCATGCTGACCGACGGCATGCTCGAACGCCACGGAGAGACGATCGACCTGCCTGGTCTGATGGAGCGCAGCCGGAACCTGCACCCGCGGGAGACCACGCTGATGATGACGTCCGCCGTCCGGGATGCCGCCGGTGGCCGGCTCCAAGATGATGCCACCGTGATGTGTCTGGACTGGTATGGCCCCCAGGAGACCCATCGGCACGTCAGCTCAGGCGCGGACACACGGCACGCCTCAGTCGGCCGCGCAGAGCTGTAGCCGAACCAGGGCGTTCCTTGTGCCTGCGGGTGTGGGTGACGATGTGACTGCGGTGCGGTGCGGTGCTGGTCGGGTCAAAAGAGCGGTGTAACTAGGGTTGTTGAGGGTTACTGACGGGCTCCGGTTCGCCAGGGTTGTCGGCGGGAGTGGGTCCGGTGCCCAGCGGTCCCCGGTCCGGTCCGGCCTCCCAGCGGTCCTGGCGGGGCGGGCGGTTGAGGGGTTCGGTCAGCCAGCCGGCTCAGCCCCCGCAGCCACCGTACTCAAGGGAGCTCACTGCGTTGTCGTAGAGGAACAGAAGTTCCTGCTTCTCACCCGGCGGGATGGTGTAGTGGTAGCCGCGGTAGTCGGCATCGGTGTAGACGCACTGCAGACGGGTGGCGCGGCGCTCGTCGAGGCCGCGGTGCTCGCGACGGTGCTGGTGCGCAGGCGCGGGTGAGTCACGCGTCCAGCCGGGCGGCGATCCCGTCGAGGACCATGCCGAGGTGCCGTTCGAACCGCCGGTCGCCGTCGTCGTGGAGGTGCCCGGCCTCCTTGACCAGTGCCGCACCTTCGCCGAGCCAGGCTTCGCGCTGCTCGATCGAGTAGCGCGACGGATCGGCCCCGGCGGCCTGGCGCCTCTCCTGCTCCTCGATGACGAAGCCGACGACGAACGCGGTGACCAGGTCGATGGCGTCGTCCGCGTCGGCGGGCTTCCAGCCGGACGCGGTCCAGCGTTCGAACAACGGCTCCTTCATGCGGACCACGTCCGGGTCGGTGATCCGGGTGCCGCTGAAGATGCGGGCCCCGTCGCGGTGGAGCAGGTACTCCGAGCGCAGCGCGCGGCCGTAGGCGGCGAGGTCGTCGCGCCACCCGTCGCCCGGCGGTACCGCGGCGAAGGCGCCGGCCACGCGGCGCATGACCTCGGTGGCCATCTCGTCGAGCAGCTCCTGCTTGTTGCGCACGTGCCAGTAGAGGGCGGAGGCGCGGACGTCCAGCCGGGAGGCGAGCGCGCGGACGGTGAGGGCGTCCATGCCCTGGTCGTCGAGGAGTTCGAGCGCCGCCGTGACGATCCGCTCCCGGGTGATGCCCTTGGTCATGGTTGACACCTTAACGGTGTTCAGGCAGGCTGGCTACAGCATTGAACTTAGTTAAGGAGAGTCATGATGCGTGCTGCAGTCGTCACCGCCCCCGCTGCGTCGCCCGTCTGCGCCGACTTCCCCGAGCCGACAGTCCCGCCCGGTTCCGAGCCCCTGCACCTCGTCGGAGCCGGCCTGCACAACGTCGTGCGCGGGCTGGCCACCGGGCGGCACTACGGCCGCGGCCGGATGAGGTATCCGCTGGTGCCGGGCATCGACGCGGTCGCCCGCACCGGCGACGGGCGATTGGTCTATACCGGGTACGCGCGTCCGCCCTTCGGGACGATGGCCGAGCGGCTGGTCGCTCCCTTCCAGGCGGAGATTCCGGCGGGGGCGGATCCGCTCGCGATCGCCGCGGGCATGAACCCCGGCCTGTCCGGCTGGACGGTCCTGACCGCGCGGCGCAGGGAAGTGGGGGCGTTGGGCACCGTGCTGGTGCTCGGTGCCACGGGGATGTCGGGCAGCCTCGCCGTGCAGGGGGCGCTGGCGCTCGGGGCGGAGCGGGTCATCGCCGCCGGGCGCGATCCGGAGGCGCTGGAGCGGCTGCGCGGCGCGGGAGCGACGACCGTGTCGCTGGCCCACGACGGGCCCGACGGCCTGGAGCAGGCTCTGGCTGATGCCGTGTCCGAGACGTCGCCCGGTCTCGTGCTGGACTACCTGTGGGGGCCCGTCGCCGAGGCGGCCTTCGCCGCGCTGGGCCGCAGCGGCGAGGACACCGAGGCGAACACGTCCTACGTGCAGATCGGTTCGCTCGCGGGCGTGGAGGCATCGCTGCCCGCGGACCTGCTGCGCAGTCGGCGGATCCGGATCACCGGAAGCGGCGCCGGATCGGTGTCCCACGAGGAGATGCTCGCCGAGGCGCCCGAGGTCATGGCCCGGTTCGCCGACGGGTCCCTGCACCTGCCCTACACCGCGTTCCCGCTGAGCCGGGTCGGTGAGGCATGGGCGCACACCGGCCGCAGCCGCGTCGTCGTCGTGCCGGACTGAGCCGTCCACCAGTCGATCGTAATCAGAGAGGGGAGAGTCATGCAGAAGAGGGCTTTGGTAGTCGGGCTCGGGATCGCGGGGATGTCCGCGGCGATCGGGCTGCGCCAGGCGGGATGGACGCCCGTGATCGTCGAACGGGCGCCCGAGCGTCGGACCTGGGGGTACTACATCTTCATGTTCCACGAGGGTTTACAGGCCGCGGCCGACCTGGGGATCGCCGACCACCTGCACACCCGCAACCCGGAATGGAGACCGGGCGGGAACTCGTGGTCGGTGGATCGCCGGGGCAGGCGCAAGCCGGCTCTGGGACTGCTGGACGCGCCCAGCGGGCTGGCATCGGTGCTGCGCAGCGACATCGAGGCCGCGCTGTGGCAAGGCATCGCCGCGAACGGAACCGAGGACGCGGTCGAGGTGCGGTTCGCGACCACTCCGGTCGAGATCACCGAGGGCGCCGACGGGGTGCAGGTCCTGCTCGAGGACGCCGGCGCCGGGAAGCGGTACCGCGAGGACTTCGATCTCGTGGTCGGCGCGGACGGGATGCGCTCGAGCGTGCGCCGGATGGTGTTCGGCCCGGACGAGGACTACATGGTCAACTGGAAGGCGATGATCTGCGCGTTCCAGCTGAAGGAGCAGGTGCCCTCCTACGAGGCGAGCGACAGCATCCTCGTCGCGCGCCCCAAGCGTGCGGTGTGGGTGTTCGGACTCGCCGACCACGCGCCCTGCGCGTGGCTGACCTACCGCACCGAGGACATCCCGGACCGGTTCACCGGGTCGGCGATCGAGCAGCTGCGCGCGGTCTTCTCCGGGATGGACGACGACCCCGTGGTGCGCCACGTCCTGGACTCCCTGGAGGAGGCCCCTGACCACGTGTTCGACTCGATACACCAGGTGAAGATGGACCGGTGGAGCGCGGGTCGGGTCGTGCTGGTGGGGGACGCGGCCTGGTGCATGAACACCTACTCGGCGATGGGCTCCTCGTCCTCGCTGCGCGGCGGCGCCGCACTGGGTGTGGCCCTGCGGGAGCACCCCGACGACCTCGCCGCCGCTCTGGCGGCCTATGAGACGGGCCTGCGTCCCTACATCACCAGGCAGCAGCGCTCCGCACGGGCCAAGCAACAGAGGTTCGTCCCGTCCAGCCGGCCGGTCGAGGTGCTGACTTCGGTCGTCCTCGAACGGATCCGCAAGGTCGTCCACCGCCGGATGACGGCGGAGTACACCGCATCGTCGGCCCTGTCCGGCACGGCGCGGTGACGACCATGCGGAAGAGGGTGTTGGTGGTGGGGCTCGGGATCGCGGGGATGTCCGCGGCGATCGGGCTGAGCCGGGCCGGTTGGACGCCGGTGATCGTCGAACGGGCGCCGGAGCGGCGTACCGGGGGCTACTTCGTCGGGCTGTTCCCGGAGGGCCGGCAGGCCGCGGTCGACCTGGGGATCGCCGACCACCTGCACACCCGCAACCCGGAACGGGAGGCGGGCGCGAAATCGTGGTCGGTGGATCGTCGGGGCAGGCGCAGGCCGGCTCTGGGATTCCTGGACCAGCCCGGAGGGCCGGCAGCGGTGCTGCGCGGCGACATCGAGGCCGCGCTGTGGCAGAGCATCACGGGCATCGAGGTGCGGTTCGCGACCACTCCGGTCGCGATCACCGAGGGTCCTGCCGAGGTGCAGGTCCTGCTCGAGAACGCCGACACCGGTGCCCAGTACCGCGAGAGCTTCGACCTGGTGGTCGGCGCGGACGGGATGCGCTCGAGCGTGCGCCGGATCGTGTTCGGTCCGCACGAGGACCACCTGACCACGTGGAACGCGATGATCTGCGCCTTCCAGCTGAAGGAGCAGGTGCCCACGTACGAGGCGAGCGACAGCATCATCATCGCGCGCGACAAGCGGGCGGTGTGGGTGTTCGGGCTCGCCGACCACGCGCCCACCGCGCTGCTGACCTACCGGACGAGGGACATCCAGGAGCAGTTCAGCGGGTCGCGGGTCGAGCGGCTGCGCGCGGTCTTCTCCGGGATGGACGACGACCCCGTGGTGAGCCACGTCCTGGACTCCCTGGACGAGGCCCCTGACCACCTGTTCGACTCGGTGCACCAGGTGCGGATGCCGCGATGGAGTACGAGGCGGGTCGTGCTGGTGGGGGACGCGGCCTGGTGCATGAACCTCTACTCGGGCATGGGCGCCACGTCCTCGCTGCGCGGCGGCGCCGCACTGGGCGCGGCCCTGCAGGAGCACCCCGACGACCTCGACGCCGCCCTGGACGCCTGGGAGGCCGGGCTGCGTCCGTTCATCACCAAGCACCAGCGCTCCGCGCGGCTCAAGCAGCAGATGTTCGTACCGTCCAGCCGTCGGGCCGAGGCGCTGCGCTCGGTCCTCGTCGGTCTGGCCCGCAGGATCCGCGGCCGCCAGCTGGCGACGGAGACGGGCGGGCCGCAGGCCTTGGCGCCGTCCGGCACGTCGCGGTGACGACGGTGTCCGCGTCGACGAGGGACGATCCGTGACGCCGGAGCCTGGTGCGCTACGGGCATCGTGGTGGCCCGGGGGGCTTGCTGACGGATTCGGCCCTGCCGAAGATGCGGGGGATGCTCGGTCTGATCCTCTTCCCGCTCGTGCACGGCAGCCTGACCTACGGCCGGCGCGGCGCCCTGAGGTTCTTCGCTGCGCGGACCCGGTGGCGTTCGCGTTCGAGGATCTGGCCCCACGATGGGCCGCGTCCGGCTGGCCGTCGCGCTCGGCGGTGCCTGCCTGGCCGACGTCGGCCTGCCGCGGGCCGGGCCGGGCGTGTTCGGTCCGGTGGCCTTGGACCCGACCGTCTCCCGTCTCATCGGCACACTCGCCGGCCCGCAGAAATCGGACCAGCATAACGAGGAGACATCCGCATCGGCGTCAACAGTCATGGTCTCGCATCTCAGGCCTGCTCGCCCTTATTTCCTGCCCCCCGGTCATTTCCCCGAGGAAAGAGGGCATTTCCTGGGGCAATGCGTATCGAGAAGTGAAAGCAACAGGCCAAGCCTAGGTCGCCGGGTGGCCGTCAACGAGGACCAGGCCCGGGCGCGGCTGACGGACTTCGATGACAAGTGGGGCAAGCGCTACCCGTCGATCGCCGGCACCTGGGAGCGGGCCTGGAGCGAATTCGTGCCCTTCCTCGGCCTGCCCGACGCAATCCGGCAGGTCGTCTACACCACCAACGCGATCGAGTCCCTCAACGCCCGCTACCGGCGTGCGGCCCAGGCATGCGGACACTTCCCCAACGAGCAGGCCGCCCTCAAACGCCTCTACCTCGCCACCCTCGCCCTCGACCCGACCGGCCGAGGCCGCCAGCGCTGGAACAACCGCTGGAAGAGCGCCTTGAACGAGTATTTTCACGCGGCGTGAACCGGTCGGCCGCATAGGGGCCCGACGCGCCAAATGCCGGGGCCATTACAGGCCACCGGTGGCTCCGGCGCGACCTCAGCACAACCCCAATGCCCTTGCGGAAAACCGCCGTTGACAATCATAGGGCCATGCTTTTAGCGTGGAAATCGCATACTGGCAGGCGAAACACCCGTCAATTTTGTTGCGCCACGACGAGCTCTCGCCGGACGGCCGGTACCCCAAAAAAAAGGAGTCAGAGGATGCTGTCCAGGAAACTGCGTCTCGCCCTTCCAGTAGCCGCGGCCGCCGTCATGGCCGTCGTCATACCGGCCGGAACAGCACATGCCATCGACAAGGTCAACTGCGGCCCGTCCGACTATCTGCGAGCCGATGTGCACGGCCAGGACTACATCGGCTCTTTCAACTTGAGTTTCTGCTTCGCCAACAAGGGCACCTACAACTTCGCAGCGAGCGGGCCGGGCACCGCCGTGTGGGTCGACAAGATCTCCACCGGAAACAACAGGGTCACGTACCACGACGTGAACGGGACAACCGTCACCTACCCCAAGCACTACATCATCACCTTCCCCAACAGGCCGCCCCACGTCGACTGGATCGAAATCCTGTAACGGAGGCGTGCCGCTGCCGGCTTCGCTCACCCCGCTACCCGGCAGCGGTACCCGTTCAGCGTGAAGTCGTGCGACACCGGGCCGCCTTCGCGAGTGTGCCTTCGTAACAGAACGCGACGCAAGAGGACGATACTGCGGCGCACTCATCGAGAAACGAGGAGAAAATGCTGAAATCGCTGGTGCGCAAGAACCTGGCCATTGGGCTAGTGATCACGGCCGTCATCACGACGCTGTCGGTGGTTGTGGCGGACGACGGCAGCAAGATGGAGGAATTCAGGATGTCGCTGATGGTGGGCTTTTTGGTGACGGGGGCGGTGACAGGGGGTACCTGGTTGCTGCAGCGGAAACGTTCGGCACCGTGACGGGCGTTGGAGCACGGGCCCTGCACGTGCCGGCGCTCCAACGGCATCACCTTGTCAGTGAGCACTTTCAGCGTTGCCTCTCCAGGGTGAGGACGGCAGCGGCGATGACCGACATGCGGTGGGGGCTGCAGCGGCTTCGGCGGAAGATGTGCCAGGACTTCAGTCGCGCGACGCTTCGTTCGACGGGTGCTCGTGCTGCTGACAGGGCCCGGTTGATCGTCCGCTGGGTGGGGTTGAGGTCTTGGTGCGGAAGCCGTCTGATCGGCGTGGTCACCCAGGGGCCAGCTCCGATGTAGGCGTGGTCGGCGAGGATCGGGACGCCCTGGCGTTCGCAGATCCGGATGATGCGGTGGGTGCGGGCCGCGGTCAGGTCGTGGGTGCGGCCGGGAAGGGCGGGTGAGATCCACAGCAGCCTGCCCGTGGGATCGGCCACGACCTGCACGTTCACCCCGTGGCGGCGGTGCTCGTGCGAGAAGTCGGCCCGGCTGTCACCGACCCGGTCGCACTCGGCGAGCGTCCCGTCGAGCAGGACGTGCTCGGGGTCGGTCCCCCGCAGGACCCGCAGCAGGCCGGGCGCCCGGCGGGAGAGGTGGCCGGTGCCCTGCCCGTGCCCGACACGTGCAGCGCCGGGCATTCCGTCCTCAGCCTCTGGAACCGGCAGTCTCCCAATCGACGGGCCGTGAAGAGATTCTCTTGGAGTCGTCATCCGTACCCCGCTGACCTGCGGAACACATTCAGTGGGCGTTGAGTGGGAAGGCCGCCTCCCAGTAGTTCGTGCGCCGCCAGGCACTCGCAGCGATGTCCCGCAACTGGGGCCCCGCCGCGAGCCGCCCGTATATCCTCGACATCCCGCTGCCAGCGCCGAAGGAGAGGCCGTCACCGTGGAGCCACTGAGCGGCCAGGATCCGGCCCGGATCGGCGGCTACGTCCTGCACGGGCGCATCGGTGCCGGCGGCATGGGCCTCGTCTATCTCGGTGAGTCCGAGGCGGGCCACCTGGTTGCCGTGAAGGTGATCAGACCGGCGGTCCTCGACGAGGACACCCGTGCCAGGTTCGTGTCCGAGGTCGACAGCCTCAAAGTGGTGTACGGCCCGTGCGTCGCCGCGTTCGTAGCGGCCGACGCCCAGGCGGACCAGCCCTGGCTCGCCGTCGAGTACGTCGCGGGACCCGACCTGCGGACGTACGTGACCGGGCACGGGCCACTGCCCCTGGCCGAGACCGCCAGCCTGGGCGCCTTGCTCGCCGAGGGGCTCGGCACCATTCACGAGGCAGGGCTGCTGCACCGCGACCTGAAGCCGCAGAACATCCTGCTCGCCGAGTACGGCCCCAAGGTCATCGATTTCGGCCTGGCCGTCCTCGCCGAGCGGCGTTCCGTACTGACCGCCACCGGAGTCGTCGTCGGCTCGGTCCTGTGCATGCCGCCCGAGCAGGCTCGTGGCGAGACCGACCTCGGCCGTGGCGCCGATGTCTATGCCCTCGGCGCCTGTCTGCTCTACGCGGCGACCGGACACTACCCGTACACCGGGCCCAGCTGGCAGGCCGTCGCGTTGCGCATCGAGGATCCCGCCGCCGAGCCCGATCTGACGGGGCTGGCACCGGAGTTGAAGCCGGTGATCGCCGCCATGCTGGCCAAGGACCCGGCCGGCCGGCCCACGCTGGGGGAGGTCACCGGGCAGCTCGCGGATGTCATCAGGGGCCTCGGTCTCACCCCGGGAGAAGCCAGGCGCAAGCTCACCGCCCGCACCCCGGCGGTGCCGCTCGACATCGCACCGCTCCCGCCACCCGTGGACCCGGCATACACGCCGACGGTCGTCGACGTGGCCGCCGATGCCGACGAGGCCCTCGGTCCTGAACCGGAGGACGCGGTGCCGAGCCCCGCTGCCGAGCGGGAGCGCAGCGCAGCAGGAGCCGGCGTCCGTCTGACCGCCCCGCTACGGATTGCCGAGTCGCTGCGCGCCGCCTACTCCCGTGAGGCCACCTTCTGAGGATGTGCGGGAGCCGTCCGGCGCCCCTGCCCGCGTGAAAGACTCGTGAAGCACAGGGGGACCAGCCGACCGACACGCATCAAACGAAGGAATCACGGGTGACAGACCAGGGGGAGACCCGGTACCCGGCAGGCGCGCAGATCCATGTCCGCGACGAGGAATGGCTGGTCAGAAGCGCCCGGAGTACCGACAGGGACGGCGACAGGATCGAAGCCGTCGGGGTCTCGGAGTTCGTACGGGACGAGGAAGCGGTCTTCTTCACCGAGATCGACGACGTCGAGCTCGTCGACCCCGAGAGGACGAAGCTCGTCCCCGACACATCTTCCTACTTCCGCAGCAGCCGTCTCTTCCTCGAGGCGGTCCTGCGCAAGACCCCGCTCCCGCAGTCCGAACGGGGTCTGGCCCTCGCCGACCGTTTCCTGCTGGACCCGCTCAGCTACCAGCAGCGCCCCGCCGAGCTGGCCCTCTCCATGCGGAACCTGCGCCCCCGCATCCTGATCGCCGACGTCGTGGGTCTGGGCAAGACGCTCGAAATCGGTCTCACTCTTGCCGAGCTCATCCGCCGCGGACGAGGCGAGCGCATCCTCGTCGTCACTCCGCAGAGCGTGCTGGAGCAGTTCCAACACGAGCTGTGGACCCGGTTCTCCATCCCCCTCGTACGCCTGGACTCCCTCGGCATCCAGCGGATCCAGCGCGAGATCCCGGCCGGCCGGAACCCGTTCACGCACTACAAGCGCGTCATCATCTCCGTCGACACCCTCAAGAACATCGGCCAGTTCCGCCACCACCTGGAGCGCATCCAGTGGGACGCGGTGGTCATCGACGAGTCGCACAACCTGATCAACCCGGGCAGCCAGCGCCGGGCCCTCGCCGAGATTCTCGGCCCGCGCACCGACGCACTGCTGCTCGCCAGCGCCACCCCGCACAACGGCGACAAGCAGTCCTTCGCCGACCTGGTCTCCCTCCTCGACCCGGCGGCGATCGTCGACGCGAACGACTACGACCCGGAGAAGGACCTCGGTCACCTCTACATCCGCCGTACGAAGATCAGCCCCGAGGTCCGTGACCAGATGGGCGACGAGTGGGCCGACCGGGGGCCCACCCACTCCGTGCACTGCGCCGCCACCGAGGCCGAGGAGCGGATCTTCGCCGAACTGACCGAGCACTGGCTGCCGGCCCCGCCCACCACGGTCGAATTCGGCACAGCCGACCAGGACCGCGCGTCCGTGAGCACCGACCCGCTCTTCGCCCACAACGTCCTCAAGACCTTCCTCTCCTCCCACGTCGCACTCGGCCGGATGGTCACCAACCGCAGCGACAACCTCACCGCGAAGGCGGCCAAGGACGCGAAGGACGGAAAGCGCCACGACCCCGCCCTCGATCTCGAGCAGGAGGCCCTGGCCCGCCTGGCCGCGCTCACCGACTCCATCGGCGACGGCAGCGCACCCGGCGACTCGGCCAAACTCGACGCGCTCGTCGAGCAGTTGCGACAGATCGGCGTCCGCCCCGGCAGCAAGAAGCGCGCGGTGGTCTTCTCCGAGCGCGTCGAGACCCTCAAGTGGCTCGCCCGCGTCGTGCCCGCCCGCCTGGGCTTCCCTGCGGACAGCACCCCGGCGGAGACATCCGCCGGTACGAAGAGCGATCCGGCCAAGCGCTTCCGCAAGCCCGTCCTCCTCATGCACGGCGGACTCGTCGAGCTGGAACAGCAGGCGATCCGCGAGGCGTTCTCCCTCGCCGACCACCCGGTGCGGCTGCTGTTCACCGGGGACGTAGCCTCCGAGGGTGTCAACCTGCACCGCCAGTGCAGCGACCTGATCCACTACGACATCCCCTGGTCCCTGATCCGGATCGAACAGCGCAACGGCCGCATCGACCGGTACGGGCAGCGCGTCCAGCCGGAGTTCCGCGCCCTGATCCTCACCTCCGCCGTGCCCGGCGCGAAGGACGACCGTACGGTCGCCGAGAAGCTCCTGCGCCGCGAGGAAGAGGCCCACAAGCTCAACGGCACGGCGGAAGCGGAGACCGGCTACTACCGGGCCGAGGAGGAGGAACGCCGCCTCATCCGCGAGCTCGTGGAGGGCGGCAGCGTCGAGGACTTCTTCGACGCCGCCCCGTCCGCGGAGGACGACGGCATGCTCGCCGGGCTCTTCGGCCAGGTCGACACGATCACCGATCAGGAGCTTCCGGCACGCGCCGAGCTTCCCAGCCTCTTCGAGGACACCGCGGCCTTCGTCGACACCGCGCTCGCCGAGGTCTTCGACGAGCAGGCCGACGAGCGGATCGGCCTCACCCGCAGCAAGGACGCCGACGACCGGCCGTATCTGTCGCTGTCCCCGGCGAAGGCCCCGGACCTGCTGCGCCGCCTGAAGGCCCTGCCGCCCTCCTACCTCAAGGAGCAGGGCGTCGCCGAGCGGATGCTCCTGACCTTCGACCGGGAGCTGGCCGACCGCAAGCTCACCGACGCCCGGGAGAGCTCGGACACGCTCTGGCCCAACGTCTCCTTCCTCACCGACATCCACCCCGTCGTGGAGTGGCTGACGGACAAGGTGCTGGTGGAGTTCGGCCGCCAGGAGGCCCCCGTCATCACCTCGCCGGACACCAGGCACCCCACCTTCCTCGTCCAGGGCATCTACTCCAACGCACTCGGCCGTCCCACGGTCGTGAAGTGGATGGCCGTCACCGGGCTGCCCAGCACCCCGGTCGTCACCTCCATGTCGGACGCGCTGCGCGCCGCGGGGGTCGGGCCTCGGCTCGCCGTCACGGGCGGGCCCCGTGACCGCGACCGCCTCCAGTCCCTCGTCCCGGACGCAGTCGCAGCGGCCCGCGCCCACCTGGAACGCACGAAGGACGCCTGGGCCGACCTGATCAGCCAACCGCTCGCCGACTACCGCAAGCAGCTCGCCCGATGGGAGAAGGACTCGCTCCTGCCGGGACTCACCAGCCGCAAGCAGCGCCAGGTCGAGAAGACAGCCGACGACCAGGCCCACCTCCTCGACCAGTTGCAGACGACCGGCCGCCCCCTGCTGCGGGTCCTGGCCGTCCTGGACCGGCCCGCACCGAACGACAGCCCCGAACCGGCGGACAGCGGAGACCTCACGTGACGTACGACTCCCTGGTCAACCAGGGCGACTTCCTCTCGGCCCACTACCTGGCCGAGGTGCTGCCCAAGGACCTGAAGGCCAAGGACGGGCTCCTCGCCCGCTGGGCCGCCGCCGAGGACGAGGCCCGCCGTACACACGCGGCGGCCGTCGCCGACGCCAGGCGCCTGGGCGAGGACCCCGCCACCGTCCCGCCGCGCACCCGTACGCCCCGGGAGGGCCTGCGCGCCCTGCACGGACCGTACTTCGCCTCCCGCGCGGACTTCGAAAAGGACGAGGAGGCCCTCGGCCGGCCCGACGCGGTCGTCCCCGCCGACTGGCCCAAGCGTGTCACCGGCCTGCATCTGGAGACCCTGCGCGCACTCGGCTTCACCGAGGCCCACGAGCAGACGCACACGGTGCACCGCTCCGAGCGCGAGTACACCCTCACGGTCGCGCACCAGGAGCCCGGCATCATCGCCGTCTCCTGCGGCTGGACCGCCCACCCCGACGCCGCCCTCGACCCGGAGGGCCCCGGCCGGCTGCTGCACCCCGTCGCCCTGGAGGCCTCCGGGTCCCTCACCGACGGCAAGGCGCTGGCCGACTTCCTCTTCGAGTGCGAGAACCCCCCGCGCCACGTCCTGCTCCTGGTCGGCGGCGTGATCGTCCTCGCCGACCGGCTCACCTGGTACGAGGGCCGCTACCTCGCCGCCGTCCTCGACGAAGCCCTGGGCCGCCGCGACGACCGCAACGGCGGCGAACTCGACACACTGGCCGCACTGTTCGGCGCCGACTCGCTGCGTGTCCCCGCCGAGGGCGGTACCGCCCCGCTCGCCGACTTCGTCGACAAGTCCGGCAAGCACGCCGTCGGCGTCTCCACCGAACTCCGCGAAGGCCTGCGCCTGTCGGTCGAGTGGATCGCCAACGAGGTCCTGGAACGCCTCAAGGACCCGAAGAACGGCGTCACCGCCGCGCAGCTCGACGACCCGGCGCGCCTCGCCAAGGAGCTCAGCCGGGAGTCGCTGCGCTACCTCTACCGCATCCTCTTCCTCCTGTACGCGGAGGCCCAGCCCGCCCTCGGCATCCTGCCCGCCGACTATCCCGAGTACGACCGAGGCTACGGCCTCCAGCGCCTCGGCGACCTCGTCACCCGCGACCTCATCGGCGAACGCTCCCGCAACGGCTACCACCTCTACGAGTCCCTCGACCTGTTGTTCCGCATGGTCGAGAAGGGCCACCGCCCCTACGGCACCGAGCCCGAGGACATCGAGGCCGAGGGCGCGCTCCAGGAGGCCACCGCCATCGAACGCGAGGCCGACGACCTCCTCGCCGCCTCCGCGATCACCCGGACCGAGTACACCGAACGCCTCGGCGACGCCGCCCGTCTCCGCCGCACCGCCGGCCGCAGCGCCGACGAGGGCCTGCGCTTCGAACCCCTGCGCTCGGACCTGTTCGCCGAGAACGCCGTACGCCTCATCGCCGACGGCCAGGTGGAGAACCCCGCGTACGACCCCGCCGCCCCGGACTCCAAGCGCGGCCGCCACCTCGACACCCGGCTGCGCAACGAGACCCTGCACAAGGTGCTGCGCCGCCTGATGCTCACCAAGGGCAAGGGGAAGGAGCGCGGCGGCTTCATCTCGTACGCCCAGCTCGGCATCAACCAGCTCGGCGCGGTCTACGAGGGCCTGATGTCCTACACGGGCTTCATCGCCGTGGAGGACCTGTACGAGGTCGCCAAGGGCGGTGACGCGTCCGGCGGCAGCTGGATGATCCCGGAGTCGAAGGTCCACGAGTACGAGGACGACGTCTTCGTCCGGCGCGTCCGCGACGAGACCACCGGCCACCTCGAACGGGTCGTCCACCGCAAGGGCTCCTTCGTCTACCGCCTCGCGGGCCGCGACCGGCAGACCTCCGCCTCGTACTACACCCCGAAGTCCCTCACCGAGGTCACGGTCGAGCTGGCCCTCAAGCACCGCCTCGACCAGGACGGCACGACCACGAAGGCGCGCGAGCTCCTGGAGTGGAAGATCTGCGAACCGGCCCTCGGCTCCGGCGCGTTCCTCAACGAGGCCATCGACCAGGTCGCCGCCGAGTACCTGCGCCGCCGCGAGGGCGAACTGGGCCGCCGCATCGACACCGAGCGCCGCCAGATCGAGCTCCAGAAGACCAAGGCCTACGTCGCCCTGCACAACGCGTACGGCGTCGACCTCAACGCCACCGCCGTGGAACTGGCCGAGGTCTCCCTCTGGCTCAACACCATGCACCCGGGCATGCGGGCCCCCTGGTTCGGCCTGCACCTGCGCCGAGGTAACTCCCTGATCGGCGCCGGCCGCAAGGTGTACCAGGCCAAGGACCTCCACAAGGGCGGCTGGCTCGCCAAGAAGGACGCCCTCTCCCCGGACGAACTCCCCTTCCGCGACGGCGACCTGCCCGAGGGCGCCGTGCACCACTTCCTGCTCCCGGCCGTCGGCTGGGGCGCGGTCGCCGCCGAACCGGAGGCGAAGAAGCTGGCTCCGGACCAGGCATCGGCGCTCGCGGCCTGGCGCAAGGGCATCCAGAAGTCCCCGAAGGGCACACCGTTCGCCGAGCGGGAGGACGAGCCGGCCGAGGCACGCGGCAAGCGGTACGCCACGTGGCAGAAGCGCAACCGCGACTCGGAGGCCGGACGCCTCCAGCGGTTGGCCCGCACGACGGAGTTCCTGTGGCGCATGGTCGCCAAGCGCCTGGAACTCTCCGAGGACAAGATCGCCCGCCGCATCGACGTCTGGGGCGCCGACTGGCTCGACCAGCCGGACCAGGCCGTCGACCGCCAGCGCGTCCTCGACGACCTGACCGCGACCGGTACCCCGTACTGGCGGCTGAAGAAGGTCATGGACGCTTGGTGCGCGCTGTGGTTCTGGCCGTTGGACAAGGTCGCCGAGCTCGACGGCACGGCACGCGCGTACGAGGTCGGGGGCGGCGTCGTCAGCGAGGCCGACCTGGCCGCGCTGCTGGGCGGGACCCCTGCGTCCCGGACGGCGGAGGCGGTCGCGCCGGAGCCGACGGACGGCCCGGCGCCGGGGGACCAGGGCTGGGAGAAGGTGTCCCTGTTCGGGGAGCCCGTCGAGGAGGAGCGGAAGCAGCAGCCGCGCCCGTCCGGGCAGCGGCGCGGCGGCAGCCGCCAGTCCCGCATCCCGACGAACCGCTGGCGCGACACCATTCCGCTCAAGTCCCTGGCCGACTGGCTGGACTTCCTGGACTGCCTCCTCGGCACCCACGAGGTCCCGGAGGGCTCGTTCCTGGACGCCATCGAGGACCTGGACGTCCTGACGACGTACGAGAAGGACCTGGTCGCGGTCCTGGGCATGGACGAGGCCCAGCACCTGTCGGGACGCTTCCCGTGGCTGGGCGTGGTGGAGACCATCGCCGGCTCGACGGAGAAGGACATACAGGCGGAGGACGGGCACGGCTTCTTCCACTGGGAGCTGCACTTCGCGCATGTGTTCCGGGGGAAGGGCGGGGGGTTCGACCTCCAGGTGGGGAACCCGCCTTGGGTGCGGCCCCGGTGGGAGGAGAACCCGATCCTCGCCGAGCACGAGCCGTGGTTCATGCTCACGGAGAAGCCGGCGCGGGCGGAACGCAATCGGAGAGCGGATGAGCTGCTGGCCTCCGACACGGTACGCCGCACGTTGCTCAGCGAGCTCTCCTCGCATGGCGGAACAGTCGCCATGCTCGGTTCGGAGCAGATGTATCCGCTTCTCAAGGGGACTCAGCCAGACCTGTACCGGGCCTTCATGTGTACGGCTTGGACGCACACGGGGCACGACGGCACGGTGGGCCTTGTCCATCCGGACTCGCACTTCAGCGGGGACAGGGAAGCGAAGCTTCGAGAAGCGGCTTATGAACGCCTCATGATCCACGGCGACTTCGTGAACGCTGGTAACCGCTTCTTTCCGCCCCCGGTTGGACGGTCCAGCCACTTCGGTGTACACGTCTATGGACGAGCGGGAGAGATCGGTTTCGATCACCTTTCGTGGTTGTTCTCCGTGGACGCCCTGCGCCGGTCGGCCGACGACGACGGCACCGCGCCGGATCCGGGGGTGCGTTTCGGTAGCAGTTGGGACGAGCGACCGCACCTCAAGCGCATTGTGCGGGTCACCGAGGAGACCTTGGCCGAGTGGCAGAGGCTGACCGGCGACCAGAATCAGCCGGTACGGCAGGCCCGGTTGCTGTCACCAGTCAGCACGGCAGAGGCGCAGGCCATCCAGGCGCTGGCCGACTACCCGGTGCGGCTGGGTCCTGACCCGCAGATCACACGTGGGTACGACGAGAGTGGGTCGAAGGCCGCCGGGCTCATCGACTACAACCTCCCGGGCGAGAACGGCGAGCGGCATCTGCCGGCCGACTGGTCCGAGGTGATCCTCAAGGGACCGCAGATTGGGCTGGCGAACCCGATGTTTAAACAGCCGAGCCAGGGTGGCGGCGAAGTGCTGGGGTTGAACCCGCAGACCCTAGCCGACGACGCTGTGCCGGAGTCCGAGTACGTCTATGTGGCTGAGGAGAATGTCTACAAGGGCGAACGCGACCGTTGGATAGACCACCGTTGGCTGGCGGATCTGCGTGCCTCCGAAACCGCAGCGCGCTTGGCGCGGGCCGAAGTCGCCGAGTTTCGAGCGGTGACAGAGGAAGAAGTTACGGATTCGGAGGTTGACCTGTGGCTGACCGGGTGGGCACGTCGGCCGTACACGGACTTCTTTCGGGTGGCCTGGCGGGAGATGATCGCGCCTGACACAGAGCGAAGCCTCTACGTCGCGTTGATCCCGGAAGATGTAGCACACGTACTCCTTCTTCAAAGTGCTCACGCAGGGAGTGAGAGTCTGACGGTGCTGATCGCTGGATTCTGGGCCGGTCTGCCAGTGGATTACCTCCTTCGAACGACGGGCGTCGGTCATCTGCAGAAAGCTCCCGCCCGCAGGATGCCCGTGCCATCGATCGGACACCCACTGGCGTCCGCGCTGTTGCTTCGCACTTTGCGGCTCAACTGCCTGACATCGGCCTATGCCAACCTGTGGGAAAAACTGTATGACTCAACCTGGAGGGCCTATGAGCCGTGGGCTCTCGACTGGTCTGACCTGCAGCCGCTTCACCAGGTAAGTTCCGAATGGGAGCGCGATACTCCCTTGCGCACGGAGCGAGCGAGGCGTGCCGCACTCGTCGAAATTGATGCCCTTGTTGCAGTGTGGCTTGGGGTGAGCGCGGATGCCTTGGTGGCCATGTACAAGTCCCGCTTTCCGATCATGCAGGACTTCGACGACGTCACTTGGTTTGATGCGAACGAGCGCAAGATCGCAGGAAATCGCTACACCTACGGCTTCGGGCAGACTAAAAAGCACTACGAGGATCTACTGGCCTTCAACAAGGGAGAGCGGACCGAGCCGCCCGAGGGCTATACCGCACCCTTCTACAAGGCCGACCGAGAGGCCGAGATGCGGGCCGCGCACGCCTACTTCACCCAGCGGATGAAGGACGCCTGAGAGAGCGCCCCGGAGCCGGACTCGAACCGGCAGGGGGCGCTCGATCAGGCCTGAGACGCGTACGAGACGAAGCTCGCCCACGCTGTGGGTGCGAGGGCGAGCTGAGGGCCGTTTTCGACCTTTGAGTCCTGGACGTGGACGGCGTCGGGGGCGGTTGCCACCTCGACACATGAGTCTCCGTCGCCACCGCTGTAGCTGCTCTTGTACCAGGCCAGTTCTGTAGTGCTCATGTCTCTCCTCGTGTACGCCACAACAGGCTCAGAGAGTCCTCTGGGGTGAGAGCCTGTGACCGCATCCTGGCATACCGCATATGGAGCTCACTGACCACTTTGGGATCCGAGATGAACTGGCCACTCTTCTGACCTTCGACGTAGCCCAGCCAACGGTGGTCGCCCGTCTCGACCAACTGCATAGGACCGTCCAGCCCCGCATGATTGTCCCGCACGAGCGGCATCACCTGGATCTCGATGTTCCTCAACTCTGCAAGCAGCAGAACGTGATCGATGAGTTCCCGCGTCACGTCCGCCCCGCCCGTACGTCGCAGGAAAATGCCCTCCTCCAGAATGAAGCTGTACGCCGTGTTCGGCCGCTCCCGCAGTAACCGCTGCCGCTCCAGCCGGGCCGCCAGCTGCGCCTCGATCTGCTCGTCGCCCAACGGCGGCAACTGGTTCACGAACAGCCGTCGCGCGTAGGCCTCGGTCTGCAACAGCCCTGGGATCAGCCGGCACTCGTACGTGTAGAGGCTCACCGCCTCCTGCTCCAGCCGCGCCCACTGCCGGAACCAACTCGCCAGCCCCGGCCGCCGCGACAGATGCCGCGCCGCACCCCGCAGCGCCCCGAACGCGTCCAGGACCTCCTCCGCCCGCTCGACGAACTCCGCTGACGGAAACCGCCGCCCCTGCTCGATCGACCCCACGGTCGGCACCGAATACCGCACCCGCGCCGCGAACTGCTCCTGCGTCAGGCCGGCCCGTACGCGGAAAGCTTTCAGAACCTCCCCGAACGCCTTCAGGCTGTCCGAACCCTCCGGCTCCACCGCGCCGTTGCCCGCCGCACCCCCACAGGTGCCACCCGTAGCAACCGTCACTTCGCCCAACCGGCCCACCTCCACGTACTTTCCCGCCACCCCACCCATGCTCACGCATCGTCACAAGCGATGTCCACTCTCCGCACTCGTACGCTCACCCAGCGTACGAGTCGCGGATCTGGCGCACCGGCGTATGCCCGACTCTCATGGGGTGATCGCATGCATGACACCCCGGAAGGCGCTTCGGCGGCGGGTCGGTGTCGTGACTGCCCGTGCCGCGAATCGTTGATCTCGTGACCATGGGCAGGCAGATGAACGGCTTGGCATACGCCTGTGCCGTGGCCTGCCGACTGGGTAATCTCAGGAAAGGGGGTGAGTCGTGGACGTCGAAGTGAAGGTCGAGGGGCAACTCGGCGGCATCACGTTGTCGGCCCTGCAACGTGCTCGGAGGACTCAATCGCCTACTGAAGGCATGAGGAGGGGCGGGTAACGGCCCTGGGATTCGGAGAGTCGCCGATCTCACGGGGCTGGTGGACCTGCGGGGAAAGGCCACCCCGTTCTCACTGTTCGACGAGACGCGAGGCCTGGACGCGTGGGCATGGTCTCGGGGATATGGCACGGGAGGAAGATCATGCACGCGAACGGCAGCGCAAGGAGCACCGAGGCGGAGAGCAGTCGGTCATCGGCCCACAGGCCGACGGGCCGCGCCGCTCCACCGCTCCCCGCGCTCTTAGCCCTCCAGGGAGGCATCGGCAACGCGGCGGTCGTCCAGATGCTCCGCCGGGCCGGACGTCCCCCGGCCCAGGACGGGCACCGGCACGGTACCGGCTGCGGTGACCAGCAGGCCGCCCCATCCCTGCAGCGCTCCACCGTTCGCGATGTCCTGCGCTCCCCGGGCCGTCCCCTCGACGACACCACGCGTACCGAGATGGAAGCCCGGCTCGGCGCGGACTTCTCCCAGGTGAAAGTGCACAGCGACGTTACGGCCCGACGCTCGGCGGCAGAGCTCGGAGCCCGTGCCTACACCTCGGGAGAGAGCATCGTCCTCGGTGCGGGAGGCGCCGACAGACATACGCTGGCCCACGAGTTGACGCATGTCGTCCAGCAACGGCAGGGCCCGGTCGTGGGCAGGGACAACGGCGAGGGACTCCGGGTGAGCGACCCCTCCGACCGCTTCGAGCGGGCGGCGGAGGCGAACGCGACACGGGTCATGGCAGGGCCTGTTCCGAAGGACACCGGGCAACCGGAGCCGGAGCACAACCACACGCCCGCGCCCGGACACGCCGGCCCGGCCGGCGCCACGGCCGTGCAACGCGCCGTCGGCTTCGAGTTCGAGGTGTCCTGGAACGTACGAAGCGTCACGGGCGATTCCGCGGACGTCCTCCAACAGCGCCTGCGAGACCGGGAGGCGCTGATCGACGCCGGAATCCTGGAATCCTTCCTGTATCCCCTCTCGATGTACCACGCGCGTCTCTCGGAGGCGGAACGAGAGCAGGTGAGAGGGGACGAGGGAGCGGCGCTGAGGGCTCAATGGCTGGCTCCCGGCGGCCTTCTGACGCCGGCCGGGCAGGCGCGTTACGACGCGCTCGAGGTGACCGCGGCGGAGCGCGATGCGTTGACGAGCACCCTGATGACCAGGAACAAGGTGTCGGAGAAGCCGGTGGAGGGCGAGAACCTCGGCAAGGGCCGCGAGGACGGACTCGTCGTCAAGGGTACGCAGTTCGACCTGACGGCCGACGCCAGCCCGACCGGCGGCTCCAACCTGGAGTGGGTGACCGACCCTCTCAAAACCCTCGCGGAGGTCGACTCGGTCATGGACGACGTGACCGCGATGGCGGCCTATCTCGACAGCCGGGTGGACGACACGTACATTCCCTCCGAGCACATCACCGCGGGCCGGGGTGTTCCCCAGCCGGACCTGCGGATCTACCCGGACGGGAAACCGCTGAGCCCCGCACCGCAGGCGACGTTCGGCGCGACCCTCGCGCAACTGAGCACGCTGATCAAGTACCTGGAGCGGCGCGTGCCCATGAACATGAAGGAACGCATGCCCTTCATCCGAGAGGATCTGGTCCAGGGCCGCAGTCAGGCAGCGGCCGACCTCACGACGGGCGGCTTCCCGCCCGGCCTCGGCGAGCTCCCGGCCGCCCGGACCGGCGCGAAGAGGGCGATCCAGGCGCTGCTCGGCCTCGAGCCGCGGAAGACCGACGTCAGTGCGCTCACCGGCCTCGTCATGCACCTTGCCGCCTATCTGCGCCAGGGAATGAACATGCAGGGGGACAACGCCAAGACGATCGCCGGCGCACTGATGGCCCGCACGGACTTCGCCCACGCCTTCAGCCTGCTGCCGACCGACCTCAGAGACCGTTTCCAGGCGAACGCGGCCGAGTTCACCAACCTCGTCCTGGACGCCGCAGGCATGGTCGACACAGGGAACGCACCGGTATTCGCCACCCCGGTCAGTCGTGGTCTCGCCGGCGATCGCAACCCGACCACCATCACCCTGACCCGCTCAGCCTGGCTGAACGGCATCGCGGCCGGCCACGACCTGCTGAAGCACTGGGACCACCTGACTGTGCCGGAGCGGGGAATGGTCGACCCGGACAGCGCGGAAGGGGTGCACAAGTCCCTCGGCGCCCTCGGCAGCGAGCAGAACCTCGTCGGCCCGCAGAACGACCAGGAAGCGGTCGTCTCCGAACTTCGCCGTATGAATGACAGAATGCGGACGGCGGATATGAAGCCGCTCGCCATCGCCGTCTTCTCCCTGATCGAGCAGCTCAACGCCAACGAGTCCCCGACCTACAAGAGATGACGAGCGGCCCTCGGAACAGCGTCGCCGCGCACGGAGTGAAGCAGGCCTACGACCTGCCTCCGGAGCGGAGGAGGTGGGGGCCTGGGCTGTACACCCTCGGCTTCGAGACCGGACCCATCCATGGCAGTCTCCAGCGCCCTTCCTGTCGCTCACGACCCGGATCTGCGCGATCGCCTGAACGACCTGCAGCGCCAGCTGCAAACGACGCCTCATGCCGAAAGGGCCGGTGAGCGGCCGGAGCTGCGTACCATTCCTTGCGCCCAGCTCTCAGGCGGCAACCGACATCATCGAACCCCGCCGAGTTGAGATCAACTGCGCATGGCGAATTGAGCCACGCCCACCTCGCAGACCGGGTGGGATCGGCAGGGGCGGCCGAGGTTCGGCCGGGCCCGGCGTCAACCCCGCATGGCAGGCGTGGCTCCGACAACGCTCCGGAATCATGGAGTTCCGTGAACCCGAGGCACCCGGCTACGACCGCCGCCACGCCCGCCTCGACGCAGGGGACCGGTGGGCGGAGATCGCCGACCACTACGAGACCGACCCCGACGACGCCCTCGACCTCCACGGCACCCGTCTGTCCTGCTACGCCGTCAGACGTGGCTCGGTGAACTGGGAGAAGCAGGGCCGGTGAAGCAACTACCGCGCGTGCCCCGGCAGCGGAGTCGGCGGTGGTCCGTGGCCCGAGGCGGAGAGCGGATCCGACACCGCCCGGAGTGGAGATGCGGTCCGCCCGGAGCCGGGGACTTGCCGCGCGGTGCAACGGTGGGCTCAATAACCCTATGACAGGAGTTGCTGACGCGTCGGAGCGTTCGCGCTCTGCACCCGCCACGCATCCGTACGCCCGCTCACCGTACGACCCGCTGATCTGGAGACCCGTGCCGGTCCGCGGCACCGTGGTCCTCATGACCACCCCCGCCACCCCCACGGCTCCCAGCGGCCTGCCACTGCGTGCCGCCCACACGTTCACCCAACGCTTCAGCTCCACCCCACGCGGCGCCAGGCTCGCCCGGCGTCTGGCCGTGCTCCATCTCGACCGGTGGGGCATTCCGCTCGGCGGCGAGCTGTCCGATACGGCTGCCCTGGTAGTCGCCGAGCTGGCGGCCAACGCCGTGACGCACGGCCGCGTTCCGGGGCGGGACTTCGAGCTGGTGCTGACCCGCGCCCCCGGGGCCGTCCTGCGGATCGAGGTGTCAGACATGCGCGGCGAGCGGAAGCCGCCCGCACCGGGAGAGCTCGGCGACCCAGGGGCGGCCGAGGACTCGGGCCGTGGGCTGCTCCTTGTGGAGGCACTGGCCGACCGCTGGTCGGTGCACGACAGAGTGCCAGTGGGGAAGACCGTACGGGCGGAGTTCGACCTGCCGTGGCGTCCGCAGCGTCGGTGAGCCACCGCCTCTATAGGCTGGTCCGGGCGGCGACGCACAGCGGGACGGCGAGGGACGGCGGGGTAACGGTATGGACGAGCTGGAGGACAGCGGCTTCCGGCGGCCGACGGGACGGGAACGCACCGTCGGCTACCAGCGGTACGTCGCCGACTGGGAGACGGATCCGATCCCGGGCGTGCACAACCCCCTCGAAATCGGCTCCGACGGCTTACCGACCGGCATCGAGCTGGAACAGCCGGCCGACGAGACCGACTCGCAGACCGGGGTGTTCCCGTTCGAGCCGGAGAGCATCAAGATCGAGACCCAGGCCAGCACGGTCGATCTGCTGCTGTCCCGGCTCCGGGAGGAGATGATCGACCTGGCGCCGGACTTCCAGCGCCGGGCCGGCATCTGGAGCGACGTCCAGCAGAGCAGGCTCATCGAGTCGCTCCTGCTGCGCATCCCGATCTCGTCGTTCCACATGGCCCAGGACGAGGACGACAACTGGGCGGTCGTCGACGGCATCCAGCGGCTCACCTCGATCGCACGCTTCATGGCCCCGGAGGCCGTCGGCATGGACCCGCTGACCCTGCGCGGGCTGGACTACCTGCACGACTTCACCGGCAAGCGCTACAACGACCTGAGCGGCCGGCTGCGCATCCGGCTGCGCGAGACCCAGCTCGTCGTGCACATCATCCAGCAGGGCACGCCCGAGGACGTCACGTTCAACATCTTCGCCCGGATCAACACCGGTGGCATGCCGCTGACCCGCCAGGAGATCCGGCACGCGCTCGTCAAGGGAGACGCCCGGGTGTTCCTCGCCGACCTGGCCGAGGAGCCGGCCTTCGGCGAGGCCACCGGCTGGAGCATCTCCAACGAGCGGATGTCCGACCGGGAGATGGTGCTGCGCTTCCTCGCCTTCCGGCTGTCGGTGCCGGCGGACTACCGACAGCGAGACTTCGACCAGTTCCTGGTCGACACCATGCATCGCGTCAACCGGCTGTCACCGCAACAACGACAGGACGAGGCACGGCAGTTCCGCGAAGCCATGAAGTGTGCCACCGGAATCTTCGGGGAGTACGCGTTCCGGAAATGGCGGGGGCAGGCCCGCAAGTCGCCCATCAACAAGGCCCTTTTCGAGACAGTGGCCGTCAATCTCGCGAACTTGGCCGATCATGAGCGTGACGCGCTGGTAGCGTCCGGTGACAAGGTCCGCGCGGGGTTCTTCGACCTCATGAAGGACTGGGACTTCGACCGGGCCATCTCCATCGCCACCGGCGATCCGAAGAAGGTGCAGCGGCGGTTCGAGGACATGGGCAAGCTCTTCCGGGGGGTACTGAGCAGTGATTGAACGGCTGACGCTGACCAATTTCAAGGCGTTCCAGCACGCGGAGTTAGCCCTCGCGCCCCTCACGCTGCTCACCGGGCTGAACTCCTCCGGCAAGAGCAGCGTCCTCCAGGCCCTGGCCCTGCTCCACCAGTCGCACACTGCGGGGGACCTCGACCACGCGGGGACACTGGCCCTGGAGATCGCCGGGGGCAGACCCCACCGGACGCGGCACGACAACGGCTTCCTGCTCAACGGCGAGCTCGTCACCATCGGCGTCGGGCAGGACGTCCTGCACGAGGACTTCACCGGGGACGAACCCGCGATCACCCTCGCCGTCAGCGAAGGCGCCTACCGCTACTCCTGGACCGTCGGATACGCCCCCGAGCAGAATCTGCTCCCCCTGACCTCCGTCGAGCTGCCCCTCACCGAGGGCGCCGACCGGCCGGCCGGTGACGCGGCGACCGTTCCCGGCTACTTCACCGGCGGCTTCCAGTACCTCCACGCCGACCGGATCACCCCGTCCGAGCGCTACCCCCGGGACCACCACATGGTGATCGGGCGCGGGTTCCTCGGCGTACGGGGCGAACACACCGTCAACTACCTCCGGCACCACGCTCGTGACGCTGTCCCCGACGGTCCGATGCGCCATCCGAAGGCGGCCTCACACCGGCTTCTCGACCAGGTCAACGCCTGGATGGGCGATCTCTGCCCCGGGGTCGACCTGCAGGCCGAGCCCATCGAGGGCACGGACGCGGTCCGCCTGTCGTACGGCTTCCCGGACGGCCTTTCCACGACCAGGCGCCGCCCCACGAATGTCGGCTTCGGCCTGACGTACGCCCTGCCGATCGTCGTCGCCTGCCTGACCGCCACGCCCGGTGCGCTGGTGCTGCTGGAGAACCCCGAGGCTCACCTCCACCCGCACGGCCAGACACGGATGGCGGCGCTCGCCGCCGCCTCCGCGGCGCAGGGCGCGCAACTGGTGGTCGAGTCCCACAGCGACCACGTCCTCAACGGGATGAGACTCGCGGTCAAGGAGGGCGTCCTCGCCCCCGGACAGGCCGCCGTCCACTACTTCCGCCGCGAAGGCGGGGACACGCGGGTGATCACCCCCCGGATCGACGAGGACGGGCTGATCGACCAGTGGCCGAACGGCTTCTTCGATGAGCTGGAGAACACGCTCGACCAGCTGCTCGACTGAGGAGTCTGACCCGAGCACGTACACCACGACCGGCACCGGGGCGGGGCCGGGCACCATCGCGGAGGGGCCACACATGCCGCTGCTGTTCCTGAACGAGATCTCCTGCGGTACCGGCTGCGAGCCGGCACACGCGGACCGGGCCATGACGGAATTCGCCCGGACGACCCGGGCCGTGGCGAAGGAGGACCAGACACCGACCGTGCTCGTCAGCGCGGTGGAGCTCAAGTCCTTGCAGATCGCCGAGGGGTACCCGATCGGGAAGTGGGCCGGGAACCCCCGCAACAGGGACGCCTGGGTCCGGCTGCGGCAGATGCAGAACAAGTCGCCCTTCAAGGTGGCCTTCCCGCAGGAGAAGGAGCCGTACGACGTCGAGTACCGGCACGAGGGGATCCGGGCCGACGGGATCGGCGCCGCGCACCTGCTCGACGGGCTGGCCGTGTCCTTACCTGTCGCGGCCCGCTGGGACACCTCGTCGCTGCGGGTGGAGCGCGAGCAGCTCGTCGGCGCGGACGACGGCGGCACGGACACCGAGAGCGGCGAGGTCGAGGTACGGCACCTCTCGGCACGGGACCACGTCGAAGACCATCTGACGTGGATCCGCGAGCGCGCCGCATGGCTGATCAGGACCGGACTCGCCGACGTACACAGCGGTGCGACGCTGTGGGAGAAGCGGGCCGGACTGTTCCCGCGACTGGGCTTCCTGCCCCATGTGGAGCAGCAGGTGCAGGCGTTGCTCCCGGTCCAGCTGCCCGTCGTCCTCAGGCGGCTCGCCGAACTGGACAAGGCCGTCACGGACTGGGACCCGGACACCCGTCCGGAAGGCCCCCTGTGGCCCGGCTCCACGCGCCCCGAACACCAGCAGCGCCGCAGGCTGTGCTGGTTCACGGATCTGGACGGGACGCAGCAGCTCTTCGACCTGCACACCGACTTTCCGCCCAAGCCCGGCAGGCTGCACTTCCGTCTCGTACCGGAGACGAGGAAGGTGCACGTCGCCCACATCGGCAGGAAGCTCGGCGTCTGACGGCGGCGCGCACCATGCGGCGGGACGGGAGTGTCCGGGCCGCCGCCTGATCCGGGAACCGGCCCGGCCGTTACCGTTGGCGTCCCGGAACCACTGAAGAAGGAGGGGCGCGTGCGACCGACTCTCGCCGCCGAACAGGTACGGGGCAGCCTCGGCCAGTACCTCTCGACGACGTACGCGCTGGCCGACGAAGCCACCCGCAGCGCCTTGGAGCACTTCCTCGCCGACGCGGACGACGGCATCTTCCGCGGCCCCTACCTGAGGATCCGCACCCCGTTCCGAGCGGCCCAGGACGACGGCTGGCAGAAACACCTGACCTGGTGGCCGCGCCCCTTCCGGCCTCACCGGCACCAGGAACAGGCCTGGGAGCGGCTGTCCACCCTGCACGGACCTGCCGAACCGACGCTCGTCACCACCGGGACCGGATCCGGCAAGACCGAGTCCTTCCTCGTCCCCCTCATCGACCACTGCCTGCGTGAGCGGCAGGCGGGCCGGGAGGGCGTCAAGGCCGTCCTGCTCTACCCGATGAACGCGCTCGCCACCGATCAGGCGAACCGCATCAACGCGTACCTGGCCGGTGACGACCGGCTGAAGGGCACGGTCCGGGCCGGCCTCTACATCGGGGACACGGCCTCGCAGGAGTTCAAGCAGTCCGTCCCCGAGGTCGCCGTCGACCGGGACGAGATCCGGCGCACGCGGCCCGACATCCTCATCACCAACTACAAGATGCTCGACCTGCTGGTGCAACGCCCCGAGGACCAGCGACTGTGGGAGGGCTCCTCCCTCGCCTACGTGGTCCTGGACGAGTTCCACACGTACGACGGTGCGCAGGGCACCGATGTCGCGATGCTGCTGCGGCGGCTCGGCGCCGTCACGGGGCTCGCCGAACCCGGCCGGCCGCTCGGCCCGGTGTGCCCGGTCGCCACGTCCGCGACCCTCGGTGAAGGCGGCAGCGACGCCTCCGGCACCGCCATGCTCGCCGTGGCCGAACAGGTCTTCGGCGTACCGTTCCCCCCCGACGCCGTCGTCGCCGAGGACCGGCAGAGCATCAAGGACTTCGCCGGGGAGACCGACTTCTCACTGCCCTTCCCCTCCCCGCACGACGTGCTGGAGCACGGCGACCCCACCCGCGACGACGACGCCGCCGACCGGCTGATGGCGGCCTTCACCCATGAAAGCGGGCTGACCCCCGGGCAGTTGGGGGAGCGGTTGCGCAGCCACCGCTTGACCGCCGCCGTGCTGGAGATCCTGGACGGCGCTCCCCGCACCATGGCCGACGTACTGGAGGGGCTGCCCCGGTACGCCTACCACTGGGGCATGGCCGTCCAGCAGCGGCCCGAGGTGGCCGCCGGCGCCCTCGCCCGCTACATCGCGCTCCTGTCCATGGCCCGCGACCCGAAGGATCCCGAGCGGCCCCTGCTGTCGATCGAGATCCACCACTGGGTGCGCTCCGTGTCCCGGGTCCTGCGCGGAGTCGGCCCCGCACGGGCCGAGTTCCGCTGGGACGACGAACGCGTCAAGCCCCGCGGCAAGCCGGTGCCCGAGTCCAGGACCGGTTCCGACCCTGGGGCGGCGCTCCCCGAACCCGCCGACGAACGGCCGGCCGAGCCCGGTGACGACAGCGCCCCGCGTCCGGCCCAGACCTTCCTGCCGGCGATCTTCTGCCGGGAATGCGGTCGTTCCGGCTGGGCGGCGTTCTCCCCGGAGGCCGACCCCGCCACGCTGGAGCTGGACGCGGCCCGGATCCGCCTCGCCTCGATGGGACGGGACAAGCGCCGGGTCCGCAACATGATCGCGGCGACCGGCGCCGAAGCGTTCACGACCGCCTTCGCCCGGGAACCCGTCCGCAGCGGCTCCACCGTCATGCGCTTCGAAGGGGGTTCCGGGCGCCTCGTCCCGCTGTCGCCCGAGACGGATTTCGAACCCAGGCACGGGGACTCCGGCACCCCCCGCTCACCGAAGTCCCTGCACGACGCCGCGCTCGTCGTCGTCGACCTGTCCGGTGACCGGGCGGCCGAGGGGGACCAGTGCCCCGCCTGCCGCACCGTCAACAGCATCCGATACCTGGGCACCGGACTGGCCGCACTCGCCGCCGCCTCCCTGACTCAGCTCTTCACAGGCGGCGAGCTCCTCAAGGAACTGGGGGAGAACAAGACCCTCCTGTTCAACGACTCCGTCCAGGACGCCGCCCATCGCGCCGGTTACGTCGCCAGCCGCTCGTACACCTTCTCGCTGCGTTCCCTGATCGCCCGGCGCATCGACGAGGACACCCCCATCGCGCTGAACGACCTCGCGGCGGACATCATCGAGGAGGTCGCCGAACGGCAGGACGTACGGGCCGCCGTCATCCCACCCGACCTCCATGTCGTCAAGGGCGTCGACACCCTCCTGTCGGAACGCAGCCGAGGCTCCAAAGCGACCTGGGAGCTGATCGCCCAACGGCTCGCCTTCGCCACGACCCTGGAGTTCGGGCTCCGCTCCCGTCAGGGTCGCACCCTCGAACTCACCCGCACCGTCGCCGCCGACGTACCCCTGCCGGACCCCGACGCGGTGGCGGCCCTCGTGTGGGAGGTCCTGCGCACCACACCCGGTGACATCGCCCTCCCCGACGGCTCCACACCCGGACCCGAGCGCCTGGTCGGCTTCGTCCGGGGCCTCCTGGAGCGGCTGAGGACCCGGGGCGCCATCCGGCACCGGTGGCTCGACGACTGGATCGATCAGGCCGGAGTGCGCCGCTGGCCCATCTGGGGCGGCCGCGCCCCCGGTATGCCCGCCTTTCCTCCCGGCGTCTCCGCCCCCTCCTTCCTGCTCGGCAGCCCCAAACAGGGCAGCGACGACTTCGACGTACTGACCGGACGGCTCGGCTGGTACCAGGACTGGGCCGTCCGTGCCCTGGGGCTGCGCCGGGAAGCCGCCGGCGACTTCCTCCTGCGGCTGCTGCCCGCCCTAGCCGACCTGGACGTGCTGTCCGTGCGCACCGCGACCGACGGCAGCACCCGTGTCTACGGGCTCCAGCCCGGCCACATCCAGGTCCGCAAGCTCGCCGACGACGTCGTCGCGGACGCCACCGTGCACTGCGAGGACTGCTCCTGGCAGCAGGTCGCCCACCCCGACGTGGCCGACCGGTGGTATGGCCAGCCCTGCCCCCGCTATCGCTGTGGCGGCACCCTGCGCACCGGCCGTGACACCGGAGCAGGCCTGCGGCAAAGGGACTTCACCGAGGACTTCTACCGGCGTATGTACCGCGAGGCCGGGGTCTTCACCATCAACACGGCCGAGCACACCGGCACCCTGGGCCGCGCCGAGCGGGAAGCGGTGGAGAAGGCGTTCCGGGCCGGTGTGCGGTCCCACTACGCCAATCCGCAGGTCCTCTCCTGCACGCCCACCCTCGAACTCGGCATCGACATCGGCGACCTCTCGGCCGTCGTCCTCGCCTCCCTCCCCAAGGGCCCCGCCAACTACGTACAGCGAGTGGGTCGTGCGGGCCGTTCCACCGGCAACGCCTACCTGCTCACCATGGTCGACCGGGGGCCGCGCGACCGGTACTACCTCGACGACCCGACCCTGATGATCGCCGGCGACATCCAGCCTCCCGGCTGCTTCCTGTCCGCCGTCGCGATCCTGCGCCGCCAGTACCTCGCCCATCTCCTCGACCTCGCCGGCGCCGGGAAACTGAGCACACCGGACGCCGAGGGAACGGTCCATCCGCTGCCCCGACTGGCCACCGCGCTCTTCGGCCCCTACGGATGGCTCGACGACTTCAAGGCCGCCGCCCTCGCGGACGGAGCACGGCTCGTCGAGACCTTCCTGAGTCTGCTGCCGCCGTACGACGAGGAGCACGGCACCGGAGTCAGCCCCGAAGCCGCCACCGCCCTGCGTACGTTCGCCACCGGCACGATCCAGGCTGCGGGCGACGACGAGACCCTCACCGCCGCCCTGGGCCAGGCAGCGGCCCGCTGGGCGGAGCGCCGTGGCGAGATGCAGCGGCGTCTCACCGCCATCGACCGGGCGAACGCCGAACTCGTCGCGGGCGACCCCGAACACCAGCGCCGTTCTCGCGAACTGCGCGCGGAACGCCGCGCAGTCGCGCGGCGCGCCGGCGAGATCGCCCGGGACACCGCGCACAACGCCCTCGTCGACTTCGGCCTGCTCCCCAACTACAGCCTCGCCGACTCCGTCACCGAGCTCGAAGCCACCCTCACCTGGCGGGAGACGGGCGACGACGGCCAGGAGACCTACGAGAGCAAGGTGCTGCGCTACGAACGCTCCGCCAAACTCGCCCTCACCGACCTGGCGCCGGGCAATCACTACTACGTCCAGGGCTACCGCCACCACATCACGGGGCTCGACATCGGCAGCCCGCAACGCCCCGCCTGGCGCTGGTGGCGGGTCTGCCCCGACTGCGGACACGTCCGCGAGGAGAACGCCCGGCAGGACACCTCGCGCTGTCCGCGCTGCCATTCGCGCGCCATCGGTGACACCGGCTGCCTCCACCGGGTCCTGGAACCCCACCGGGTGCACTCCCGTGACGTGCGCGACGACGTCCGGGTCCGCGACGACACGGAGGAGCGGCGCCGTCGGCACTACACGACCGTGGCCGCCGTCGACATCCCCCGCGACAAGGTCGACCAGGCGTGGGAGCACGAGAGCGCGGTGTTCGGCTGGGAGTTCAGCCGGCAGGCGACCATCCGGCACATCAACACCGGTGCCTCCCGCGTCGAACCCGGAGCCGCGTCCGGGGACGCCTTCGCCGGGAAGGAGGTCCGCCTCAACCCCTTCTGGGTGTGCGAGTCCTGCGGCTTCGCCGACGCGGACGGCGGCCCGGCGCAGCAGGACGCGCTCGTACCGGTGAAGACCTCCTCGTACCACCGGCCCTGGTGCCCCCGGGTCCGGGACACCGCGCCGGAGGGCCAGGGAAACGGCGGCGTACGGGTGCTGCTCGCACACCGGTTGCGCACCGAGGCCCTGCGCATCCTGATCCCCGCCGTCACCGCCCAGACCCAGGAACGACTGGTCTCCTTCAAGGCGGCCCTGCTCGCGGGTATCGCCCGCAGTTACGGCGGTGACCCCGACCACCTGGCGGTCGTCGCCGACTCCATGCCCGCCGGGGAGGGCGGTGACGCCGACATCCGGCGCCACTTCCTGGTCCTGTACGACACGCTCCCGGGCGGCACCGGCTACCTGCACCGCCTCGCCGACCGGGACGGGCTGCGCGGTGTCCTGGAACTGGCCCGGCAGACCATTCAGACGTGTGCCTGCGTCAAGGAGAACCGGCCGGTCTGCCACCGCTGCCTCCTCCGGCACGTGGGCGACAGCGAGTACGCGATGGTCTCGCGCGACGAGGCCCTCGACATGCTCGGTGAGCTCTTCGGCGAGACCGGGGAGGACTGGAAGGTCAAGAAGGCCACCACCACCCAGGAGATCAGCCTCGTCCCCCAGTTGGAGAGCGAACTCGAAGCGCTGTTCCGGCGTGGGTTGCTCGCCTGGGCCGAGAAGGTCGACGAGGTGAGCGTCCGCACGGCGCACCGGCCGGACGGCGAGCACGCCACCGTGCTGCGGTTCACCGCACCCGACGGCACCGTCAGCGGGTGGCAGATGGAGACCCAGACCGACCTCGGTTTCACCCGCCCCGACGTGGTCTTCCGTTCCCTCGACGACGACAGGCGACGCGTCGCCGTCTATCTCGACGGCTATCGCTACCACGCGAGCCCCACGCACAACGAGATCGCGGGCGATGCGGCCAAGCGCACCCGGCTGCGCGCCGAACAGGGCTGGCAGGTGTTCCAGTTCACCTGGGACGACGTACAGGCGTGGACGGGACGCGGACCTGTGCCCACCGACCCGGTCTGGCACCCCTACCAGAACACCGCGCAGAGGACGGCGCTCGACGTCCACCGGCGCCTGCACGGTGGTGACACCCGTGACCTGCCGCGCCACGTCTGGGCCAACCCCGTCGAACTGCTCATCGGCTATCTGACCCGCCCGCACGCATCGCTGTGGCGCGCCTGCGCCCAGAGCGCGCTCGCCGGCTTCGCCGCCGTGTCCGCGACCAGCCGGGCGCTGGCGGACGGGCCGGCCGTAGCCGAACGCATCGGCGACGCGCTCGCAGGGAAGCGGCTCACGGGCGGGAAGGGCGCCGTCCAGATCATGGCCACCCAGGACGCGTCCGGCTGCCCGCTGACGGTCGCACTCGACCTGCGGCAGGGGCAGGCAGGAGCCGCGTGGAGCGCCCTCGCCGTCCTCGACGACAGCGCGGCGGCCGTCGGTGGCGACGAGCGCGCCCATCGCAGGCGCTGGCGGGCGTGGCTGTACTGGACGAACCTGCTGCAGTTCCTCAACGACGGCGAAGGCGACGGCATCCAGCTGGCAGCGAGCAGCCTGGCCGGATTCGACCCGCTCGAACTCGCCGTCACCGGTGGCGCGGGATGGCTCACCACCCAGCACCGGATCCACGAGCCGGCGGAGGGGACCACGGCAGCCGCCGCTACGGCAGCCCCTGCCACAGCTCCGCGCGACGAGGCGTGGAACGAGGTCATCGAGTACCTCGTCGAAGATCCCGGCCTGCCCGCTCTCGCCGCCGCCCTGGCCGACCGAGGCATCCCCGCACCCCGGGCCGGGTACGAACTCGGTGACGCCGCCTGGCCCGCGGAACTGGCTTGGCCACACCTCCGCGTCGGCGTGGTACTGGCCCACCGCACCGGCTTGGACGGTGCCGTCGACCAGGACGCGGTCGACCGCGACGAGGCATACCGGCACGCGGGCTGGGTGGTCCGCACCGCCACCGAGTGGGACGTACGGGAACTGGGCGACATCCTGTCCGCTCCGCCCGCACACGACCCGAACCACGACGAGGAGCACGACCGATGAACAGCCCCCCCGTGCCTGCCGAAGGCGCCACACTGCGTCTGCTCGACAAGGCGGACCGGGAGATCGCCAAGCTCGACCAGAGGACGCTGGGGGCGGTGTACGGCTTCCAGCGCGACTTCCGGAAAGCTCCCCGGTCCGGGGGCTTCGACCTCCGGCAGCACACGGACGACGGACGCCTCTGGTCCGCGCGGGTCGACAGGCAGGACCCCACCTACCGCGCGTTGCTCCTGCGCCTGACGGACGACGACTGGCTGCTCGTCTCCGTCAAGCACCGTGAGCACATCGACGAGCACGTCGACCGGCTCGCGTACGGCATCAACCGCATCACCGGGGCGATCGACTACGTCGACCTCAAGGACGTCGCGGACGCGGTTCGCCAGGAGCCGGCGTCCGTACCGGACAGCCCACGCCCGCTGTTCGCCGACTTCAGCGCCGACCAACTCGCCGGGCTCGGGGTCGCCGAGCCGCTCATCTCCATCGTCCTGAAACTGACCACCGACGACGAGGTCCGGGGCCTCGCCACGTATGCCCCCCGCCACACCGCGGAAGTCCTCCTCCGGCTGCGGGACGGCACACCGTACGAACTGGTCAGGGAACAGGTCACCGAGCCCGTGGCCGTCGCCGCGGCGGACGGTGCCGTCGAGCCGGACGACTGGCAGGCGGCCGGTGAACGCTCACCGGCCATGGTCATCACTGACGACGAATCACTGCAGAGCATCATCGAGGAAGGTGACTTCGGCCGCTGGAAGATCTTCCTGCACCCGACGCAGCGCAAGCTGGTGGACCGTACGTACAAGGGTGCTGCCAAGGTCGGCGGCGGCCCCGGGACGGGTAAGACCATCGTGGCGCTCCACCGGGTCAAGCACCTGGTCGACCGACTGCCCCCCGGGCACAGCAAACCGGTCCTGTTCACCACGTTCAACAAGAACCTCGCGGCCGACCTGCGCGCGAGACTGCTGTCTCTCGGAGGCATCGACACGCTGGCCCGTGTGGAGATCGTGCACGTCGACCAGTTGGCGACCCGGGTCGTCCGGGAGGCCGACCCCGGCAGTGCCAAGCGGCGCATCGACGACGGCCAGGCCCTGCGCGAATGGCGGCAGATGCTGGTCGAGGCGGGCGAGGGACGCTGGGAGGCCGAATTCCTGAGCGACGAGTGGAACCAGGTGGTCCTCGGCCAGGCCGCGCATACCCGTTCCGACTACTTCCAGGCCCGTCGGGCGGGACGCGGACGCAGTGTGAACCGCGCCGAACGAGCCCAGATCTGGCAGCTCACGGAACGCTTCACCCAGCGTCTGGACCTCAAAGGCCTCGAGACGCACCGGCAGGTCGCCGAACGGGCGGCCCGGCTGGAGATCGCCCGCAAGGCGAAGATCGACGAGGCACAGCGGACGAAGGACGACAACGGCGGCCTCGGCAACATCCACGTCGAATCCGGCTCCGGCGCCTGGCTGCGCTACCGCTACCGGCACGTCGTCGTCGACGAAGCGCAGGACCTGAGCCCCGCGCACTGGAAGATGCTGCGGGCCATGGTCCCCACCGGCCCTGACGACATCTTCCTCGTCGGCGACACCCACCAGCGCATCTACGACAACCAGGTCACCCTCGGCAGCCTCGGCATCAACATTCGTGGCAGGTCGGCCAGACTCACCCTCAGCTACCGCACGACCCGCGAGATCCTGGGCTCCGCGCTCGGCGTACTGGAAGGAACGGAGTACGACGACCTCGACGGCGGAACCGATGCCCTGTCGGGGTACCGCTCCGTGCTGCACGGCCTTCGACCCACTCTCCGGTCAGCCGGGAGCTGGCAGGAGGAGCTGGACCTGGTGGCCGACCAGGTGCTCGCGTGGCACGACGTCCCTCGCGAATCGGTGGCGGTCTGCGTCCCCACGAACGACATGGTCACCGAGGTCGCCTACCGGCTGAAGCAGCGGGGCATCGAGCCTACCGAGATCACCCCCGACGGGCCGAAGAAGCCCGAGGGGGTGCACATCGGCACCATGTACCGCTTCAAGGGCCTGGAATACCAGCGCATGATCATCGCCGGTGTTTCCGAGGGCCTGGTTCCCCGGGCTTCCGTCGACCAGTGGGAGAAGACCGACCGCACCCGCCACAAGCGCGAGCTCCAACGCGCCCGCTCGCTGCTATTCGTTGCGGTGACCCGTGCGCGGGACGCCCTCGTGGTCTCGTGGAACGGAGAAGCGAGTCGTTTCCTGACGCCCTTGAGGGCGGCTGCCGCCGATCGGAACCGGTGACCGCCGCGCCGCAGGACGTTGGAGGGGGACCGCACACCCGGACGGAAGCTCCCGGCCTCGAGTCCGAAGTCCCAGAGAAGTCCCACAGGTGCCACTCACTCCTGGCGAAACCTGTACGTGCGCAGGTCAGGTGGGATGTGGTGGCTCATCGGGCAGGCCTCGGTCAGATGTCCCGGAAGAGACCGGCCAGGACTCTGACCTGCAGCGATTAGGCCGGCTGAGGCGGCGAAGGCTTCGTCGTCGGTCCACTCGGCGCCCGTGAGGTTTGCCTGCAGGTCCTCGCGCTCGAAGCGGCCACGAGCGTGGCGACGGCCGAACTCCTCGAGCTCGGCATTGGGCCAGCGGCGTGAGGCCGCGAACACGTCGATCAGGTCGCGGGACGCTCCGCGGTCGGCGAGGGCGCGGACCTTCGTCCCGGTCACGTCCTCCTCCGCGAGGACGGGTCCGTACGGGCTCTGGGCGACCGGCCGCCAGAAGATCTCCTTGAGGATGTCGACTTCGCATTCCTGCCCGGTGGCCGGATCGGCCACGGTGAAGCGGGCGGACAGCGGGGCGGTCTCCAACGCATGCACCTTCCAGCCGCGGGCCTCCAGGCCGGCGCGGAGCGCGGCGGCGATGTCAGCCATGGGCGCCGGGTTCTCGGTGGCGACATCGAGGTCCTGGCTGGGGCGGGTCACGAGGCGATGTGCTCGCACGGCATACCCGCCGGTGAGGACCAGGGGATACGGCGAGCCGAGGGCGATGACATCCGCCAGGAGCCGTGTGTGCAGCTACGGCATGTCCGTCACGAGGCTGCCCGGGTGCGGGAGGCGAGCTGAGGGAAGGCGTCTTCCCATACGGCGCGCACGCTGCGGCCGACGAGGGTGCGCAGCACCGGCCACAGCTGGAGGAGCAGGTCCTGATTGAGGTAGCAGGGCAGGTCGTCGTGCAGGACGGTGCGGTATAGGCCCATACACTGGCGCGGCTTGCCCAATTCGTACGAGGTCATCCCCGACCAGGCCATGTGCAATGGCAGCTCCACAACTCCCTTGGTCGGGCCGTGCAACTCGTCCAGCGACTCCGGCAGACGCCGTCGGAACTTCTCCCGGTACAACGCGAAATCCTCGGCGACCGCGTCCGAGAGGCCGCTCGGCGCGGGTGCGGGACGCTGTGGGCTGGAGGACATGCCTCCACGTGCCCGACGGCCGCCCGGCCAAGCACATGCGCGACGCGCTGGAGAAGACCGTGCAGAGTCTGCCCCAGTATCTGACGCGCTCGCTGACCCGGAACCAAGGCTCGGAGATTGCGGCCCACCACGCCTTCAGCTTCGCCACAGTCGCCACCGAACTCAACGGACGCTCAGGTAAGGCGCTCGGCTGGGAAGCCACAGCCGAGCGCCTGCGCAAAACTACTCGCAGCCTCACACGGCCACGTGTTGCGACGATCCCTGGAAGACGAATGCTGGTGGGGTCTTCGGCACAACACCCGATCGCCATGCGCGGTGCAATGTAGAGCTGCGGTACTACTCGGCAGCGCCGTTGTCGTCGACGAAATTCAGGGCATTTTCCAGCGCACTCCGCAGATATGGTCGGGCATTACCGGCGTCAGCCTTGCTCAAGAGGATCGTGAGGAATTCTGTGTCCGGATACCCCGCAACGCCTGCCGACTTCGCGGCGTCGAGCTGCGACCAGATGGCGATCATCATTTCGTTGCAGGCGCGGGCCTGCGCCAGGCTGTCCGGAGTGTCACCGGCGAAGATCTCGCGCGCCGAGATTCCAATTCGGTGCCCGAGCGTACGCAGGAAGAACTCTCTCCGGTCCGAATTCAAAGCCGATTGGAATTGCTCTCGGATGTTCATTGATCCATGTCCCAAAAGTCCTCGTCCGTCATTGGCCTGCCGCCGTACGGGTCGCGCGGAAGTGAATCGACATCGTATCCGCGTGAACGCAGAACGGCGATCCGGGTGTTGCCGTTCATGATGGTCCCATCCGGTTTCGCCTTCAGTGACTCATCCCGGCCGACACGCAAGGAGTGGACAATTTCTTCGGTGCTCTGCTTGTGCCAGAAATTCAGCGAGCTCTTGTCGAGCGAGCTGTCCGGGTGCAAGGATTTCAGAGGTGCGCCGGCGGAGCTGTTCGGCAGTCCCTCGGATCTCAGGACGGAGGTCTCCGGTTCGTACGCCTGCCGCCTCCACCCCGTGAGACCGCCGACTCCGACGAGGGCCACTTGCTGGGTCAGCTCGTCGCCTGCTTCCGCGTACAGGTCGGCGAGTGCGTCGCAGCCTTGTTGGCGGAGCATGTATTCGGCGCGGTAGAGGCGGTATGCGGGGCGGACGGGGAGGTACTTGTCGAGGAAGGCGCCGGCGCCGCCGTTCTCGCCGGTGAAGGCGTCCTGCGCGTCACCGAGGAACACGAACGGTGACTTGACGACGTCGACGAAGGCGTCACCGAAGATGCCCAGCACGTCGCCTATGCCGTCGACGCTGTCGTTCTGGTCGTCGGGGGTCCGGCCGCTGGGGTCGGTGAGCAGGGTGGGCTGGTTGTCGGCGTAGGCGTACGGGGACACGTGGGGGGTTGAGGTGCTTCGTGTTGCCGGGTCGGTGCTGTTGAAGCGGCCGGTGGCGGGGTTGTACTGGCGGGCGTGGAGGTCGAGGTTGCCGGTGGTTGTTTCGTAGCGGGCGCCGGTGTAGGAGGGGGTGCTTGAGGGCGCGCCGGTGGTGAAGGTGCCCAGGACGCGGGTGCCGTAGGGGTCGTAGGCCCAGCGCTGGTGGAGGGTGCCGGTGCTGCCGGTGACGTCGAGCGGGGAGCCCTGGGTGTCGTGGTGGTAGTAGAAGACGGCACCTGCACCGGGTTTGGTGGCTGCGGGCTGGCCGAGGGGGTCGTAGCGGTAGGACTGCTTGACGGTCCAGGCGCTGTCGTACTCGGTGGCGAGGATCGGCAGGGGTGCGTTGGGGTCCCACTGGGTCCGGCTGGTGACCGCGCCGTCCTTGAGCGTGGCGACCTGGTTGCCGCTGGCGTCGTGGTCGTAGGTGTAGTCGGTGCTCGCGACGGTGGCGGCGGAGATCTGTCCGGCCAGGTCGTAGGCGAAGGTGTTGGCGCCGGCCTTTGTCTGGTTGCCTTCCGCGTCGTAGTCGTATGCGGTGGTGGTGGTCCCGGTGGTGGTGGAGGTGAGCTGGTCGGCGTCGTCGTAGGCGTAGCTGGTGGACGTGGTGCCGAGGGTCGAGGTCAGGCGGTTCCCGACTTTGTCGTAGGTGTAGGACGTGGTGCGTGTCGCGGCGCAACCGGTGATCCAGGGCTGGGGGTAGCAGCCGGAGGTGAGGCGGCCCGCGGTGTCGTAGGTCTGGTCGTAGCCGCCGGTGCCGACTCCGGCCCGGGTGACGTCGACGCGGGTGGGCAGGCCGGCCGGCGAGAGGGTCAGGGCGGTCTTGGTGACCGTCGTGCCCGCCTTGGCGGAGGTGACGGCGGTGACGCGGCCCGCCCGGTCGTAGGTGCGTTCCTCGGTCTCCGTGTTGGGCAGTGCCGTTTTGGTGAGGTTGCCTGCCGCGTCGGAGGCGTAGGTGGTGGTGGTGCCGTCGGCCGTCATGGTGGCGGTGCGGCCGTCGTTGTCGTAGGTGTAGCCGATGGTGTTGCCGTCGGAGTACTTGCGGGTGAGCATCTGCCCGGCGGCGTCGTAGGTGTAGGCGAAGCCGCGGGTCTTGGTGAGGTCGCCGACCGCGTTGTAGACGAAGTCCTCGGAGATCTTCGCGTTGGCGCGGGCGGTCATCTGTCCGGCATCGTCGTAGCCGAGGGTGACGTCCGGCGTGGCGTCCGAGTAGTCGATCTTGGTGGTCAGGCCGCGGGTGTCGTACGTCCGGGTGGTGGAGCCGCGGGGCGTTGTCACCTTGACCGGATTGCTGTCCGCGTCGTACGCGTATGTCGTCGCCCGGTCCAGCGGGTCGGTGACCGACGTCAGGCGGTGCGCGGCGTCGTAACCGTAGGTGGTGACGTGGCCGTTGCCGTCGGTCCGGCCGGTGACGTTGCCGACCGAGTCGTAGCCGTAGGTGGTGGCCGCGCCGCCGGGGGCTGTGACGGTGGTCAGCTGGTCGAGCTTGTTGTAGCGGTAGGTGGTGGCGCGCTGGTCGGCGTCCGTGCTCCGGGTGACGTTCCCGACGGCGTCGTATTCGGTGCGGGTCACGTTGCCGAGCGGGTCGGTGACGGCGGTCGGGTTGCCTGACGGGTCGTAGTCGTATGTGGTGGTGTACTGGGCGGGGGAGGCGCCGGTGGCGTTGCCCCGCGGGTCGACGGCCGTGGCCCGGCGGCCGTCGTCGTCGTAGGTCCAGCTCTCCTTGTTACCCAGGGGCGAAGTGCTGCTGAGCAGGTGCCCGTCGGCGTCGTAGGCGTAGGTGCTGGTCTTGCTCAGCTGGTTGGTGCTGCTGGTCAGCCGATTGTTCTTGTCGTAGACGGAGAGGGTCGTCCTGCTCGCGGCGTCGGTGACTTTGGTGACGTTGTCATTGGCGTCGTACGTGTAGCCGGTGGTGTGGCCCAGTTGGTCGGTGTTCACCAGCGGCCGGTTGATCGCGTCGTAGGTCGTGGTGGTGAACGCGCCGGTGGGCCCGGTGACCTTGGTGTTGTTCCCTGCGGCGTCGTAGGCGTAGCTCGTGGTGTGGGCGGCCGGATCATTGCCTGTGACGTTGCCGCGCGGGGAGACGCTGGTGAGCAGGCGTCCCACCTTGTCGTAGGTGTAGGTGGTCTTGTTGCCGGCGGCGTCCGTCTCGGAGGCGAGGTGTCCGGCGGCGCTGTAGGTGCGGGTGACGAACTCGCCCGCCGCGTCCGTCGCCCTGGTCAGGTGCCCGGCATCGTCGTAGGCGAATGCCGTGGTCTCGCCGTCGGGGTTCTTCGCGGTGAGGAGTTGTTCCGCACCGTTGTAGGTGTAGGTCGTGGTGCGGCCCAGCGGGTCGGTGGCCGAGCTGAGCAACCCGCGCCCGTCGTAGGCGTAGCTCGTCGTGTAGACGGCCGGGTCGGCGCCGGTGGCGTTGCCACGCGGGTCCGTCTTGGTCAGGATCCGCCCGGCCGCGTCGTAGGTGAACGTCGCCTTCTCACCCAGGGGTGTGGTCACCGACGTCCGGTTACCTGCTGTGTCGTAGCCATAGGTGGTGACCTTGCCCCGCGGCGTCTTGACCGTCTGGATGGCGCCGAGTGTCGTGTACGTGTAGGCGGTGGTGCCGCCCAGCGGGTCGGTGGCCGTCGTCAGCTGGTTGGACGTGTTGTACGCGTACGTGGTCTTGTTGCCGCGGCCGTCGGTGTGGCTGGTGATGTTGCCCGACGTGTCATACGTCCAGATCTCCTTGTAGCCGAGCCCCGACGGTGAACCCCGGGTGAGCATGCGGCCGGCGCCGTCGTACGTCATCGATGTGGTGTTGCCGCGCTGGTCGGTGATGCCCACGGGCCGCAGATTGCGGTCGTAGTCGTAGGTGATGCTCTTGCCGTACGGGTCGATGGTCGACATGAGGACGTTGCCGGAGTACACGTCGGTCCACACGCCGCCGTCGGGCGCCGTGGTGTGGGACTCGCGGCTGCCGTCCCAGGTGAACGTGGTCGTCTTGCTGTTCTGGTCGGTCTGGGAAGTGATCCGGCCGGTCGTGTCGTAGACGTTGCTGACCTTGCCGCCTGCGGGGTCGGTGTAGGACGACAGCCGCTTGTTCGCGTCATACGCGTAGGAAGAGGTCTTTCCGGCGGGGTCGGTCACCGAGGTCAGCAGACCGTTGGTGTAGCCGTAGGACACCGACGTCGTGTCCGGCAGGGCCACGTTGGTCAGCAGCCCGTCGGCGCCGATCGTGAAGGTCGTCGTGCGTCCGGCGGCGTCCTTGACGGAGGCGAGCTTGCCGGACACGTAGGTCAGGCTCAGCCCCTTTCCTGCCCTGTCCACGACGGAGGTGAGCTGACCACCGCTGGTGAAGGTCCGCTTGGTGTGGTCGGGCGCGGTCAGGACGTAGTCACTGGTCCCCTTGACCAGCTTGGCTGCAGAACCGGCCGGAGCTTTGTACGTACCGTCGCTGTTCTGCGTGAACACGAACGACGCCCCGTCGTCCGCCCGGTAGGTGACCTTCCCCGTCGAGACCGTGAGCTTCGAGTCGAACGGTGTCGCCCAGCCGCGGCCCAGCAGACCCGCTGTGATCGAGTCGGAACGGTATGTGCGTTCCAGGGCGAGGGGCACACCTGGGCCGACCAGGGACGCGTCAGTGAGCTGTTCGAAGAAAATGCCGGTCGCCGTGTTGACCGGGTCCGCACGGTGAGCCTGCGCGTAGCAAGTGCAGATGCCCGCCTGGGCTCCGGGAATGTCAGGCGTGTAGAAGGCTTCCACCAGCGGCGAGGTGGTTCCGCCCGGACTCGAAGACCCGTCCGTGCCGGTGAGGAAGATGTAGGCGTAGTACTTCTTGCCGTCCTCGAGATGCCCCCCGAGCGTGCTGCCGCTCCACCAGAAGCATTGGTCGGCGGGGTAGGCGTTGCTCGGCCACCACCCGTAACACCAGGCGCCGTTGTCGAGGTAGCGGCCCGAAGGGTCACCGGTGGTGCGCTTGATCTCCTGCTGGTGGACGTAGTTCCCCGCCTCGTCACGGACGTAGAGCCACATCCCGGACACCTGGGATGCCGCCGTGCCCGTCGGCAGCTGCAATTGCCCGCCGATGGACAGCATCGCCGGGTAGGCGGTGGCGTACGCGCTGACCCATGTCGGATTGCCTGTTGCCTGCGCGCCGAAGGGCGATGCCAACTTTCCGGCGGCCGGGCCCCGGTCGGCGGGTTCGGTGGGACGGGGGTGCGGTGTCCCGGACGGCTTTTCTGCACGCGGGGTGATGTAGTTATGCATGGGCGACAGCTCGCCCCGGTCCCGCTTCACCTGCTGGCGTCTCTCGGCCAGCGTCATGGCCTTGGGTGGTTTCGGGAGGTCCGCAGCGGTTCTCGCCGCGGCCGTCCGTATGGCAGCCGATGGGGGTATGGAGGTCTGTTGGCCTCCGGGGGATGCCCAGGAGGGGATGACCCCTGCGACGGCAAGGAGAGCCAGAGCCAGGAGTGTCGTGAGGAGTCTTCGCGCTTGTGTGCGCACAGTGCATCACCCGTGAGTAAGTCGTGAAAAGAGTCGGTGTGATGCTTGATCCAAAAGTGGATCGAACTAACGCACGGCGGGGGATGGGGCTGGATTCCGACGTGTGGCGCCGAACGGTGCCCGGAGTGTCCCCTGGTAGCGGGGTCAGCCAGCCGCCCTCTGATGGGCGATTGGCGTGAACACGCCGTCCTGTCCTGGAGGCGGTAGTTGAACACCCGGAGAGCAGTCAGCCAAGCCTGGGTTTCTGTTCGGCGGCTGGCGTGGTTGTGGCGGCTGGTGGGGGAGTGAAAGGTGCGCCTCGTTCGCGGACCTTGCCTGCTGTCGACTGGAGCTTTTGGTGGCGCTGTGGCTTCGCGAGCCGTGGGCGGCCGGGGGCTGGCAGGGGTGACCTGGCGCATGTGACGGCTTCCTGGGCAGGACCGCCAGCTGATGGCGAGGTTGCGCGAGGAGGCCATGGCGCGGGGCAGGGTGCCGGTGCGGACCTCGGAGTCGTCCTCGCGGAACGTGCGGTCCCGCACGTGGTGCAGGAGGTTCTCGATGCCCCAGTGGCCTCTGATCTGCGCAGACCGGTTCCTTGACGCCATCGGGTGACAATCCGTCTCACATCTCAGGGCGCTGTGTCGTCATAGAGGTATGAACACGAAACTCCGTTACGCAAGTCTCGGCCTCCTGGCCGCGGTCGGCCTGTACACAGGGCTCTGGGCCTACTTCGCCCCGACAAACTGGTACGCGAACTTCCCCGGCTTCGGACTCAGCTGGCTGCCCCAGCTGGGCCCCTACAACGAGCACCTCTCCAAGGACGCCGGGGCCATGTTCCTGGCGTTGGCCATGCTGACGCTCATCACGCTGAGCTCCGTGCGAAACACTCGGCTGGTCCAGACAACGGGCGCGGTGTGGCTGGTCTTCAACGTGCTGCACTTCATCTACCACGTACAGCACCTCGCCATGTACAACACGCGTGACCAGGTGCTCAACGTCGTGTTCCTGGCCGCACTGGTGCTCCTGGCGGCCGTGCTCCTGGTGCCGGTCCTCCCCGGACGGCGGAACGACACCCGATGACGTTCGGCGACAACAGCAACGACGGCAACGACGGCAACATGAGCGTGAAGGAGAGGTCCGGCATGCGGGTGGCAGTGGCGGGCGGGACCGGGCTGGTCGGCCGGTATGTGGTCGAGGAACTGGCCGCGGCCGGGCAGGAGCCGGTGGTGCTGGCCCGGTCGCAGGGTGTGGACCTTGTGACAGGCGCTGGGCTCGACGCGGCCATGGCGGGCGTGGAGGCGGTCGTCGACGTGAGCAATGTGACGACTACGAGCGGCAAGAAGGCCATCGCGTTCTTCGACAGCGTCGGCCGCAACCTCCTGGACGCCGGTATGCGAGCCGGGGTGGGCCACCACGTCGTGCTGTCGATCGTCGGCATCGACCAGGTCGGCCTCGGCTACTACCAGGGGAAACTGCGCCAGGAGGACGTGGCAAAGAGCGGGCGGACACCATGGACGGTGCTGCGCACCACCCAATTCCACGAGTTCGCGGAGCAGACCCTCGACCGGGTGTCAGGGCCACTGGCAGTGGTGCCCCGGATGCGGACCCAGCCGGTCGCGGCTCGTGAGGTGGCCCAGCAGCTCGTGCGGCTCACCATGGCCCCGGGCCAGGGCATGGCCCCCGAGCTCGCCGGACCGCAGGTCGAGCAGGTCGTCGACATGGTGCGTCGACTGCTGCGGGCCCGGCACCAGCGGCGTCTGCTGCTGCCGGTGAAGATGCCCGGCGTCGCGGGCACGGCGATGGCGGGCGATGGTCTACTGCCTGTCGGACAAGGGCCGCGGGGCAGCCAGACCTTCGAGGCATGGCTCGCCCAGCACGCTGTCCAGGGGGGATGAAGACACCGTGTCCACGCCATCCGAATCGGCTCAGGACCCTCCCCTCGGCACCCTCATGGCCGAGCGCCGTCGGCTGCTCAACCTCGGCTACCGAATGCTCGGCTCCGTGCAGGACGCCGAGGACGTGGTCCAGGAGACGTACGCCCGCTGGTACACCCTGTCCGAGGAGGAGCAGCAGGGGATCGCCACACCGCTGGCTTGGCTGACCCGGGTCGCCTCACGGATCTGCCTCGACCACCTTGCGTCGGCGCGGGTCCGCCGGGAGCGCTACACCGGTGAATGGCTGCCGGAACCCGTCCGGCACAACACCCTGTGGACCAGCACGGGCCACGAAGGCGGCGCCGATCCCGCCGACCGCATCACCCTCGACGAGTCGGTGAGCATGGGGATGCTCGTGGTCCTGGACTCGATCACTCCGGCGGAACGTGTCGCCTTCGTCCTCCACGACGTCTTCGGCGTGCCGTTCGCCGAGATCGCCGAGACGGTGGGCCGCACCCCCGCGGCCTGCCGACAGCTCGCCGCGTCCGCCCGACGGCGTATTGCCAGCCAACGGTCTGGCAGCAGTACGGCAGAGGAACACCGCCAGGTCGTCACCGCGTTCCGCGACGCCTGCGAGACCGGCGACCTCGACACCCTCATCGATCTCCTCGACCCCGACGCCGCGTCGCTCAGCGACGGCGGCGGCAAGGTGCGCGCGGCCCTGCGCCCGGTCGTCGGCCGGGACAAGGTGGCCCGCCTCCTCCTCGGCCTTATGCGTAAGGAACCCGGGGTGGAACTCGTCGAGGAGGACGTCAACGGTGCCCCCGGTGTGACGGTCCGCATCGCCGGCACCACCGTCGCTGTCCTCGCCCTGGACGTGCGCGACGGCCTGGTATCCAACCTGTGGCTGGTGGTCAACCCGGACAAGCTCCACGCCTGGACCGACGACGACACAGACTGACGACCCGCAAGGTGCGGCTGGACAGGTCGATCGAGGACGGGTGGACCAGCACGAGAAGCTCCCGCGCCGACCTCCGTCATCACCTTCTTGCTCCGGTAGCCGTTGCGCGTGTTGCCGCCCGAGAGCGACCCGCGTCCGCCGACCCGGCCGGCCCCGTCGGCCAGGTGCTCATCCACCTCGGCTTCCAGCGCGGACTGCTCACACTGCCGCGCGTCACAGCGGGTCACGGGTTCTTCAGCCGATGCGGTTCCCGGAGCCGCCAGTACGGCGGTGAAGGCGAGGACTGCTCCTGATACCGAGGTCCTGAAGGCCAAGTTCATGACTACCCTTTCCATTGTTGCGCGTTGGTATCGCGCCACTGGCTTCGGCTCGCCAGGTTCGGCGAAGTCCCTGATGGGCCTGGGGCGGTGGCTGCATCCCGTGGTGTGAGAAACATGCGGATGGGGCGGGCTGACTGTCGCGGGACGTCGGCGCCGTGAGCCGGTGCGGATGCAGGCGGCTGAGTTGTTCGAGCGGAAGATCAAGCTGTTGGAGGGCGCGGCGCCTGTGGGCGAGCCGGAAGTGGCCCTATCACGGTGCGATCGGCAGCCTGGTGGTGGTCGTGCTCTGCGTCGGGTCGGTCGTGCTCGACTTCGTCGGCGTGATGCTGCTCAACGCGACAGCCACCGACTCGCTCGTCGCGGGGGTCGCCGCGAACGCCCTGGCCGGGGTGCGGCTCTACATGCAGACGGGTGGCGCGGCGCTCGTCGAGGCCGCGGTGCTCGCGACGGTGCTGGTGCGCAGGCGCGGGTGAGTCACGTGTCCAGCCGGGCGGCGATCCCGTCGAGGGCCATGCCGAGGTGCCGTTCGAACCGCCGGTCGCCGTCGTCGTGGAGGTGCCCGGCCTCCTTGACCAGTGGCGCACATGTTCGGCGTGGTGCTGCTGGGTACGGAGTGGACCGGGGAATAACAGGCAGTCTCCTCGGTCGGACCGGATCTGCAAGAGCGCAAACCGACGCGGTGTCATGGCAAGCCGGTCTCCCTCCCGACATGACGGTGAGGACCGCCATCCGGCTCACGGCACACACTCCCTGCCCACCCGATTTGTGATCAACTTGGTTGGTTTTATTGACACTTCACGCGAACGTCGTACCGTTGGGAGCGCTCCCATTACAGCCTTGCCACTGGAAGGAGTTCCCCCCACATGCACCACAAAATTCCGTTAACCGGGCGTTCGAGGTCGTACCTCCGCCGCCCCCTCCAGGTATTCGTCATGCTGTTCGCCGTCGTCGCCGGCGCGCTGGCCTGGTCGGCCCCCGCGCAGGCTCACGGCACGATCGTCGGCCCCGCCACCCGCGCCTACCAGTGCTGGAAGACGTGGGGCAGCAACCACATGGACCCGGCCATGCAAACGCAGGACCCCATGTGCTGGCAGGCCTGGCAGACCAATACCGACACCATGTGGAATTGGATGAGCGCTCTGCGTGACGGCCTCGGTGGCCAGTTCCAGGCGAAGACCCCCGACGGCACGCTCTGCAGCAACAACCTGTCCCGGAACGCCAGCCTGGACAAGCCCGGGGCGTGGAAGACCACCACGGTCGGCAACAACTTCTCGGTGCACCTGCACGACCAGGCGTCCCACGGTGCCGACTACTTCAAGGTCTACGTGAGCAAGCAGGGCTTCGACCCCAAGACCCAGACCCTGGGCTGGGGCAACCTCGACTTCATCACGCAGACCGGCAGCTACGCGCCGGCGAACGACATCACGTTCCCCGTCCAGACCTCCGGCTACACCGGACACCACATCGTGTTCGTGGTCTGGCAGGCCTCACATCTCGACCAGGCCTACATGTGGTGCAGCGACGTGACCTTCGGCTGAGCTCAGGAGCGCCACACATGGCACCGGTCCCGGGCGGCGCCCTCGAAGCGCCGTCCGGCCGACCGAAAGGGCATTCCCGCAGGTCAGCGGCCGATCCCCTCTCATCGTTGCACGACGGATCGGCGGACCAGACAGATCTACGTGGCCGGCATTGAGCCCGAGGCGCTGCGCCCCCCCGGTGAATGAGTGCGTGGTCGAGGAGCAGCCGACCTCGCAGTACGTCGGTCCTGTTCGTCGAGTCTGACATCCCGCCGGCCGAAGACCTCGTGCGAGGATGCACCCGCCGCCCATCAGTGCGGCGGGTGCGCTTCGCAGTTGCCCGTACGGTCCACCTACTGAGGTTTTCGTGTTGTCGTCGGGTAGTGACGGTTCATGATCCCTGCGGTATGCCGGTGGGGTGAGGTATTCGGAGGGTGGGGGCCTGACCGCTGAGCGTCGGGCGTTTCGTGAGGAGATCCGGCTTCAGGCCGGGCAGCGGTTCGCGGCGGGTGAGAAGACCGCGGTGATCGCGAAGGACTCGCGAGTGAGCGTGCGGTCGGTGGAACGCTGGCGCCGTGCCTGGCGCGAGGGCGGCATGGAGGGCCTGCGTTCCGCGGGTCCGGCGAACTCACCGACCATCACCGATGCCCAGTTCGCCGTACTGGAGGAGGAACTCGGCAAAGGCCCGGCGACCCAGGGCTTCGAAGACGAACGCTGGACCCTGGTCCGGGTCCAGACGGTGATCCGCCGTCGGCTGCGAGTGAGCCTGTCGGTGACAACGGTGTGGCGGCTGCTGAAACGGCATGGCTGGTCCTGGCAGGCGCCCGCCCGCAGAGCGCTGGAGCGTGGCGAGCACGCGGTGGAGCTGTGGAAGGAGGAGGTGTGGCCCCGGGTAAAAGGCTCGCGGCGGCCTCCGGGGCCTGGATCGTCTTCGAGGACGAGGCCGGCTTCTCGATGACGCCGCCCCGCGGTACGAAGCCGAACACGACTGGCTCACCACCGTCCGGCTTCCGCCGTATGCACCCGACCTGACCCGTCGAGGCCGTCTGGTCACTCGTGCGCAGAGCAATGGCCAACACCGCCTTCACCACACCCGACGACCTCGACCGCAAGCTCCGCAGCGAGTTACGCAGGATTCAACTTCGGCCCCGTCTCATCGACGGCTGCCTTACCGCCACAAGACTGGCCATCAACCCACCGACCCCGCCCTGAAAACCTCAGTAACGTGACAGTGCCCTCGATGGGGCTGAGGTAGCCGAGCCGTTTCTGGATGCGCCGGCTGTTGTAGAAGCCGTCGATGTACTCGAAGAGCGCGAGGTTCGCCTCGGCCCGGGTGGCGAAGACGCGGCCGCGGACGCACTCGGGGCGCAGGCCCGCTGGCCCGCCTTGTACGCCAAGGCCCGTACGGAGGACGACCGTGCGATGCGCGCCGAGGCGAAGTCTTCAGCTGCATTGTGATTGAGGTCACTGGATCTTAAATTTCCCTGATCGGCTGAATACTGTATTGACGACTGCGTACGGGCATCGAAATGCAGTGCGTCATACACGGAAAACCACGTTCCTGCAAGATTGCAAGAGCGTTCGGGCAGCCGAGATCGTACTCTTTTCGGCCTGACGGATTCCCTTGTCCATGCAAAACACCGCTGCGATCATGTCGATGGTTCCGCCCTGAGAGGGCGGTTTGTGAGTTGATATCCGCTTTGGCATGAGGTTGAGAGGGCTGCTTGTCACGAGGCTGAGGGCGGCTGTAGCCGGAGAGGATCGCAACGCGGGATGATGAGCACGTGCTCCCTCCTCGACTGCTGTGGTGCGACCCGCGTCCCATTCCCAGGCACAACCTGCAGGAACCAGTGACGCTCGTTGTCCGCGACCCTGGCTTCTACGAGCCGACCGATGAGGACGACTGCACATCCTTTGATTATTTTTGCCAGCAGCACGACTGCTCGTACCGGGGTGACGCATGCCAGGATGGGCCGTCACATCTCATCGCCCTGGACTGCGGGGAACACGGGCTTGAGAACATGTGGCCGGACGACCGCATGCTGATGTTTCCAGACGGATTCACCCCGCCGCTGAACGACGAGCAGTTGGTCTGGGCACGTGCGGAGGACGACTTCCTGTAAGTCGCTCAGTGAGAACGCTCGACCCTTCACCGCGACAGGACAGCTACGGCTTCTTGGCGAAGCTTCCGGCGTCGAGTTCGGTGAGGATGCAGAGTTTGACGAGGCGTTTCAGCTTGGCGCGGGTACCTTCGATGTTTTTCGGCAGGAGTTCGTGGTCGAGGGCTTCGCAGACTTCACGTGCCCGCAGGGCGACGGTGGCCTCGTTGATGAGGGCGAGGATGCGCGGGTAGTCCGGGTGCTCCGGCACGTCGGGCGAGGAAGATCGGGCCGGGATGCGGTCGGCGAGAGCGGTGACGGTCTTGCGGGTGATCGCGAGGTGTTCGAGCTGGGTCTGCGCCTCCCGCAGCCGGCCTTGCAGTTCGTCGATCTGCGTGCGGAGGTCGTCGGCCAGGGCTTGGGCGGCGTGTTCTTGGATGCCAAGTGCGTCGAGCAGAGGCTGAAGGTTCACGCCGTCACCGCTTGGGGTTCGCGCCAGGTGGGCGTGCTCGCGCCAGTGAGGCGCCGGGCCATGACCTGGGTCATCGCCCAGTAGACACGGGAGGCGGAGGAGGACGGGCGGTGCTCGTAGTCGCGGACCAGGCGTCGGTGCAGTATCAGGATCCCGTAGGTCTGCTCGACCTTCCAGCGTTTCGGCTGCGGAACGAACCCTCTGTCCTGCGGGTTGCGTTCGACGATCTCGACGTCGATGCCCAGGAGGGTGCCGTGCGCGACGACCTGCTTCTTGAAGCCCTGGTCGACCAGGGCCTTGCGGACGTTGCCGCCGGTGTGCGCGGCGACCTGGTCCAGCAGAGCGATGCCTGCGGCGCTCTCGCACCGCCTCATCACTGCGGGCTATGCCATCAACGAGGCTACGAAGACCGACCGGCACGCGGCGGACGACTGGCCCGGGCTGATCGCCTTCGTTGAGCGGAAGTGTGCGGCCAGCACAGAGGGCACGATGACACGGGCTGGGAGCGCTGCTACACCTACATCGTCAGTCGGGCAGAGGCCGCTGTTCAGCCAACCCAGCCCGTTGACGATCGCGATGCGGGGTACGCCGTACTTCGCCACTTCGCCTCGTTCTGCAGCAGCGGCGCAGGATTCGAGCAGAGTTGGCTCATCAAGGTACCCGACGTCGACTGAGCGCCCCGAGCCAGTCAAGCCCGGGAGCGTGGCTGCACCCCGCTCTCTCCCGAGGGGGCGCAGTGCTGTTCGGAGTGGTCAGGCGTCGGCAGGCTCCGTGAGCGTTACGGCGAGGGCTCTACGCCCTGGCCCCTCTCTTCGACAAGGGCTTCTTCCTCTTCGCCCGCTCGACCTGCTCCCACAGCGCTGAAAAGCGGTACCAGAACCTGACGCGGGGAACGGCCCCGTGTCAGGTTGTGCGCAGCGCCCGGTGGAAGCCGACTGTCCGGGCCGTGCCGCGAGAGGCGTTCCTCGACGACGGCTGGTTCGAGTACACGGACGATGGCTGGTACCGGCCGGCATTTTTCGACGGCCGACGCGGCGGCGGCCTGGACCGGGTCTACGGTCGTGGTCGTGAACCTCCACGCCACCACGTGGCAGGCCGGACTCAGCCGGTCGCCGCGGCCCCGGCTTTGGTGATGAGCATGTCCAGAAGCGAGAGCAGCGCACCGCGCGCGTCGTCACGGGAGCGGGCATCGAGCAAGTGGATGGGTGTGTTCGGGTCACGCAGATGCAGCGCCGCCCTGATCTCCCGAGCGCTGTAGGGCTGTTCGCCGTGGAAGCAGTTCGCGGCGACCACGAACGGAAGCCCTCGGTTCTCGAAGAAGTCGACGGCCGGGAAACTGCGGTCGAGCCGTCGCGTGTCGACAAGGACAATCGCCCCGAGTGCCCCGTTCAGCAGGTCGTCCCACATGAACCAGAAGCGCTCCTGGCCAGGAGTGCCGAACAGGTAGAGCACGACCCGCGCGTCGGTGAGGGTGATGCGGCCGAAGTCCATCGCGACGGTGGTGACCGCCTTGGACTCGATGCCGTCGAGGTCGTCGACGCCGACGCCCGCGCTCGTCAGCCGCTCCTCGGTGCGCAACGGCTCGATCTCGGAGACCGTCTCGACCAGGGTCGTCTTGCCGACGCCGAATCCCCCAGCGATGAGGATCTTGACGGGGGCCGCTTCCTGGGCAGGGGTGTCATATCCGTGCAAGGTTGTCCCTGATTCTCATGAGCAGGTGGACATCGGTTGTCTCGGCCTCTTCCAGGGGCGGCCGGTGCTCGATCAACCCCCGATCCGCGAGTTCGCCGAGAAGAAGCGTCATGGGAGTGAGGCGGACGCGCATGCGCGCCGCGATCTCGGCGACCGCCAGGCCCCCCGGAGGCGAGCACATCGCGAGGATGGCCTGCCACTCGCTGGGCAGGCCGCCGTGGCCGTCCGCGACGGCCACCGCCGTGATCGTGGCGTCCATGGTGAGGGCGGTGTGTGCAGCCGCCGTACGTCCATCGGTCAGCGCGTACAGCCGCGTCCGGCGGTGGCCGCCCTCTCGCGGCCCCGGCTCGTCCGCCATTACGACGGCTGCGCCTGGCCGCGATCAGGCGTGCTCAGCCACTCACCGAGCGCCTGGGCGGTGCGCACGGCTTCGCCTCCCAGCTCCCCCAGCCGCGCCTTGCGGGAGGTCACCACGATGAGCGTGCTGCCCTCCCCGCAACCGACGATGCAGAGATAGCAGTCGTCCATCTCGACCAGCTGGCGGATCACCCGGCCGCCGTCGACCTCCCTGGATATCGCCTTCATCGTGGAAGCGACGCCGGAGGCCGCGGCGGCTATGCGCTCCGCCTGGTCCCGTTCCAGCTCGTACGAGCTGAGCTTGATCCCGTCGTTGGACAGCAGTACGGCTCCCTGGATGCCGGCGATCCTGCTCAGGTTGTTGTCCAAGACGCTGTAGATCATGTCGTTCGTTGTCGTCATGGCTGATCCCGTCGGAGTTCTTCTTCCACTGTCTGAGTCCCATGTTCGTAGTCCGCCCAGGCGTCGGCCACTTCCTCGGGTGTCGCCGCATCCTGATGGACGGCAGTCTCCCGTGCGTGTGGTGCGCGGAGCTGCTCGGCGATGTGAGCCTGTGGGACCCGCTCGGGGAGGGCCGGCTTCGCGTCACCGTTCCGTGTCAGGGAGGGAACCGACGGCTTACTATCCACCGGCCGCTCGGGCAAGCGCTCGGGCGTCCTACGGCCGGCCGACACGGTCTTCGCGTGCAGGACCGGTTCGGGCTTGCGTACGTCGGACGGGCCCGGTGCCGGGGCGGACATCGCCGCCGCGTGCGGCGCTTCCTGTGCCGCCCGGACCGGTTGGGTCGGCATAAGGAGTTCCTCGGGAAGGATCACCACGGCCGACGTCCCCCCGTATACCGAGCGGCGCAGCGTCACTGTGGCCCCGAGCTGTTCGGCGATGTGGCCGACCACGAAGAGTCCGAGCCGGTGAGCGTTTTCCGCCAGGACGGAATACGGCGGGGCAGAGTACAGACGCCCGTTCATCTCCTCGTAGGTTGCGGCGGTCACCCGAGGCCCGCGGTCCTCGATGTCGACCAACAGCCCGTCTGTCACCAGTTCGGCCCGGACGACCACCTTCGACTGCGGCGGGGAGAACCGGGTGGCGTTGTCGAGGAGTTCTGCCAGGAGGTGGCTGATCTCGCTGATCACCCGCGGTACCACGCTGATCTCGTCCAGGGCCTGGCGCTCGATTCGCCGGAAGTCCTCGACCTCCGCGGCGGCTTCGCGCAGCAGGTCGGCGACGCGCATGGGCTCGGTGTGCGGATCGGGGATCTCTCCACCTGCCAGGATGAGCAGGTTCTCGATCTGCCGCCGCATACCCACCGTCAACTGGTCGGATCGCATCAACCGGGCGAGAAGCTCCTCGTCGTGGCCGAAGGCGTCCTGCAGTTCGTCGATGAGGGTCAACTGGCGGCTGACCAGGTTTCCGGTGCGCGAGGCGATGCCCGCGGCGAACATACCGAAACCCTGACGCTCGGCCGCGAGCCGCGCATGCCCGTCGACGGATACGGAGACGACCCGGGCGAACGCGTCGCTGATACGTCCGACCTCGTCCCGGTCTCCGCTCACCGCGGGCAGCGCCTCGTCGTCGACGGGCTGTCCGCGCTGGAGCCGGGCAACGACATCCGGCAGCGTGTCCTCGGCAATGGCCACCGTACGTTGGTGCAGACCGCGCAGGCGGCGGAGTACGGAGCGCGTGGTGAGCACGATGACGGCCGCGACGGCGAGGACGGCTGCACCGTTTCCGACGGTCAGCCAGATGACCCCGTTCTCCAGTTGCGTGGCCTTGGCGTCGGCGTGCACGAGAAGTGCTCGCCCCTGTTCCGCGTTGAGCGTGTCAAGGCGCGCCGCGAACTCGTCATACGCGGCCTGCCAGGCGTCGGCTTCCTTGGGTAGCCCGATGCTGGACCCGATGTTCTGGTGGTCGGAGATGACCGCGTCCTCGATGCGGACCTTCGTCTTCCAGCCGTCCGAGGCGAAGACCTGGTCGTAGACCGCTTTGTCCTCGGCCGTCAGATACGGCGCGACCCACTCGTCGTACTGGTACCGCTGGGACCCAACGGAGTTGACGAATTCGGCGAACCCGGAAGGGCTCAGACGCCTGGACGGCCCGGCCATGGCGAGGATGGTGGTCTCGCGCGCCACCATCTCGGACACCGTGAACACCGTGACGACCAGGCCGCTCTCCTGGATGAGCTCGGCGTCTTCCGCATGGCTGAACTCGTTCTGGTACACCCGGATGATGTGGTCGACGAGATCGGAGTAGTAGCCGATCGTCCGATCCAGGTCCCCGCTGCGGGCGTCCGCGCGCTCGCGGAACGCGGCCAGATCCGCGAGGCTGTGCTTCAGCTCCGCGACGTGATGGTCGTCCTCGCGCCCGGTCGCCGCCAGAGCTCCGTCCGCCGCCCGACGGAACTCGTCCGCGGCCCGGTCCGTGGCCGCGCGCCGCTCGCGTAGCTCTTCCTCGGACACGGAGCCGCTCGCCCACCGTGTGGCGGTCATCGTCCGCTCAGCCTGCAGTTCGACCATCAGCCTGGTCAGGGGTACATCGGTCCGCTCAGCAACTGCCACATCAGCGCGCAGTTGCTTTGACTGGTCTATCAGCGGCTGTGCGGTCATGACCACTTGGGTACTCATCGCCAGGATAGGGACGATTGCCAGCCAAATAAGCAGCGTACGCAGGCGCAAAGTACGCCGCCGGAGAGTCGCCGGCTGCCCTTGTGTGCCTTCGGGTTCTATAGGAGACATCAGTCCTCGGAGAGCGGGGAACCAGTGGGGACGGCCCGACCGCCGAGACCAGACGCAGTCCTGGGTTCAGGACTGGGGGAAGTCCGGTTCGGCGTTGACGCGACGTGAGGTTCCGATCATAACCAGCCGCACCGGAGAAACGGAGAGATGACTTCCGCTGGTCATATGTGGTAAAGGGGCGAAGCGTTGCGCATCGGACGTTGCCGTTTCACCTGACGCCTGGGCACAGGCGTGCTCGTGCAGACAGGGCAACCCGTACCCCCTGCACGCCCTTGCGGGCGATCTCGGCTGTGAACCCTCGCGCCCTTCGGGTCGGTCTTGCCCGATGCGGCGGCCCAGGGGGTCATGGGAGTACGTCCACGTCTCGCCGTCCGGCGTCACGACCCGCATGAGCCTGTCCTCGGCACTCCACGCGTAGGCCCACGTCCGGGTCTGACCGTTGAGCAGCTTGCGGGTCTTACAGATCAGGCGGCCCGCGGCGTCGTGTTCGTACACGGTGCGGCCCGCCTTGCGGACCAGAGTTCCGGTGAACGTCCTCTCGCCAGAGACTTCCTGGCCTGGCACCGAGGCGTGGGTTTGGTTCCCGGCCGCGTCGTAGGCGTAGCACTCGGTCCAGCCGTGCGCTTGTACACGCGTTACCCGGCCGACCGGGTCCAGGGTGAAGTGGCGAGTACCGGACGTCAGTTCGCGAATCTGGGTGACGTAGCCGTCGGGCCGGTAGGCGTAGGTGCGGTGTTGGATGAGGTCATCGGCGGCGGAAGTAACTGTCTGTGCGGTGATTCGGCCGGTTTCATCCCAGCGTTGACTGAGGGTGACACCGCCGACGGCACGCTGTGTCTCGTGACCGGTGGCGTCGTGGGTGAAGGTAAGGGTGTTGCCCGCCGTCGAGAGGGTCAGGGGTCGGTCGGCGGCGTCATACGTCCATGCCGATGCCAGCCCGGACGGGGTCGTGCGAGTCAAACGGTTGCCCACCGCGTCGTAGGTGGAGGTGATCGTACGGCCATTGACCGTCTCCGCCAGGACTCGGCCCAGGAGGTCCCGCTCCGGGGTCAGGACCCGTCGTGCCTCTTGCCCTCAAGGGGCACGACACCCCGCCCGTCAGATGTCCCGGAAGAGACCAGCCAGCGGTGACCTGCCACGATGAGAAGTCTTCGATCGCTGACCTGCGCAAATAGTCTTTCAGTTGTTTCACGCCCATGCTGGTTGGTGGGGCTGGAAGTCCCAGGGGACTCCCTCGGCTAACGGTGCCCTTTCGGTTCTACTCGGCGTCGGGCGGAGCGCAGTCGCCGAGACCTTGGCGCTAGTCGTGTCTTCGATTGAGCTTGAGTGGTGGTTCATGGGCGGGTGATACGTCGCCCTGAACTGTCCGATGAGGAAGAGGAGTTCGTTCGGCCACTGCTGCCTGCGTCCTTGCGGGGGGCGGAAGCGGTGGGACGATCGAAGGGTGCTCAACGGGATCGTGTGCAAGTTCCGCACCGGCACGGCCTGGCCGGACGTGCCTGAGCGGTATGGGCTGTGGTAGACGCTGCACACCCGGTTTCGCCGGTGGGCCCTGGACGGCACCTTCGAGCGGATGCTCCGGGCCGCGCAGGCCCGGGTGGACGCGGCCGGGGACGCCGCAGCCCATGCCTCGGAGGCTCGCGGGGTGGCCTGACCAGCAAGATTCACCTGGCCTGTGACGCTTTCGGGCGTCCGCTCGCCTTCGCTCTCACGGGCGGGATCACCAACGACTGCACGCAGTTCACCGCCGTGATGGAAGCGATCCGGGTGCCCCGCCCCGGGCCGGGGCGGCCCCGGGTGCGGCCGGCTCACGTGCTGGGCGACAAGGGCTACAGCTCCCGTGCGATACGAACCTGGCTCAGGCGTCGCTGCATCAGCCATACCATCCCCGAGCGGGCCGACCAGGTCCGCAACCGGCTCCGGCGCGGCAGCCGGGGCGGACGCCCGCCAAGCTTCGACAAGCAGCTCTACAAGCGGCGCGACGTCGTGGAACGGTGCTTCAACCGGCTCAAGCAGTGGCGCGGCATCGCGACCCGCTACGACAAGACCGCCGAGCCTGTGGCGTGTCGGCAACACGACGCGCAACGGCTGTCCGTGGCGTACCTGACTTGTATCGCCGTAGCGGGAGTGATGTACGTGTCAGTCCACTTCCAGGGCGTCCAGAGCCAGCGTGTGGGCTATGGCGAGGCGGCGGTCGATGTCGGGCGCGAGGATCTCAAGTACGTACCGGGTGTGCAGCCCCAGCTTCTTGGTGACGGTCATCAGCGGCTTGCCGCTCTCGGTGTACTCGAAGCGGTACGGCCAGATGAACGGTACGTATTCGAGATACGGCACGAACTCCCAGATGAACCGGACGAAGGCCACCACCCGGCTGTGCTCGCGGCCGGTCAGTTTCATCGTCCCCGGCTGGCGCACCTGCCATGTCCTGCGGAGGAAAGACGCGCCCGCGTCCTCGTAGAACGACCCCAAGGACTGGCCCGAAGCGTCCCGCACGTCGTACATGTAGCCCACTTCGTGGTCGCGGCCCTTGAAGGCGGCGAGAACGGACTTCCTGGACGCGTCCGTATAGACGGTCACCTGTCCCCTGAGCGACAGCTGCTTCTCGCGTGCGTATGCGACGGGCTGGCCCTCGGAGCCGTCCGGCCGGGCCACGCTCACCACGTACTCGCCGGCCGTGAGGCTCAGTGTCTTCTTGATGACGAAGGTGTCGTGGGACTGGATGTCCGGTGCTTCCGCAGTGGTGGGGGCCGGGACTGGGGCGGGGGTGGCCTTGGTGAGGCTGACGGCGGCCCTGTCCTTCTCCGCGCCCGTTCCTGCACTCGACTCCGTGCCCGTGCTGTCCATGTGGCATCTCCCGTTGTCCGCGTGGCCCCGATTCGGTCCGTCCATCGTCGGCCGCACGACCGGCCCGGCGCAGTCTCCGGAAGTCGCGATCCTGGGCGACGAAAGGTGTCAACTTTCCTCGTACGGTGGCACGACGCCCGGCCGATGCACGCGTTCTTCCGGGGGTCCTACCGTCGGTCCGGTGTATGCGGACAGGGAAGTGGATGTGGATGTGAGGGCAGGTACGGATGTGGGAGATCGACGGGTACGTTCCGCCGGGCTCGCCGTTCGGGGCCTCCGGCGGCGGTTGAGCGGCGGTGTGCTCTGGAGCCCCGCCCGTATCGTCGGGGAGGCGGTGCTCGCCGTCACCCTCGCCGGGCTCGCCACGGGCATCGGCGCGTGGGTGGACACGCTCGACGCGCGGACCGTCCTCCTCGCCGGGGCGATGGCCCTGCTGGCGCCCGCGCGCCACGCGCTGCCCGCGACCGTCCTCATCCTCTCCGCCCCGCTGGCCGGGGGGTGGAGCGTCATGGCCTCCGTGCTGCTGGTCTGCGCCGCCTGGTCGGCGGGGCGGCGGATCACGGAACCCTGGCGGGTGGCCACCGCCTTCGGGGCCGCGTGTGTGCTCCACACCGTCCCGGGCCTGTACCACGACATCACCTCGGGGGCCGCGCCCGTGCTGCCCGTCACCCTCGGGTGGAACGTCGTGACATTCCTGACTCTGGCCGTGGTGCCGGCCCTCGTCGGCCGCTACCGGGACCAACGGCGGCGACTGCTCAGCGCGTTGTGGCAGAACAATCAGCAACTCAGGCGCGAGCAGGCGATGGTGGCCCGTGAGGCGCGATTGCTGGAGCGCAACCGCATCGCCCATGACATGCACGACAGCCTCGGCCATCAGCTCGCCCTGATCTCCGTGCACGCGGGCGCCCTCCAGGTCGACCCGGAGCTGACCGGGAGCCAGCGGGAGGCCGTACGGATCCTGCGGGGCGCCTCCGTCACCGCGATGGCGGAGTTGCGGGCGGCGGTGGGGGTGCTCCACGACGAGGCGGAGTATTGGGAGCAACAGAACGAGCAGCAGTACCAGGGGCATCAGTCTCACCAGGGGAACCAGGGGGAGATTTCCTACCGGGAGTACGGGGAGCACCGGGAACACCAGGGGCGCCAGCGGCAGCCGGTGGGCGACGGCGCCTCGGTGCCGTACGCGCCCCGTACCACCGCCGCCATCGACGGCCTGGTCGAGTCGTCCAGGGGCGCGGGCACGGCGGTGTCGCTGGACCGGAGCGGTGTCCGGAGGCCGTTGGCGCCCGCCGCTGACCACGAGGCGTACCGCATCGTCCAGGAGGGGCTGACCAACGCTCACAAGCACGCGCCGGGTGCCCCGATACGCCTTGCCCTGCGGTACGAACCGGACAGCCTGGTCGTGGAGGTCACCAACGGGCCCGTGCCGGGCGGAGCGCCCGAGGTGCCGCCGGAGGTCAGCGGCGGCCAAGGGCTGAAAGGGCTGCACGAGCGGGTCGGCCGGGTCGGCGGCATGGTGCACACCGGGCCCACCGAGGACGGCGGCTTCCGGATCGCGGGGATGCTGCCGTACGGGGAGGAGAGCAAGGCGGGAAGCGGGGCGGAGGGCCGGGCGGGGCACCTCGGGGGACACGGGGCGGGGAACGATGCCCGGGGCGCGGGGCCGTACGGCGCGACCTCCGTCGTACCGGCTCGCGACGTTCGGGGGCAGCTGGGTCCGAGGACGGTGGACGACGGTGGAACGGTCATCAACGGGGCAGATCCACAGAGGGAGTTCACCGCCATTATGAGTACCAGGAAGAACGTCGCCATCGGCTGCGCCGTCACCGCCGTCGTCCTCGTCGCGGGCGTCATCGGCCTGGGCGTCTGGGGGATCGGCGTCATGACGGAAGAGGTGAAGAAGGCGGAGATCTTGCCGAGCGTCTACGAGGAGGCGAAGGTCGGGGACGCCGAGGCGGACATCCGGGCCAGGCTCCCCGAAGAGGACTCGTGGCTCACCTCGGACCTGGCGGACCAGGGGCCCAAGCTGCCCGACGGAGCGACGTGCCGACACTTCACCTCCGAGGACGACCAGGGGGTCGACTTCCTCACTGTCTTCCGGTTCTGCTTCCAGGACGGGAAGTTGGTCTCCAAGGAGACGTACAAGGCGACGTGATGCGGGGCTCCGTGCGGCGGGTCGGCCCGTACAGGGCATGATGGCGGGGCCACTCCGTCCGTTCTCCTTGACAATGTCATGATCGGCACCGCGCAGGAGGTTGTGTGATCCGGGTCCTCGTCGCCGACGACGAGCCGCTCATCAGGGCCGGCATCAGAATGATCCTCACCTCGGCCGACGACATCGACGTGGTCGCCGAGGCCGGGGACGGCCGCGAGGCGGTGGAGAAGGCCCGGGGCGGCGGGGTCAACGTGGCGCTGCTGGACATCCAGATGCCGGTGATGGACGGGCTGACGGCGCTGGTCGAGCTCGGCCGCGCCGCGCCGAAGGTACGGGTCCTGATCCTCACCACCTTCGGCGAGCGGGACAACGTACTGCGGACGCTCGGCCACGGCGGTGCGGGGTTCCTGCTGAAGGACTCCGCGCCCGACGAGCTGATCCAGGCGGTGCGGGCCGCGGCGGCGGGCAACGCGTATCTCTCACCCGCGGCCACCCGGCATGTGGCGGACGTACTCTCCGCCACTGGGGCCACCACGCGCGGGGAGGCCGCGCGGCGCCGGCTCGACGGGCTCACCACCCGGGAGCGCGAGGTGCTGGCGCTGCTCGGGGAGGGGCTCTCCAACGCGGACGCGGGGCGGCGGCTGCATATGAGCGAGGCCACGGTGAAGACGTACGTCAGCCGCATCCTCACCAAGCTCGACTGCGACAACCGCGTCCAGGCCGCCCTCCTCGCCCGCGACGCCGGGCTTCAGCCGGGGGGACTTCAGCCGGGCGGGCACTGACCGGACGGAGCGTCACTTCCGTACGGCCTGACGTCTGTACGGGGGCGCGGCGTCCGTACGTGCCCCCTTCCGGCCCGGTGGGCCGAGACACGCGGATCCGCCCGACCGTATCCGTACGGTCGTATCGCACCGCCAGGCCTGAGCGGTCGGGTCCCCGCTCGTCGGAGCCTCCCCCGAGGACACGAGGGAGGGCTCTTCCGGACGGACCGAAACGGGCCTCTGCCCCCTGACCGTGCTGCTCCGGTTCAGGGCCGACTTCTACGAGCGTCGCGATGGTCCTCCAGTGGTGGCGCGTCACTGGACGCCGCCAGGAGGGGGCGCAGCGGTGGACAGCCGGTGGACAGACGCCTTTGGACGAGCCAGCACGCGGCCGCACAGGGGAGACTGCCCCACACGGCGATCTGGGAAAACGTCATCAGGAAGCAGGGTGCGGCACCACCAGGCGCGATCGCTCTCGTCATGCGCAGGTCTTGGGTTCGAAACCTGAAGACAGCGCTGGCCCGGTTGAGGGTCAGAGCTGCAGGCGCCCGGGGTCGCACATGGTGGTTTCAGGCACCGGGAGCCGTCTCCTCCAGGAAACGTTCCACCTCGCGGGCCATGCCGGAATCAGCTCCTGACGCGAGAGAGTTCCGAACGGCGGCTTCGCCGGCCCCTTCGTGGTCTTGATGACCTTGCTGGCGTCGATGTACGCGCCCGCCATCCCCTCCCGCTGGTACGCCCCGTGCGTTGACTTGATTGCGCCACGCGCCGTGCCCGCACCGCACTCGTCCTGACCGTGTAGAACACCCTGGCCATGGCACTGATCAACGAGCCGGGGACCGAGGCGTATCACCCCGGGTTCCGAGGCGGCTGGGCGAATGTTCGCCCGGTACGTGTAGAGGTCCGGGCCGAAACTGGTCGTAGTCGACTCCGACTTGCAGGAACGCCAGTGGCAGCGTCGGTGCGGGCATTGCGAGGCCCCTCCGGCGAGCACTCTCCGTGAAAGGTGACGGAATATCAGGTATTCCTGATACATCGTCACCCATTGAAGATCATCTTGCACACGCGTTGCACAAGGTGATGAAGAACAGCGGTGATCAATGGAAGGCCGAGAAAGGGTATAGCCACAGGTCGTCGCGTGTTTAGGGGTGTCGTGCCCCGTGTCCCCAAGGGGCACGACACCCCGCCCGTCAGATGTCCCGGAAGAGACCTGGCAGGGCGGTGACCTGCAACGATGAGAGGGATTCGGTCGCTGACCTGCGCGAATGGTCTTTCGGTTGTTTCACGCTCTTGCCGGCTGATGGGGCCGGAAGTCCCAGAAATGTCCCAGAAGGCTCCCACCACCCTGGCTGTTCTTTCGGCTCTGTACAGGGTTGGCAGTGCGGAGTGGGCTGCTGGTCGGCGTACAGGGTCGGCGCTGCAGGGGCAGTGGCGCTCCCCGAACGGCTCGGGGATCCGGTGAAAGTCTGGCAAGCGGCGTGTGACTTGCTGACGGCTGTTCACCCCGACGCGATCACCCTGACCCCTTCCCGCAGCATTGGTCTGCCGCGGATTGCGTTGAAGCCCGCCTCAGTGCTCCACGCTTCATCGGAGGGAAGAATGGACGACTCCTTAACCTCGATCTTTCGTGACGGGTCGTCGGATTCTCCGGCGGCCCGTTTTGGCTTGTCGGGTCGGTGACGGGTAGGACGATGACCCGGCTGTCGCGTCGGGTGTGCGCCGGGTTCCACGGCTCCGGTGGGCGGTGCGAGTTCGTCGGGATGGGCCGTTGCTGCTGGTCTTGTGTCCTGAACATGTAAGGGAGTTGGTCGTAGGCAACTTCTGGAAGTGATGCTGTGTGGGAGATGAAGGTTTTGTGGCCCTTCAGACCGCCCTGTGGGGGGAGGCTCTAAACCGCCTCATGTTGCGTTAGCTAGAGACTGTCGTGGTGAGCGATGAGGAAAAGGCGTCGTAAGAGGCGTCAGGTGGGAATCGGGAAGACGAACGTAAGTGAATCGCTGCTGACGTGTCGAAAAACAAACAGACGACATCGAAACCGGGGTGTGACCAGAACTCCGGGATGAGCCTGGCGGGTGCCCGCTTATTGGCCAGGTGGTGTCCGGCATGTAGGCGACGTGAGTCCGGTCTGCGGCTTCCGTATGGAACAGGAGAAGGCAGGACCCGATACAGCCCGCCGCGCGGCGGACGAGAGGGAGTGCCCCAAGCAGCAGGCACTGCAAGGGGTCGAGTACCGATGCGGGACCTGCTGGCGGACCGGCTCGTAGTAGTGATGAAGCCCCTGTAACGGGGGCGGAGCGAAGGGGCCGGGTCGTTCGTGACTGAGTTGATCGCATCAACCGGACAGTTTCCGGGCGGAGTTCGATGGGCCAGTTGAAATCATCGGCCAAGCCGTTTGAGATTTCGAAGTGGGAAGTCAAGGAGGCCTGGGAGGAAGTCAGGGATAACAAGGGTGCACCCGGAGTGGATGGGCAGAGCATCGCCGAGTTCGAGAAGGACCTGAAGAACAATCTGTATAAGGTCTGGAATCGCATGTCGTCGGGCTCGTATTTTCCGCCTCCGGTGCGCGCGGTGGCCATTCCCAAGCCGCATGGCGGGGGCACGAGGATGCTTGGCATTCCCGCTGTTTCTGATCGTGTGGCACAGGCCGTGGTGGCCCGGCATTTGATGTGCAGGGTGGAGCCAATTTTCCACCCGGACAGCTTCGGATACCGGCCCGGACGGTCCGCCTTGGATGCGGTTGAAAAATGCAGGGAACGCTGCTGGAAAAGGGACTGGTTGGTGGAGTTCGACATCGCCAAGTTCTTCGACAGCGTGCCCTGGGACCTGCTGGTCAAGGCGGTGGAAGCGCACACCGATGCCGTCTGGGTGAAGTTGTACGTGCGGCGGTGGCTCGCTGCCCCGCTCGTCATGCCCGACGGCTCCCTGCTGGAGCGGGAGCGCGGGACCCCTCAAGGGGCCCCGGTATCTCCCGTCATGGCGAACCTGTTCCTGCACTACGCGTTCGACACCTGGATGGACCGGGAGTTCCCGTCCGTTCTGGTTCGAACGGTATGCGGACGACGCGGTGCTGCACTGCGTCACCGAGCGCCAGGCCCGCCAGGTGCTGGCCGCGCTCACGGACAGGATGGTCGAAGTCGGGTTGCAGCTGCACCCGGACAAGACCCGGATCATCTACTGCAAGGACGGCCACCGACGTGGCGCTTACGAGCACACGTCGTTCACCTTCCTCGGGCACACGTTCCGCGCCAGGAGGAACCGGAGTCGGCACGGGAACCTGTTCCTGGGGTTCGACCCGGCGGTCAGCAAGGACGCCCTGAAAAAGATGGGGCGGGAGTTGCGGTCTGGCACCTGCACACCCGCTCGGACCTGGCATTGCAGGAGCTCGCCCGCAGGATCAACCCTGTGGTGGCGGGCTGGCTCAACTACTACAGCCGCTTCAGGCCGTGGGAGCTGATCCCCTTCGTGATGCGCATCAACGCCTACCTGGTGCGCTGGATCCGCCAGAAGTACAAACGGCTCGCGTCCCAGCGGAAGGCCATCGCGAAGATGCAGGAGATCGCCCAGCGATACCCCCGCATGTTCGCGCACTGGCGCCTGACCACGGGTGCCGTATCGGTCTGATGACCAGAACGACAAGAGCCGTGTAACGGGAGACTGTTACGCACGGTTCTGTGAGAGCCGAGGGGTGAGATCCCCCTCGGCTACTCGGCATCCAGGGTTCGGGAGTGCGTCGAGTCGCTGGATCGCGCCTGTGATCACGTCGGTCCAGGGCCAGTGGTGGGTGAATCTCAGGTGCCGGCGGCGGGCGGTGGTGACGAGCTGGGCGGCGGCGGAGAACAGTCGCAGGCGCAGGCGGCGGGGCTCCCAGAGCCTCGGTCTGCCGGTCAGGGCGAGCATGGGCAGCCAGGCCAGCAGGTCGAGGGCGAGCTGGACGATCTCCAGCCAGATCTGGTTTTGCGCGGTGTCGTGCAGGGGCAGGTTGCGCAGGCCGGTGGCGCGCGCGTTGCGGATACGGTCCTCGGCCGGCCAGGTTCTCGAGTGTGTCGAGGAGGGGGCGGAAGCAGGTGATCTCGTTGGTCTTCTCACCCACGTCCAGCTGGGCCAGGACCAGGCCGCTCGTGTGGTCGCAGGCGGCCAGTAGGTGGATCTTCCTTCCCTTGGCGCGGGCCGCACCCCGCAACGACTTCCCGTCGACCGCCAGTGCCCGCAACCCTTCGTCCCTGGTCTGCCGGTCCGCGAGCCAGGCCCCGACAGCCCTGTCCAGGGCGTCCGCGTCGACTCTGGCCAGCAGTCGCCGGATCGTGGACTCCGCAGGCCAGGACCGTTTCGGGAACAGCCGGTCGATGACACCGCCGAGTCGCTCGAGCAGGGCCGGCGGCGCGTCGGCGACCCATTCCCCTACCTCCAGCAGGGACCGTGCCCCGGCCAGGACCGCGCAGGCCGTGAGAGCGAGGACCGTGACGAGCGGGTGCCGTACTCCCCGCGGATCGCGGGGGCCCGGGACCTGAGCGAGGCGTTCCAGCAGGCTGGGCATCTCGCTCCCGGAGGCCTCCGGATGTGGTCTGAGCTGGTCAAGGGCAGGGGAGATCAGGGATGATGCGTCGGCAGGCACGGGCAGTCCAAGGTCACAGAGCGTCGAGAACTCCATGATCACGGACGTCCGTGCCTGCTCTGTTTCGGACCCCACCCAACCCGACGAGCCGTCAGCAACCGGACGTCAGCCGACTACGCCGAAGCCCTGGGTCAGGGCCTTGCGATCAGCCAGAGGATCGTTACGGCGTCCAGGACCCACGGGCATGTGCTGCACCACCATGAATGGCGGAATGCTGTCACCGGTTACGGACTGCCGGCATGTTGCTGAGAGGTCGCTTACGAGCTTTTGTGGCGGACGAACCAGACAATTCCAGCCACTACGCCAACCAACGCAAGGACATAGGCCGCAAATTGAATCTTTTCCCCGATGGTCATTGCCCCGAACATGCATTCCCCTTTGTGGAGGATGACGCGGTGTGCGTTCACCCAGAACGTTTTCGATTGTCCAACGGCCAGAGCCGACCGTGTTCAGTGGCACCCCACGGTCGGCTCTAACAAGGTAAAGGCTTTTTCCTCAGGAGACTACTTCTTGAGGTAGCCGCCCTTGAAGCCGGCCTGGTCGGCCCACACGCGCTGGCGGGCGTCCCAGTCGAAACCGGCCCACGTGCCCTGCCAGACCGTCTCGGCATGTGCGTTGTTAGCCGGGTTCGCCGAGATCCACTTCGAGACGATGCCGTGCGAGAAGTCGGAGAACGGGACGAAGTTCTTGTGCGAGGCGAACCCGCTGTACACCTTGCTCACTCGCGAAGACGAGTACCGGTAGTTGACGCCGATCGTCACGCGAGTGACCTTGACTCCGAAGATCTTGTCGTAGACGGAGTAGGTGATCGTCTTGTCCTTGTACGTCACCGAAGGGTCGGACAGATCGTCATCGGGGTCGGGGGCAGCAACGTTGTCCTTGACGTCGATCTCGGCGGTCAGGACGACGTCTCCGCCTTCAGTCTCCTTCGTCATCTGGGTCTCGAAGTTTTCCTCGTCGATCACGCCGCCGGCGGTGTCCGAGAGGAAGTCCCCGAGCTCCTGGCCGCGCTGCGGGTCGTTCAAGAGAGTCATGAAGCTCTCCTGGTCGCTGCTGGACAGCTCCTGGAAGTCACCCAGCGTCTCGCTGGCGCCGTCGACGCCGAACTCGACCTGATTGTTGAGGTACTCCTCGTAGCCGGCCGGAGTCGTGATGTCTGTGGCGGAGGCGCTGGAGGGGAGGGCCACGATCGTCATCGCAGCTGCCGCAGCAGTGGCCAGGCCGACGATAGTCGCGCGCGAGGTCTTTGGAATTCTAGACATGTTCAGGTCTCCGTTACTGGTTTTTGAGAAAGCGTGAAAGACAGCAGAGAACGTGCGCCTCAAAAAAAAGAGGGGTGATTTTACCCCTAAATAGCCCCCGCCCCCTTTTCGAGGTTCACCTTTCGCGAAGGTGTCCCGCTCGAAAAGAGTCTTCCACAGGAACTGCCCATGCGCGACAATGTTTTACATCTTCTGAGCTTTACTTGAGCATCGAGGGGCCGCGATCGCTGAAGCCTGAGGCTCGCGCTATATGTAATTGAGACAAACGGCGCACGAGGCACGAGTGCTGCGCGTAATGATGTGCTCAATATATGGACATGGTGAAAACGCGAGTAAGCGCCCGACCGGTGAAGACCGGTCGAGCGCTTACCTAAAAAACGGAGGCCGTTTATATGCCCTCGATAGGGGACTTGTGTGCGTGAAGCCCGGACTAGAAGGAAAGCGACCATTCGTTAAGGCTGCCTGAAGCTCCTGCGGAAACATCTTCAACGCGTAGTCCCCAGGTGCCGGCCGCCGGTGCCGCACTGGCGTCGACGGTGTACACGTGCTTGAGGTTTCCGCCGGACTCCAGTTCAGAGTCCGCCTTCACCAGGTGCAGTGCACCGCTGGGGTCGACGAGGTAGATCTCCACGTCGCCAAGCCAGTCATGTGTGGCGTCGACGTAGACCTTGAGCTCCTTGGGCGCATTGCCCTTGATCCCCTTCACGACAGTGGAGGATGTCAGAGCTCCGGGGTCCGGGAGCGCGAGGTTTGCCTGGTTCTCGAAGGCAGGGAACGTCAACGACCATCCGTTGAGGGTCCCGGTGGCACCCGTGGAGGTGTCCTGAACCTCCAGCCTCCAGGTGCCCGCGGCCGGAGAAGTGCTGGCATCGACGGTGAACGTACCTGTGGCATCAGCGGTCGAGGACGTCGACTTGACCAGGTAGGACTTGCCGTTCGGGTCAATGAGGCTGATCTTGAGGTCTCCGACCCACTCATGCGTGATGTCGGTGTGGACCTGCAGTGCAGCAGATGCCTTCCCAGAGAAGCCATCAACCGTGATGTCGGAGTTGAGCCTTCCCAGATCCGGGATGGCGGCTGCGCCGGTCTTCTCGAACGAGGGGAAGGTCAGGGACCAGCCGGTGAGTATGCCGACGCCTCCGCTGGACCTGTCCTCAACGCGGAGTTTCCAGGTCCCCTTCGCCGTGGAGGTGCTGGCGTCAACGGTGTAGGTGCTGTCGATCGTGCCGCCGTTCTGCGTTCCCTCCGAAGCCTTGAGGAGGTAGGACTTACCGGCGGGGTCGATCAGGTTGATCTTCACCTCTCCCCGCCAGTCATGCGTTGCGTCGACGTGCACCTGCAACGCCTTCGGCGCCTTGCCAGGTATATCCGTCACCGTGATCGGCGAATGGATGGCGGCCAGGTCGAGAATCGCCATGTCCGCATCGTTGATGATGGTGCTAGGGCGCGGCTTGGCATCGGGAGCAGGAGGCGGTGTGGGGTCGGTCCCGCCGACAGCTCGGCCGATGTCGATCCGGGGGACCGCAATTCCCGTGTCGGTGTCCGTGACCGTCTTCCCGGTGCTCTTCAGCAGGGCCTCGAGCTCAGTGATGCTCTTCTCGGGATACTTCTGACGGAGCACAGCGAAGGCTCCGGCCACGTGCGGCGCGGCCATGGACGTGCCGTCCATGGAGTTGAACTCGCGGCCGGGAACCGAGGAGATGATCGCATTGCCGGGCGCGAAGAAGTCGAGCAGAGCGCCCCGGTTGGAGAAGGAGGAAACTTCGTCGTCGTCGTTGCTGGAACCGACGGCGATTGCCGACGCGACACAGGCGGGGCTGTTGACGGAGCCACTGAGCGCGTTATTTCCGGCAGCGGCGACAGTAGCGACGCCGACGCTGAGCAGACGGTCAATCACCGGCTTGCGGGCATCCTTGTCGCATGCAACGGAGTGCACCCCACCGCCGAGGCTGAGGTTGGCAGCCACGACAGGCGTTCCGGCTTGCTGCAGCTGCCAGACCTTTTCCAGGCCTGCAATCTGTGAACTGGCGAAACTCTTGACGCACGGCACAGGCTCAGCGCCGCAGTACTGCTCCGAGTTGAACTTGCTGAAGACCTGGATGGCGATGAGGTTCGCTCCGGGGGCGACGCCCGACGCAGGGGCTCCGGCTACGCCTGTGCCGTTGCCTGCGGCGATGCCGGCCACGTGCGTTCCGTGGTCGCACTGAGCGATGGTCGCGCAGGGTCCGGTGTCTACGTTGGCCGAGCCGGCACCTTCCTGCTGCGCACTGCCGTTGGGGCACAGGCTGGTGGAACCGTAGGCCGGGTCGTTCGAGGAGAAGCACGCCTCCGCGATGACCCGGTCCTTGAGGAAGGGGTGACTGGTGGAAACGCCGGTGTCCAAGATGGCGATGGCACTGCCCGCGCCGGTCATACCCGACTTGATGGCTTTGTCGCCGCCGATCAGGGGCACGCTTTCGTCCAGGGACGGCGACACGGCAAGGTCTTCCGTGACGCTGACCACCCCGGGCTGCGTCGACAGTTCGTCCAGGCCGCCCGCGTCCACCTTGAGGGTGACCACGGGGAGTGCTTCGAACGCCTGCACCGTCTCGCCAGCGGTTGCGGCACTTGCCACGTCGGCGCGCTTTTCGGTGACGACGTTGACGCGGATCTTCCCGCCCGCTGAGGTCGCGTCGTACAGAGGCGGATCGATCGGGTCAGTCTCGCCGGCTGCGGTTGCGGCAACGCTCGACGTCGGGGCGGCGTGCGCTGGCAGCCCCCCGAGGGTGACGGCCATCATCGCGATGGCTGCCACCGTCCATATAGGTCTCTTCATATCGCTCTCGAAAAGTAGCGGGCGCGGTTCAGCCCGCAAAGATGGCTGGAGAGGTGGTCCCCAGGTCAAGCAGTGGACCGAGAGCGCCTGCGCTTCTCGCCCAATTTGCCTAAAAGTGGGCAGTGTTCGCCAAAGTGATCAGTGCGCTGATGGGCAACCGGATACGCGGACTGACCCCGCGACTACTGGCTGTTTGCGGCCTGTGCGTGTTGCGGCGGTTGCAGCAAGTGACGGCAGCACGGCAGGTCGTTCAACTCTGCGCATGAGCCCCCCCGTGGCGCAGATCGACTGGCTTGAGCGTTGCGGACATTAGGTCGCCCTTGATCCTCGCCGCAAGCCCTTAGAAGTTCGCTATTAAGATGTTTGTTCGGTTGCAGAAGCGAGGTCGCGTGGACTGGAAGTTGTCCGGCAGGGCCGCGTAGACGACCCGTCGGCTCAAATTTGGCCGCACCGAGGTGGGGAGGGCTCCGCCGTGGCGTCGAGCGCGGCTCAAGTGAGGTCTGCGCTTGCGCCACTACGCAAGTGCAAAGTAATCGCCCTGCTACCCGGTGTCATGTGATTCAAGACACTACATATGCCACTTGCGGTTGCCGAACCTGCAGGTATCTTCAGCATGTGCAAGATCGGTGTAGGAATGATGAAAGCCTCAGCTCAGCGGATCTTCCTCGCTTTGCCCGAATCACCTTCGGTGCCCTGCGACGGTTCGTCGCTATCGTGACGGTAGCTGTGACGGCATGGATTGTCTGGGCCGTTGTCATGGCCGGAGGCGGCGTCGCACTTGTAATCGTTGCTGTTGTCCTGGTCGCCCCAGGAGCTCTGGTGTACGTGTGGTCTCGCCGAGCGGTGAAGGCAAGGTCAACACCCTCCACTCACCAGCTGACCGACGTCTGATACGCCCCCTGTCGGCGACGGGTGAATCGTAACCCTCTGACGGCGGATCAAAACTGACCCCCTCGTGGTCTTCCGACCATCCTGATCTTGATCGAAGGTCAGGAGAAGAGGGTGATTTCCGTGGAGGACTGGGCAGAGATCCGCAGGCTGCACCGGGGCGAGCGTGGGTCGCGGATGATCAACTGGAGCTTGCTGCCGAGGACTTCGTCTGCGTTGCGCTCCGCGAGGCCCTGACTGCATACGGCGGGCACGCCACACTGCAGGCCAGGAACATCCACCTGGATGAAGGCGGCGCCATCCGGATGCGACCGGACCTCGTCTGGTACGGGGAGTCCGGAGTTCCGCTGGCTGTGGCCGACGCGAAGTACAAGGCGGGCAGACCGCAGGGCTATCCCGATGCCGACCTCTACCAGATGCTGGCGTACTGCACCTCCCTCGGGCTGAAGAACGGGCACCTCGTGTACGCGAAAGGCAACGCACCTCACGCCGGCCACATGGTTCGCCATTCCGGCATCGTGCTGCACCGGCACGCTCTCGATCTCGGCCAGGCCCCGTCGGTACTTCTCAGCGCGGTGAGTGCTTTGACCGTGAGCATGGTGCGACCGTGACCGAACACGCATCCTGCCCGGCCTGGTCGCCGACCTCCGGCCGGCCGCCAACGAAGGGGACGACGGAGACGCCCGCGCCGCGTTGCTGGCCACGGCCTACCAGAACTCGACCAGCCTGCTGCTCAAACAGCACGACCAGGGCAACGCCTGGCTCGCGGTCGGCCGAGCGATGGCTGAGGCCGAACGCTCCAGTGGCCCCGTGGTCCTCGCCTCAAGCGTCCGCGTACAGGCCCACGTCACGGCCCGCGAGAAGCGCACCGCCCCGGCCGTCACCGTCGTCCGGCGGTGACGGGGTTACGGTCAAGTACGCCACGTACTCAGTGACAGTCTCCGGGGTAGCAGGCAGCGGCCGCCGACCGACGCTCGCGCACCAGGCAGTGAAGGCGGCCATGTCGGCGGAAGGCATCAGGCGGGTGGAGTCGGTCAGCTGTCGGTCGGTCTCGGCGGTCCCCACGGCTATGTGCTGAGGACCAGAGTCTGGGGCGCGGAGGCTTGTCACGCTGCTCATCGTAGGGCGGCCCGACACCCCGCCGGCCCGGACGTCATGGCGGGTGCTCCCACGAGGTGGGCGCAGGCTGAGCCCGTGACACGGCGCCCGTCTACGACAGAGGACCCGCGCCCACGTGGTGCGGGTCCTCTTCTGCGTGGCGAAGTGGTCAGCCGGAGGACTCGGATGCGCGGCCGGAACCCGGGCTGCGTCGCGAGGCTGGAGACGTCGGGCAGATGACGGTTCACCTCGTCGACCACACGAGGTCGGCGTGGCACGATCGACATCGGACGTTGCGAGGCCACTTCGGCGACAACCCTCCGTGATGGCTGACGGATACTCAGGCATCTCTGACGTACCGTCAACCATTCAGGATCATCTTGCACATGCGTTACACAAGGTACTGAAAAGCGACAGTGATCAGTGAAGGGCCGTGAAGGTGAGTATTCGCAGGTCAGATGGCATGTTGAGGTGTTGTGCCCCTTGGGTCCAAGGGGCACAAATCCCCGCCGGTCAGATGTCCCGGAAGATCTCGATCTGTGCCCCCACCGAGTTCAGCCGCTCCGCCAGCTCCTCGTAGCCCCGGTTGATCACGTATACGTTCCGCAGGACCGACGTGCCTTCGGCCGCCATCATCGCGAGAAGCACCACCACCGCGGGACGCAGTGCGGGCGGGCACATCATCTCGGCGGCGCGCCAGCGGGTCGGGCCCTCGACCAACACGCGGTGCGGGTCGAGGAGTTGGAGCCTGCCGCCGAGGCGGTTGAGGTCGGTGAGGTAGATCGCGCGGTTGTCGTAGACCCAGTCGTGGATCAGGGTCTGGCCGTGCGCGGAGGCCGCGATCGCCGCGAAGAACGGCACGTTGTCGATGTTCAGCCCGGGGAAGGGCATCGGGTGGATCTTGTCGATGGGCGCCTCCAACTTGGAGGGCCGGACCGTCAGGTCCACCAGCCGGGTGCGGCCGTTGTCGGCGGCGTACTCCGTCGTGCGGTCGCAGTCGACGCCCATCTCCTCCAGGACCGCGAGCTCGATCTCCAGGAACTCGATGGGGACCCGGCGGATCGTCAGCTCGGACTCCGTCACCACGGCGGCGGCCAGCAGGCTCATCGCCTCGACCGGGTCCTCGGAGGGGCAGTAGTCGACGTCCACGTCGATCTCCGGCACCCCGTGCACCGTGAGGGTCGTCGTGCCGACGCCGTCGACGCGCACGCCGAGCGCCTCCAGGAAGAAGCACAGGTCCTGGACCATGTAGTTGGAGGAGGCGTTGCGGATGACGGTCGTGCCGTCGTGCCGGGCGGCGGCCAGCAGGGCGTTCTCGGTCACGGTGTCGCCGCGCTCGGTCAGCACGATGGGGCGGCCGGGCCGGACCTCGTGGTCGACCTGCGCGTGGTACAAGCCGTCGGTCGCCGCGATCTCCAGGCCGAAGCGGCGCAGGGCGATCATGTGCGGCTCGATCGTCCGCGTACCGAGGTCGCAGCCGCCCGCGTACGGCAACGTGAACCGGTCCAGTCGGTGCAGCAGCGGGCCGAGGAACATGATGATCGACCGGGTCCGGCGCGCGGCGTCCGCGTCGATGGACTCCAGGTCGAGCTCGGCGGGCGGGAGGATCTCCAGGTCGACGCCGTCGTTGATCCAGCGGGTGCGTACGCCGATGGAGTTGAGGACCTCCAGCAGTCGGAAGACCTCCTCGATGCGGGCCACCCGGCGCAGCACGGTGCGGCCCTTGTTGAGCAGCGAGCCGCAGAGCAGTGCGACGCACGCGTTCTTGCTCGTCTTCACGTCGATGGAGCCCGAGAGCCGGCGTCCGCCGACCACACGCAGATGCATGGGTCCGGCGTAGCCGAGCGATACGATCTCGCTGTCCAGGGCTTCACCGATGCGGGCGATCATCTCAAGGCTGATGTTCTGGTTACCGCGCTCGATGCGGTTGACGGCGCTCTGACTCGTGGCGAGCGCCTCGGCGAGCTGGCTCTGTGTCCAGCCACGATGCTGTCGGGCGTCACGGATGAGCTTGCCGATACGTGCGAGGTAGTCGTCTTCCATGGCCGCACGCTATCTCAGATATGAGATGAAGATCGCGCCGGGGGTGGGGGGTTCCAGTGGCGTTCGGGCGCCCGGGGCCGTTGGTGGGCGCCCGCCTCAAGGGTCAGGTGCGCCCGACGGTCCGGCGTGCGGGGCTCCGCCGAACGGGTGAGGGGCAGTCGCGACGACGGTGTGTCGTCCTGCGCCGGCCGGAGGGGTCCGGCCCGTGGACGGTGCACGCCGGCAGGCGCTGCTCGTGGTGCGCTTCGGGTCGTGGCGTCCGCGGGTCGTGACGGACCATGAGTGGCGGTGGCGGTTGATGGCCGGCCGGACGCCCGGGAGGGTCTGGAGACTCCTGCGGAAGGTGAGTGACGTCTGTGCCTCCTTCGTCGGGAACGCGCCCGTTCCGAAGTCGCCCGCCCGTGTGCGGGGCGCGCTGGAGGCAGTCCGAAGGGCGGGCTGTGAGGGGGAACGGTCGTCTCGGGTCCCGGTGAGGCGCGGGACACGGGCGCCCGGGCATGACCGCGCGGCGGCGATGTACTAGAGTTATCTCGACATCGAGATATCTGCCGAGGCGCACCGCAGCCGCCGCTCGGTAAGGGTTACCTAACTAATCCTTACCTTAGCGGATGGTGGGGGCCGCAGGCGGCGCCGGCCGCACATGAGGCGCGGCGCGGTTGAACGCGCACATTGAAGAAGGAGACTGTCGTGTCGGCGAACAGCTTCGACGCCCGCAGCACGCTGCGCGTGGGCGACGAGTCGTACGAGATCTTCAAGCTGGACAAGGTCGAGGGCTCCGCGCGCCTCCCTTACAGCCTGAAGGTGCTGCTGGAGAACCTGCTCCGCACCGAGGACGGCGCGAACATCACCGCCGACCACATCCGGGCGCTGGGTGGATGGGACTCCCAGGCCCAGCCCAGCCAGGAGATCCAGTTCACGCCGGCTCGCGTGATCATGCAGGACTTCACGGGCGTCCCGTGTGTCGTGGACCTCGCCACCATGCGTGAGGCCGTGAAGGAGCTCGGCGGTGACCCGGCGAAGATCAACCCGCTGGCCCCGGCCGAGCTCGTCATCGACCACTCCGTCATCGCCGACAAGTTCGGCACCAACGACGCGTTCGCGCAGAACGTCGAGCTGGAGTACGGCCGTAACAAGGAGCGCTACCAGTTCCTGCGCTGGGGCCAGACCGCCTTCGACGAGTTCAAGGTCGTCCCCCCGGGCACCGGCATCGTCCACCAGGTCAACATCGAGCACCTGGCCCGCACCGTCATGGTCCGTAACGGCCAGGCGTACCCCGACACCCTCGTCGGCACCGACTCGCACACCACCATGGTCAACGGCCTCGGTGTGCTGGGCTGGGGCGTCGGCGGCATCGAGGCCGAGGCCGCGATGCTCGGCCAGCCGGTCTCCATGCTCATCCCGCGCGTCGTCGGCTTCAAGCTGACCGGCGAGCTCCCGGCCGGCACCACCGCCACCGACCTCGTGCTGACCATCACCGAGATGCTCCGCAAGCACGGTGTCGTCGGCAAGTTCGTCGAGTTCTACGGTGAGGGCGTCGCCGCCACCTCCCTCGCGAACCGCGCCACCATCGGCAACATGTCGCCGGAGTTCGGCTCCACCGCCGCGATCTTCCCGATCGACGACGAGACGCTGAAGTACCTCCGCCTGACCGGCCGTGACGCCCAGCAGGTCGCGCTCGTCGAGGCGTACGCCAAGGAGCAGGGCCTCTGGCTCGACCCGGCCGCCGAGCCGGACTTCTCCGAGAAGCTGGAGCTCGACCTCTCCACGGTCGTCCCCTCCATCGCCGGCCCGAAGCGCCCGCAGGACCGCATCGTCCTCGCGAACGCCAAGGCGCAGTTCGCCCAGGACGTACGCAACTACGTCGCGGACGACGAGGAAGCGGGCAAGGAGTCCTTCCCGGCTTCCGACTCCCCGGCCGCCTCGGACGGCGTCCCGTCGAACCCGGTCACCGTGACCGCCCCCGACGGCACGACGTACGAGATCGACCACGGCGCCGTCACCGTCGCCGCGATCACCTCCTGCACCAACACCTCGAACCCGTACGTCATGGTCGCCGCGGCGCTCGTGGCGAAGAAGGCCGTCGAGAAGGGCCTGACCCGCAAGCCGTGGGTCAAGACCACCCTCGCCCCGGGCTCCAAGGTCGTCACCGACTACTTCGACAAGGCGGGCCTGACCCCCTACCTCGACAAGGTCGGCTTCAACCTCGTCGGCTACGGCTGCACCACCTGCATCGGCAACTCCGGCCCGCTGCCGGAAGAGGTCTCCAAGGCGGTCAACGACCACGACCTGGCCGTCACTTCGGTGCTCTCGGGCAACCGTAACTTCGAGGGCCGGATCAACCCCGACGTCAAGATGAACTACCTAGCGTCCCCGCCGCTGGTCGTCGCGTACGCCATCGCCGGTTCGATGAAGGTCGACATCACCAAGGACGCCCTCGGCGTCGACCAGGACGGCAAGCCCGTCTTCCTCCAGGACATCTGGCCCTCCGAGGCCGAGGTCAACGACGTCGTCGCCAACTCCATCGGCGAGGACATGTTCAACAAGTCCTACCAGGACGTCTTCGCGGGCGACGCCCAGTGGCAGGCGCTGTCGATCCCCACCGGCAACACCTTCGAGTGGGACTCCGAGTCCACCTACGTGCGCAAGCCCCCGTACTTCGAGGGCATGACGATGGAGACGACCCCGGTCGACGACATCACCGGCGCCCGGGTGCTCGCCAAGCTCGGCGACTCGGTCACCACCGACCACATCTCCCCGGCCGGCGCGATCAAGGCCGACACCCCGGCCGGCAAGTACCTCACGGAGCACGGCATCGAGCGCCGTGACTTCAACTCCTACGGCTCGCGCCGTGGTAACCACGAGGTCATGATCCGCGGCACGTTCGCCAACATCCGCCTGCGCAACCAGATCGCGCCGGGCACCGAGGGCGGCTTCACCCGCGACTTCACCCAGGCTGACGGACCGGTGTCGTTCATCTACGACGCCTCGCAGAACTACCAGGCCGCGGGCACCCCGCTCGTCATCCTGGCGGGCAAGGAGTACGGCTCCGGCTCGTCCCGTGACTGGGCGGCCAAGGGCACCGCGCTCCTGGGCGTCAAGGCCGTCATCGCCGAGTCCTACGAGCGCATCCACCGCTCGAACCTCATCGGCATGGGCGTCCTCCCGCTCCAGTTCCCGGAGGGCCACACCGCCGAGTCCCTCGGCCTGACCGGCGAGGAGACCTTCTCCTTCACCGGCGTGACCGAGCTGAACAACGGCACCACGCCGACCACCGTCAAGGTCACCACCGACACCGGAGTGGAGTTCGACGGCGTCGTCCGCATCGACACCCCCGGTGAGGCGGACTACTACCGCAACGGCGGCATCCTGCAGTACGTGCTTCGCGAACTCGTCGGTTCTTGACCTGATGTGAACGAGCGCCCTGCCCCTGCATCTCGCGCGCGGGGGGTGGGGCACTCGCGCTCGACGGTGCGGAAGACGCGCCTGCGAGCATGACCGCACGCGATCTGTTCCCGGATCGGAGCTGTGCATCCTACGACGACGAAGGACCCTGCACCTGACCAGGTGCAGGGTCCTTCTGTCCTTGCGAGCGTGTGGCGAACGAGCGCCGCTGGTGTCCTGCGCCGGAGATCCGTTGGCAGAAGCGGGCGAGGGAATCGAGGATCTCCTCGGCGGTCTTGGTCCAGGTGAACGGTGTTGGGCTTTCGTTCCATTCCTTGACCCATGCGCGGATGTCGGCTTCCAGCGAGCGCACGCTTTTGTGGGAGCCACGGCGGATCTTCTGGTCGGCGAGGAAGCCGGCGGGCGAGCATCCAGCGTTGCCGGGTGGGCTCGTCGCCGTCGAACTCCCAAACTGCGGGCAGGCGGGCGGCAGCCCAGTCGTAAAGCCGTGATCCTTTTGCGCCGTCGGGTGAGTGAGCCGGAGGACGGGGCCGAGGCGGTCTTCGGCGAGGCGCCCGTAGAAATACCCGGCGCGGCGCCCGCAGAGGTGGTCGACCAGCCCGCCCCGTTCTCATCGGCCGCACACTGACCACCGGGCTGCCCGGCCTCCTGCGGTCCGCGATGGACGACCCCTCTGTGACGGTCGCGACGGTGTGCGGCGGCTCGCTGGTCCTGGCCATGGCCGGGCTGCTGGAGGGGCGCCACGCCACCACCCACCACCTGGGGCTCGACCTGCTCGACGCCACCGGAGCGCACGCGGTCCGCGCCCGGGTCGTCGACGACGGCGACCTCGTGACCGGGGCGGGGGTCACCTCCGGACTCGACCTGGCCCTCCATCTCCTGGAGCGCGAGGCCGGCCCGCGGATCGCCACGCCGTCGAGGAACTGTTCGCCCACGAGCGGCGCGGTACGGTCTGGCGCGACCGGGGCCCGGCACCGGCCGCGCCCTGAGCCCCCGCGCTCGGAAACCCCCGTCCCCGTCCCCGTAACGAAGGAGCAGCAACCGGCGCAGGAATCTGGGACCTCTCCATCACCACTCCCATCGGCAAGATCACCGCCGTCGTCGAACTCCGCTACGAGAAAGGCGCGTTGACTGGTTCGGCGTGGGGCGCTGGGGAGGAAGTACGCCTCGACGGCCTCGCCCTCACCGGCGACCGGCTCACCTGGAAGCAGGCGGTCACCCGGCCGATGCGCCTCAACCTGGCCTTCGACGTCACGGTCACCGGCGACACCCCCGCAGGCGCCTCCCGGGTCAGCGGTCCGCGGCGTATCGGCCGGGCGGCATAGACGGTTCCGGGGGCCCGGTCGTGACGAAGCTCTTCCTCTCCCTGCACGTCATTGCCGCCGTCCTGGCCATCGGCCCGGTCACCGTCGCCGCCAGCATGTTTCCCAAGGCCCTGCGCCGCGCCCACGCGGCACCGGCAGACCGGGAGGCGTACGCCGCTCTGCGGCTGCTCCACCGGATCTGCCGGGTCTACGCGGGCGTCGGCCTCGCCGTACCGGTCTTCGGGTTCGCCACCGCGAGCAGCCTCGGTGTGCTCGGCAGCGCCTGGCTGATCGTCTCGATCCTCCTGACCGCCGCGGCCGCCGCCGTGCTGGCCCTGCTGATCCTCCCGGCCCAGGGCCGCGCGCTGGCCACCTTGCGCCCCCCCCGGAGGGGGAATCCGGACGGGGAAGGCGAGGCCTCCGTGCACCGCGTCGCCAGCCGGCTGGCCATGCTCACCGGCGTGTTCAACCTGCTCTGGGCCACGGTCACCGTCCTGATGATCATCCGCCCCGGCTCCACCACGGGAGCGTAAGGGCCGGTACCGGTCCCGGAGTCGGCGGTAACCGCGTGGTCGCAGCCCGGACGCAGAAGGCGAAAGGCCCTGTGGCGCCTCTGTGCGCGAACGTACGCTTCAGGCGCATATCCGTTCTCCCCGTCCCCCATCTGTATGCAGAGGCGCTGCTCTCATGAAGGACCTGCCGGTCATGGACGCACCCACCCGACGCTGGCGCGCCGCGCTCTTCCTCTTCATGTTCGCCGCCGGGGTGAGCCTGGCGTCCTGGGTCGCCAGGACCCCCGCCGTGCGGGACGCGCTGGACGTCTCCACGGGCTCCATGGGTCTGGTGCTGTTCGGTCTCTCGGTCGGCTCGATGGCGGGTGTGCTCGTCTCCGGCGGTCTGGTGCGCAAGTACGGCGGGCGGCCGGTGATCGCTGTCGGAGCGGGGCTGTTCGTCGCCGGGCTGCTGACGATCGGCGGGGGCACGGCACTGGAGGTGTCCGGCGGGGTCTTCGCCGGACTGGCCCTGTTCGGGGCCGGGATGGGGCTCGCGGAGGTGGCGTTCAACATCGAGGGCGCCGCCGTGGAGCGGGCCGCGGGACGCCCGGTCCTGCCGGTGCTGCACGGCTGCTTCAGCCTCGGTACGGTCTTCGGCGCGTTGCTGGGGATGGGGCTGACGGCGGTGGCGTTCCCGGTCGGCTGGCACCTGACGGCGATCGCCGTCGGCGCCGCGGTGGCCGGGCTGTGGACCGTACGCGCCATCCCGTCGGGTACCGGGCGCGAGGAGACGAATGCCGGGGACGGGGAGCGGACCGGGGGCCTGCGGGCGCAGTTGGCCGTGTGGAGCGACCGGCGGCTGGTGCTGATCGGGTTGATCGTGCTGGCCATGGCGTTCGCGGAGGGCTCCGCCAACGACTGGCTGCCGCTGCTGATGGTGGACGGTCACGGGACGAGTGCCACGGCGGGTTCGCTGACGTTCATGCTGTTCGCCGTCGCGATGGCGACGGGCCGGTTCGCGGGCGGGCCGCTGCTGGTGCGGTTCGGCCCGGCGGCCGTGGTCCGGGCGAGCGCGGTCGTGGCGACGGCGGGGGTGGCGCTGGTGATCTTCTCGTCCAGCGTGCCGCTGGCCGGTGCGGCGGTCGTGCTGTGGGGCCTCGGCGCCTCGCTGGGCTTTCCGGTCGCGATCTCGGCGGCGGGCGAGGGTGAGAAGGACGCCGCGGCCCGGGTCGGGGCCGTCGCGACGGCGGGCTATGTGGCGTTCCTGGTCGGGCCGCCCGCGCTGGGGTTCCTGGCCGACCGTGTGGGCCTGCGGCTGGCCATGATCGTGGTGTTGGTGCTGCTGGCGGCTGCGGCGCTGGTCGCGGGGGCGTTGCGGCCGTCGGCGCGGCGTACAGATGCGGCGTCGTCGGCCTCGTCGCCTTCGTCGTCTTCGTCGGCCTCCTCGGCCGCAGCGTCTTCGGCTCAGTCCGACCTGGTGTAGATCAGGCTCTCGCCCGACCGTCCGGCTGGAGGGTCAGCTCGGTGGGCTTCCCGGGGGAGCGGGAAGCGGCCGGGCGGCCCACGGAGACGGTGGAGGGGCCGATGAGGACCGGTTCGCCGTCGCCGGGGATGGAGGCGGACCAGGTGCCGCGACAGGTACCCCCACCCCGCGGACCCGCTCAACGTCCCGGTCAGGTCGAGCAGCGGCAGCGCGGCCCCCGCGACGACGCCTGCGACGGTGCCCAGCCGCAGGGCCCGGGCCCCCCGCCGCTTCCACACGCGGTCGGTGAGATACCACTCCGCCGTCGCGAGGGCGCCGGACTCGACCCACCGGTAGAGCTCGTCGAGCCGCTCGGAGGGCTCGCCCCAGTCTGCCGCGGGCGGGGTACGGACCCTGGCCGAGAAGGGGTGGCTGGCGACATGTATCGGACACCGGCACGTCCACCGCCCGGCGGCAGGCGTTGGGCAGGCGGCCGACAGGAGTTGGCCGGATTCCTCCATCGGCCGCCGGCCGCCTCGCGACGGGCCGATGTTCACCGCTGTCGATCCGGATCGGCCGGGGTGAGCGGTGTCCGGCCGCACGTGCACGGCGGCCGAAACGTACTGGTCGACAATGCGATGGCAAGCATGTGTTTTTGGCCGTGATGCTGGCCAATACCGGCCATTGGTCTCATCCTGCGCCCTTTCTCGGTTGCGTGGAGCCGCGCACCCACTCGACAGTGATGTGAGAGGTGCGCGGTTGCTTTCCAAAGTCTGCATGCGGGGCATGGAAGCATGACGATTCGTCAGGGCGGTCCGAAAGTGGCAAGTAGCGAACGGAATCTCTGGTTCCGGAAATTCGGCACCGATACACGGGGGGCCGCGGGGGCCGGCGCTCCGTTCGAACTGTTCTGTTTCCCGCACGCCGGCGGCTCCGCCTCGTACTGGCGTGGGCTCGCCGTGGAGCTCGCCGGTGACGCGGACGTCCTGGCCGTCCAGTACCCGGGCCGTCAGGACCGCTACCGGGAGCCGGCCGTGGCGGACCTGCACCGGCTGGCCAATCTGATCACCGGGGTGCTGGGCGGCTCCGGGGACCGGCCCCGGGTGCTGCTCGGGCACAGCATGGGCGCTTCGCTGGCGTACGAGGTGGCCGCACGTCTGTCCCGTACCCCGGGCGCCGGGCCCGACCTGCTCGTCGTGTCCGCCCGGCGGGCCCCGAGCGTGTCCGAACCGGGGTGGGGCTGGGTCGGGGACGACGCGGCCCTGGTCGGAAGGGTGCGGGCGCTCGGCGGGACCGACGCCGCTTTCCTCGACGACCCCGAACTGCGAGAGCTGGTCCTGCCCGCGCTGCGCGGCGACTACGGGGCCCTGGCCTCCTACCGGGGGACGCCGGGGAGGCCGCTGTCCTGTCCGGTGCTGGCCCTCGCGGCCGACGGCGACCCGGAGGCACCCGTCCGCGAAGTCGAGGCGTGGCAGGGGCACACCTCGGGCGACTTCCGCCTGCGGGTGTTCGAAGGCGGCCACTTCTACCTGGGCAGCCGGGTCGAGGAACTCGCCGACCTGATCCGCGGCAGCGTCACGGCCACCATCGGCTGACTACCGGGCTCGGCGGTCACAAACCACGGTACCGGGGGTAAGGGAATACAACTCCCCCCGGACAACCCGAATCCACCGAGCAAACGTCATGTGTTCGTAAACGAGCTGGTTCTCGGCGAGCTCGCCGGTCGAATTCTGCGGCTCTCGACGATCCGCAGACCGACGTCGAATTACGGGGGAAGTACATGCTGTTCCGGATGTTGGGCCCGCTCGAAGTCTTTGGAGGGGGCGTGCCCGTGGGACTGGGGGGGACGCGGCAGCGCGCCACCTTGGGGTTCCTGATGATGCACGCCAACCGGGTGGTGGCCAGCAGTCAGCTGATCGACGCGCTGTGGCCGGCCGGCCGGGCGCCGCAGTCGGCACGCAAGATCCTCCAGAACTCCGTGTGGCGGCTGCGCAGAGCCCTGCCGCTGGGCGACGGGGAGTTCATGGGTGTGGCGCTCCAGAGCCAGGCGCCCGGTTACATGCTCTGTGCCGAGCCCGATCAGATCGACCTGTACCACTTCCGGCGGCTGGCCCAGTGCGGTCACGCGGAGCTGGCGGCGGGAGCGCCCCAAGCCGCGGCCGTCCTGCTGCGCGAGGCGCTGGCCCTGTGGCGGGGGCCGGCCCTGGCGGACCTGGTCGAGACCGGTATCGACTGGCCCGAGCTGGCCTCCGTACAGAACGCGCGGCTCGACGCCCTGGAGGACTTCTTCGAGGCGGAGCTGGCGTGCGGCCACCACCACCGCGTCCTGGCCGAGCTGGAGAAGACGGTCGCCACGGAGGCGCTGCGGGAGCGGCTGCTGGGCCAGCTCATGCTCGCGCTGTACTGGTCCGGACGTCAGACGGACGCGCTCGACGTCTACGCCGGTGCGCGCGCCGCCATGGCCGAGCGGCTCGGTCTCGAACCCGGGCACGCCCTGCAGGCACTGCAGCAGGCAGTCCTGGCGCACGACCCGGCGCTGATACCCGTCGGCATCCGCGAACAGATAGAGGTGCGGATGACGGGCGCTCCCCGGGAACCCGCGCGGGCGGCGGCCCGGCCCGCCGCGCACCCGCCCGCCGAGATCCCCGCGGGTCCGCCGCCGGAGGCGGAGCGTTGCGGCGGGCCGGAGACGCGGCCCGAGCGGGTGGACGACGGACCGGCCTCCCGGCCGGTGCCGCGGACCATGGTCGCAGAGCGCAAGAAGGTCAGTGTCCTGATCGCCCGGGTCCAGCTGACGCCCGACGCGGCGGGCGTCGACCCCCAGCGGATGGACGAGGCGGTGGAGCAGGTGGCCTTGACGATCCGTGGCGAGGTCGAATGCCTCGGAGGTACGGTCGCGGCGTCCATCGGGGCGATCTCCCTGGTGCTGTTCGGTGTCCCCGAGGCCGCTGACGACGATGCGGAGAGGGCCGTGCACGCGGCGCTGACCATCCGGGACCAGCTCACCAGGATCGCCGACCCCGGGGAGCCGGACGGCGGTTGCACCCGAGGGGTGTCCGTGCAGGTCGCGGTGGCCACGGGTGAGGCGCTCGTGCGCTACCAGCCGGACCGCAGCGGCGTACCGCCCACGGTCAACGGGGCGTTGCTGGACGAGTGCCACACCCTGCTCTCCGACACCCGGGCCGGTGAGATCCGGGTCTGCGACAACACGCGCGGGTCGACCGGATTCGCCATCACCTACCAGCACGGTGCCCCGTCCTGCGGGTGGACGGTCGGCGGGTTCCGCCAGGAGTACACCGCCCTGCACGCCGTACCGGTGATCGACCGCGAGTACGACCTGGACGTGCTGCGCGGGCTTCTGCGGCGCAGCCGGCACCAGGCGACGCCGCACCTGGTGACCGTGCTGGGCGAACCGGGCGTCGGCAAGACACGGTTCGTCATGGAGTTCGAGCGCCGGGTCGCGGCCAACGCGGACGCGGTACGGCTGGTGGTGGGGCGGGTCCGGCCCGGCGGCGGCGCGCATCCCCTGGAGGCCCTGTACGACCTCCTGCTGGCCTGCTGCGGAATCCTCCAGGGCGACCGGGTCGAGACCATGAGGGCCAAGCTCACCGCCACCGTACGGCGGCTGAAGTCGTCGGAGGAGGACTGCCACTGGATGCTGTCCTGCCTGGCCCCGCTCGTCGACCCGGCCGCGATGCAGGCTCCGCCGGACGAGATGCTGACGGCCTCCCGGGAGTTCCTGGGGATGGTGGCGGCGAGCACGCCGCTCGTGCTCGTCTTCGAGGACCTTCACTGGGCCGATCAGGCGCTGGTGGACTTCGTCGAGAACCTGACGGCCTCCCAGGCCGGCCTGCCCCTCTTCGCGATCGTCACCGCCGGGCCGGAGCTGCTCAAGAGGCGACCGGAGTGGGGGGAGGGCAGCCTGAACCGCCTCACCATCACCCTGGAGCCGATCTCCGACGCCGCCATCGACCGGCTGCTGGAGTTCCTGATGTCCACGACCGAGGGCGGGGTGAAGAACTCCGCCGGCGGGCTCCTGGAGGCTCTTCTGGAGAGCGGGCTCCGGGAACCGGATGCCCGACGCCACCAGTTGCGCCGGATCCTGGCGTCCGGGTCGGCGTTCCTGCGTTACGAGAGGTGCTCCGGCGGCGGTGGCCTGCCGGCCGCCGCCCCGGAGTGCGCCCCGCAGCTGTCAGGACACGCGTACGGGTAGCCGCTTCGGCGTGATCAGCTGCCACGGGTTCTCGAACTCGACCGGCTCACTCGCGTCCACCGCGATGTCCGCGTAGCGGTCCATCAGGATGCCCAGCGCGATCCGGCCCTCCAGGCGGGCCAGCGGGGCACCGAGGCAGAAGTGGATGCCCTGGCCGAAGACCAGGCTGCTGCCGGTGTGGCGGTGGATGTCGAACCGGTCGGGGTCGGGGAAGCGGGAGGCGTCCCGGTTCCCCGCACCGATCCAAGGCGTCACCAGCTCGCCGGCGGCGATCGCGTGGCCGCCGATCTCGGTGTCGGTCGTGACGACCCGGGCCAGCCGCGGGAACGGCGGCCGCAGGCGCAGCACTTCCTCGGCGGCGTCGGGCAGCAGGGAGCGGTCCGCGCGCACGGCCGCGCCCGCCTCCGGGTGGCGGTCGAAGAGCAGCACCGCGTTGGCGATCAGCGCCATGGTGGTCGCGTGACCGGCGAACATGGTCAGGCCGGTGATGCCGACGATCTCGCCGTCCTCCAGCTGCTTGCCGTCGACCTCCGCGTTGGCGAGCTTGCTGATCACGTCGTCGGTCGGCTGCTTGCGCCTGCGGCGTACCTGGTCCATCAGGTAGGCGTTCATGTCCCGTACGGCGGGTGCAACTTCGTCCCTCAGCTGGTCCGGCGGCACGGTGGCGGCGTCCACCGTCCCCAGGGCCTCGCCCCAGACGCGGAAGAGCGGCTCGTCTTCCATCGGCAGCCCGAGCAGCTCCGAGATGACGGTGATCGGCAGCGCGTACGCGACCGAGTCGATCAGGTCGAACCGGTCCGCGCCGTCGACGGCGTCGAGCAGCGTGTGGGTGATCCGCTCGATCATCGGGGTCAGCCCGGCCACGGCGCGGGGGGTGAACCCCGAGTTGATCAGTGAGCGCAGCTGGCGGTGGCGGGGCGGGTCCGTGGTGACCAGGTTGCCCATGTCGAAGAAGTCGAGGTCGGGCTGCGGGGGGTTGAAGGAGCGGGCGGTGTCGGAGGAGAAGGTGGTGGTGTCGGCCAGGATCCGGGCGATGTCGTCGTAGCCGAACACCTGCCAACCCTTCTCCTCGTCCCGGTACACCGGACTGGTGTCGAGCTTCGTGCGGAACCAGGAGAACAGCTCCTCGGTCGGGTCCTGTGCTGTGGCGTCCGAGATGATGGTCATGATCCTGCGTCTTCACCTTCGTCGTACGGAATGGGCGGGCAGGCCGCGAGGGATTGGCAGACACCCCCTGGCACCCGGGGCCGCCCTCGCGGACGGCCCCGGGCCGGGTCAGAGCCCCCGGAGAGGGCGGTAGGCCCGGCGGTCGACCGGGGGTGCGCCGAGGGAGTTGGCGACCGCGGCGGGCAGCGGGCCGGTCAGGGTGGGCGAGCCGGCGATGCGCAGCCCCGACTCGACCGCCCCGTCCATGTAGCCGCTCCAGCCGTCGGCGATGTCGGCGCCGGCGAACTTCACGTTGCCGTGCGGCTGCTGGATCTGGCGGTGGAGCCGCGTCAGTCGGAAGGGCTGGCGGAACGCGCCGACGCCGAGGGCGAACTCGTCGGCGTGCCAGTCGGTCGCGGTGTAGCCGAGCAGCTGCGCGTCGGGGACGATCTCGTGGACGGCGTTCTCGACCTGCCGGTGCTGGTTGACGTCGAAGGTGTCCTTCACGCTGAAGGCGACGACGTGGTCGCCCTCGTTGAGGCGGCCCATGATGCAGATGGGGTAGCCCTCCGGTGCCTCCGCGACGAAGGTGTCCGCGGGGCGCTTCAGGTCGAGCCAGAGCTTCTTCTCGTGCGGTACGCCGATGCCCGACGTGGAGGCCGCCTTGTGGGCGTCGGGCAGGGGCGGACTGAACTGGATCGTCTTCCACACGTTGACCGGGACGGCCATGATGACCTCGGGCGCGGAGAACTGCTCGCCGGAGCGGGTGGTGACCTGGACGAGGCCGTTGCTCTGGGCGACGGAGTCGACCGGGGAGTTGAGGCGCAGCGTGGGCGCCGCGTCCTCGAGGATGGCCCGGAGAAGGGCGATCGTGCCGTGCTGCGGGCGGTAGGTATTCACCCCGTGGAAGCCGTCGAAGTTCCAGCCGGAGAGGGCCCACCACTGGGAGAGGTGGGTGAACGCCCCGCGGGTGCTGGACCCGCCGTAGAGCGAGGTGGTGCTGGTGAGCCGGATCTCGTCCTCCGGCGCGTAGTCGAGCTGGTCGAGCCGGTCGCGCAGGGACAAGCCGTCGAGCGGCTTCACCAGGTCCTCGCGGGCGAAGGGCTCGTACGGGCGGGGGAAGTGGTCCCGGGACCCGTCGAAGAAGGGGGTGAATAGCTCGTTCTGGCGCGTGTACGCCTCGACCGGGTCGTACTCCTGGAAGCCGGTGAGGGTCGGGAGGACGGCCCGCTCCACGCCGGAGTCGGCGACGATCGGTATTCGGTAGCGGACCAGTTCCCGCCAGATGTGCGGCTGCAGCTGGTCGACCCAGGTGCCGCCGCGCTCGATCTGGCTGCCGTGCCAGGTGTCCGTCCAGGTCCGGCCACCGATGCGGTCGCGCGCCTCCAGCAGGAGGACGCCCTTGCCCTTCTTCCGCAGTTCACGGGCGGCGGTGACGCCGGCCAGGCCGGCTCCCACGATGATGACGTCGAAATCGCGCCGGATGCCGTTCGGTGTCGCATGTGCCACGGAGACGCTCGCCGCGGAGGCGAGTGTGGCGGCTCCGGCCACCTTCAGCAGGGTGCGCCGGGTCGGGCGCGTTTCGCCACGACCGGTTTCGGCCGCGTTCACGGTGGTGGATATCGGACCGCGGTCCGTGGGTGTTCTCACGTTTCTCCTCGGTGTTTCGCCGGGCTCACGCAAGGCATTGCCGTGTCCGGAAAGCGCGGGCTCAACGTAGCCGAGGGGCGTCAATTTTCAGTCACATGTGGGTAATTCCCGCGGTCCAGGTTTGGTCACCGGACCGGTGATCGGACGGAGCCCCCGCGGGGAGGGAAATGTGAGATTCCTGTTCCCGTCCCGGCGGGAACGCAGAACGGGGCACGGCCGAGAATCGACCGTGCCCCGGAGTGGAATCGCGCCAAACCTCAGGCGGAGGGCTTGCGGAACTGCTCGATCAGCGCGGCGTAGCTGCTCCCGGCGTGGCCGTCGGCCACCGAGCGGTCGGCCAGCGCCTTGAGGAAGCGGGGCAGCTCGGAGTTGATGCCGAGGGTCTCGCTCTCCTCAGCGAGGTGCTCCATGGCCTCTTGGTGGACGGTCATGGTGGCGTCGTCGGCCGGGTACGAGCCGTCGTCGATCTGGGGCGCGTAGGCGGTCACGTACTCGGTGACCACGTTGATCATCGTGTTCGCCAGCGGGGCGAAGGTGGTGGCCTTCACCTTGGCGGTGCCGAGCAGGGCGGCGCCGTGCAGGAAGCCGTTGAGGATGCCCCACATGATGCCGAGCAGCGACATGTCGTACAGCGCCGACAGGCCGTGGTCCTCGTCGAGGTAGGTGGTGCCCACCGGGCCCAGCTTCTGCAGCGCCGCCTCGTGCTGCTCGAAGACCGCCTTCGGGCCGCTGTAGAGAAGGACGGCCGCGTCCGTGGCGATGTCCGGCGGGATGGCCATGATCGCGCCGTCGAGGTACAGGCCGTCGCGTCGCGCCGCCCACTCGGCCGTGTCCCGGGCCTGCGTCGAGGTGCCCGTGGTGAGGTTCACCAGGACCCGGCCCTTGAGGGCCTCCTCCAGCGGGTCGAGCAGCTCGTGCACGGCGGCGTAGTCCGAGACGCAGACGATCACCAGCGGGCTCGCCTTGACGGCGCTCTCGACCGAGCCGGCGAGCGTGGCGCCCGAGGCGACGAGCTCATCGGCCTTGGAGGCCGTGCGGTTCCACACGGTGGTGGCGTGACCCGCCTTGAGGAATGCGGCGGCCAATGCCCGGCCCATCAGCCCCAGTCCGATGACCGACACCGGTGATTGGGCTGCATTGGTGTTCGACATTGTGTGCTCCCGTCAATTTTCTTGGTCTGCATCGCGACGATGTCCGACCTGTTGCTCCTGCACCATCGCATTGCCTCGACGAGGCGGACAGTGGCAGAACTGACTGATGTCGCAAAATTCCTGCCGTACACTCGCGGCATGAATCCTGGTTCCGTTGCGCTGGCATTGATCAACGACACGGATATGCAAGCATGTGAGGTCTATGAGACGGCCATCGCCTACGCCGTGTTCGGCGATGGCCACCTGGATCTCCACGACCCCTGGTACGACCTGCGGTTATGCGCGGTGAACCAGACCTCCGACGCCGATGCGAAGGGATTCTCCGTACGCACTCCCTACGGCCTGGACGAACTCGTCACGGCCGACACGGTGATCGTGCCCTCGGTCCCCGACGCCGTTGTCTCCCGGGGAGAGCGGCTCCCGGCCGAGTTCATCGAAGCCCTGCGCACGGCGGCCGCCCGCGGGGCACGGGTGGTCTCCCTGTGCACCGGGGCTTTCGCACTCGCCGAGGCAGGACTGCTCGACGGCCGCCGGGCCACGGCGCACTGGACGAACACGGCCGACCTGGCCAAGCGTTACCCGAAGGCCGACGTCGACGGCTCGGTGCTCTACGTCGACGAGGGCCAGGTGCTGACCAGTGCCGGCATGAGCGCCGGACTCGACCTGTGCCTGCACCTCGTCCGCCGCGACCTGGGGGCCCACGTGGCCAACCAGCTGGCCCGCCGCCTGGTGGTGTCCGGTCACCGGCCGGGCGGCCAGGCGCAGTTCGTGGACCTGTCCGTCCCCGCCACCGAGGACGACAGCCTCGGCCCGGTGATGGAGTGGGCCGCGCACCACCTCGACCAGGCCCTCACCGTGGACGGCATGGCGCGGCGGGCCGGGATGAGCACCCGGACGTTCTTCCGCCGGCTTCAGGCCGCCACCGGGATGACGCCGTTGAAGTGGCTCCTCAACCAGCGCCTCTCCCGGGCCCAGGCCCTGCTGGAGACCACGGACCTGCCGATCGAGCGGATCAGCGAGCACAGCGGCCTCGGCACCGCGGCGAACATGCGGCGGCACTTCACCCTCCACGTCGGGGTCACCCCCACCGACTACCGGCAGTCCTTCGGGGCGATCCCCGCGGCCCGCCGCGGCGCCTGAAGCGGGGTCCGGGCTCCGCGGCGGGCGTCGGCTAGGCCTGCGCCGCCGCCTCTTCCGCGGTGTGCGGGCCGCTGGCGCCGTACGGGTTGTCCACCAGGTAGCGCCAGTGGCCGTTCTCGTCGCGCCGGAGCACGTCCACGGCGGTGCCCTCCAGGTGCTCGGGCTTGCCGTCCTTGTCGGTGGTCTCCATGGACCACTCGACGATCAGCATGGCGGTGTCACCGGTCACCAGCGTCTGCAGCACCGTCGCCTCGACGGAGGGCCGCCGGGACATGAAGTCGGTGACGTAGTCGCGGCGGGCCTGCCCGGTCAGCGGGAAGCCCGGCTCCCACACGCCGACCGCGTCATCGGCGTACATGGAGTTGACGGCGGCCGCGTCACCGGAGTTGAAGGCCTGGCCGAACAACTCCTGGTGCTGCTCGATGTCGTCGGTCAGAAGGCTGGTGTTCTGGGATGCGCTGGCCATGGTGAACCGCTCCGTTTCTCTTCGTTCGGATGGACTTCGCCGTGCGCCGCAGCCGGCAGAACGCGGCGGCCGGACTGACGCTACGGGCTGGCCGACACGGCCCGGCAACTGCCGGATCTCCGCCCCTGGCCGCCCTTGTGGCCTGCGACGCAGAGCCGCCGGTTACCGTGCGCAGACCGCACGGTGACCGGCGGCCCGGCCGGTGGTGGACGGTCAGCCGGTGGCACCCGCCGCGGGGGTCCACCCGGTCTCGGCGGCGTACTGGGAGAAGTCGCGCGGCTCGCGGCCCAGCGCCCTCTGCACCCCGTCGGAGAGGTGGGCCGCCCTACCGTCCCGGACGACGTCGAGGAGCACGTTGAGGAAGTCCGCGAAGCCCCGCGGGTAGCCCCGCTCCACGAGGTGTGCCGCGTACTCCTCGCGGGTCACCTGCACGCGGCGGATCTCGCGCCCGGCCGCCTTCGAGATCTCCTCGGCGCATTCCTCGAAGGTCATCAGCCGGGGGCCGGAGAGCGCGTAGATCTCCCCGTCGTGGCCCTCCTCGGTCAGGGCCGCCACCGCGACGGCCGCGATGTCCTCGGCGTCGACGAAGGGCTCCAGCCCCTTCCAGTCCGGCAGCAGCAGCTCTCCGCGCGCCACCTCGTCGCGGAAGAGGCCGTCCTCGCTGAAGTTCTGCGCGAACCACGTCGGGCGCAGGATGGTCCAGGCGGCGCCGGACTCGCGCACCACGCGCTCGGCGGTGAACACCTCGTCCTCCTGCGGGGACTCCTCCAAGGTCCGGGCGGAGAGCATGACCAGGCGCGTCACCCCCGCGCCCACCGCCAGAGCCGTGAAGTCGGCCAGCAGCGCGGCCGCGTTCGCGCCCTGCTCGTCCACCACGTAGACCGCCTCGACGCCCGCGACGGCGTCCGCCCAGGTGTCCCGGTCGTGCCAGTCGAAGCGCTGACCGCCGGAGCGGGAGGCGACCTTGACCGCCCGTCCCCGCTCGGTGAGTTGCCGCGCCACTCGGCGGCCCGTCTTGCCGGTGCCGCCCAGTACGAGAACGGGTGTTTCGCTCATCTCAGCTGTCCTTAACGTGAAGTCGTGCGTCATCGGTCTGTCTGCGCCAGGGCGGCGCGTACGGCTTCCTGGATCTCCGGGGCCGCGAGCGAGGAGGGCGGGTCGACGAGGAACACGACCCGTGCGTACGCCGTCAGGAGGGAGTGGTCCCGTGTCGCCGCCGTGAGGAGATCCGCCACATAGCTCTGCTCAGCCTGCCACTCCGCCGTACGGTCGCCCTCGACTCCGGGGAAAGCGAGGTCGGCGCCGGTCGTCATCTCCCAGACGTCGTCCACCGCACGGGCGGCGAGGTCGGCGAAGTACGCGCGCGGGTCGGGTGCCTGAGCGCCCGTGACATGGTCGCGCAGCACGGTGGCCCCGAGCGCGGCGACGGTCATGCCCTGCCCGTAGACCGGGTTGAAGCTGCACACCGCGTCGCCCAGGACGAGCAGGCCGTCCGGCAGCGCGGGCAGCAGCTCGTAGCGCCGGCGCAGGTTGGCCGGGAAGCGGTAGGCGACGGGATCGCCCAGGGGCTCGTGGTCCCGGACTGCGTCGTGGATGTCCGTCCCGGACAGCGACTTGAGGAAGTCCAGGAACCCGGCGGAGGTGCTGGGCGGGTAGTCCCCCAGGTAGCCGTAGGCCGTCACCACCGTACGGTCCCCGTCGATCTTGGCGCAGATCGCGCCGCGGGGCAGCTCCGGGGAGGCCACCACGTCGATGGAGATCTCGTCGGGCATCACCCCGTCCGGCAGCCGGTAGTACTGCGTCGCGTATCCGACGGAGATGGCCATCTGGTCCTCGGGCACCTCGGCGTAGCCCAGCTCCTTGAGCCAGGCCGGGGTGCGCGAGCGCCGGCCGCCGGCGTCGACCATCAGATCGGCCGAGAGGGTGCGGTCCGCGCCGTCCTCGGTGACGCTCACCCCGACGACCGCCTTGCCGTCGTCGGCCGTCAGCAGGCCGGTGACGTCGTGCCGCTCCAGGAAGCGCACGTTCGGCAGGCTCCGCACCCGTGCCCGGACCCGCTGCTCCAGGAAGGGCCGGCTCATCGACAGCAGCAGCATGTCCGAATGGGGCTTCGGCATCCGGTGGCCCTCCATGATCCACCGGACATTGCCGGTGACGTCACCGGTGATGGCGCCTCCGGTGACGAGCTCCTCGGTGAAGCCGGGGAACAACTCCTCCAGGATGTGCCGGCCCCGGGCCAGCAGGGCGTGCACATGCCGCCCCTGCGGAACTCCCCGCCTCGTCTCCGCAGATCCGTCCGGGCCGGTCAGGTCCTCCAGGCCGTCGCGCTCCAGCACCAGCACTTCGGTGTAGGAGTCGGCCAGGATGCGGGCGGCCAGCAGACCGGCCATGCTCGCCCCCAGCACGACGGCGCGGTTGTGGTCAGCTATGCCCACGGTGGTCACTGCTCCTCGGGTAGGTCGGGCCGACGGATTCGGCCTCGTACGGCTCAGGCACCGGACGTCGGGAAGTAGCCGGCGTCCACGAAGAAGTCGACGTACTTCGCGAACAGTCCGCGGTCGACCGGCGGACAGGAGATTCCGCTGCCCGCGAGGGCGGCCTCCGTCGCGGAGACGTCCATCGGCGGATACGTCTCACTCCCGTCACCGGCCATGGCGCCGTCGAAGGCGTGCAGCAGCGGAGTGAGCGCGTTCCCGGGATCGGACCGCACCAGCTCCCGCCAGGCGTCCCACGTCACCTCGGGCAGCTCGTACCCGGCCGCCCTGAGGTGGTCGACGAACTCGGCGAAGGGCTGGGTCTGTTCGTTGTAGAGGTGGTACGTCCCGCCGACGGCCGCCGGGTCGGCGGCGAGGGTCGTGATCGTCCCGCTGACGTAGTCCACCGGCACCATGTGGAACACCCCGGCGAGCCGGTCGGGCACCGCGCCCGCCTGGAGCAGACCCTTCAGGCTCAGCCAGACGAAGTCACGGGTCTGGCAGGCGCCGGTGTGCCGGTCGCCGCAGACCACGTCCACCCGGTACACCGACACCGGCATCCCCCGGTCCCGGGCCACCTCGATGACCTGCTCGGCCACCCACTTGCTCTGCAGGTAGCCGTTCCACAGGGACGAGGCGGGGCCCGTCGGGTCGCCGGGCCGGGCGGGCACGGGCCGGGAGCCGGGCTCCGGCGCGGGGAACACCCCGGTCGTCGAGACGTAGTGCACCGGTACGGTCCGGTGCCGGGCGGCCAGCCGCAACACCTCCCGCAAACCTGCCACGTTGGCCTGTCGCAGCTCGGTGTAGGGCCGCAGCCAGCTCACCGTCGCCCCGGCGTGGTAGACGACGTCGACACGGCGTGCCAGATCGTCGAAGACGGCGTCGCCCATCCCCAGGCCCGGTGCGGTGAGGTCACCGACGACGACCGAGATCCGGTCCTCGTCGATCTCGTCCAGCACCCGGTACCACGCGAGGCTCTCGCGCAGCCGGCGCTCCGCGTCGGCCCGGTCCTCGCCGCGTACCAGGCAGTGCACCCGCGCCGTGGTCGACCGCATCACGTCGCGCAGCAGGAACGCGCCCAGGAACCCGGTGGCACCGGTCAGCAGCACCTCGCCGGGGTCGGCCGCCACGCGGACCACCTCGTCGGCCGGCGTCACATCCTCCGGGAGGTGCGCCTCGGCGGCGAATTCCACCGTGGCGCGGTCCTGGGAGGCCTCCTCCCGCTCCCCGGCGAACAGCTCGGAGTGCAGGTGCTTCGTCAGCAGGGCGGGCGTGGCGTGCTCGAAGACCACGGACGGCGAAAGCCGCAGGCCCGTCGCGGCGTTGAGCCGGTTGCGCAGCTCCACCGAGACGAGCGAGTCGAAGCCGAGCTCGGAGAAGAGCCGGTCCACATCGACGGTGTCCGGGTCGGCGTGGCCCAGCACCAGGGCGACCTGGCCGCGTACGAACGAGGCCACGGCCTCCTGCCGTCGCCCCTCCGGCAGGCTTCCCAGACGCTGCGCCAGCGACCCCGGCCCGTCGCCGTCCTCGCGTACGGAGCCGCGGGAGGCGGCCGGGGCCAGTGAGCCGAAGACGGCCGGGGTCTCGCCGGGCCGGGCGCGCAGGGCCGCCACGTCCAGGGGCGAGGCCACCAGTGCCGGACGGCGCAGGCCGAGGGCGGTGTCCAGCAGGCGCGGGCCGTCCTCCTCGGCGACCGGCAGCAGACCGGTGCGGGCGATCCGCTTGAGGTCGGCCGCGCTCAGGTGCCCTCCCATGCCCTGCGCGGAGTCCCACAACCCCCAGGCGAGCGAGGTCGCGGCCAGACCCTGCTCGGCGCGGTGCGCGGCCAGAGCGTCCAGGAAGACGTTGGCCGCCGCGTACGCGGACTGGCCGGGGCCGCCCACGATCCCGGCGATGGAGGAGAACAGGACGAACGCCGACAGGTCATGACCGGCCGTCAGCTCGTGGAGGTGCCACGCCGCGTCCACCTTGGGCCGCAGGACGCCCGCCAGCTGGTCGGGGCCGAGCACCGGGATCATGGCGTCGTCGAGCACACCCGCGGTGTGCACCACCCCGGTCAGCGGGTGCTCGGCGGGGATGGCGGCCAGCAGCTCGGCGAGCGCCTGCCGGTCGGCGGTGTCACAGGCGGTGAGGGTCACCTTCGCGCCGAGGCGGGCGAGGTCGTCGGCGAGCGCGCCCGCGCCCGGGGCGGCCGGGCCGCTGCGGCTGACGAGCAGCAGGTGGGAGACGCCGTGCACCCGGGTGAGGTGGCGGGCGAACAGCGCGCCGAGGGCGCCGGTGCCTCCGGTGATCAGCACGGTCCCGCCGGAGTTCCACGGTCCGGTCGCCGCCTCCGTGGTGGAGTGACCTTCCTGGGGTGCGGTCCGCTCCAGGCGCGGTACGAACGCCGCACCGCCGCGGACCGCCGCCTGCGGCTCCCCGGAGGCGATCACCGACGCCAGCGCCGCCACAGAGGCCGGGTCGTCGTCGAGGTCGACCAGGACGATCCGGCCCGGCATCTCCGACTGCGCCGAACGCAGCAGACCCCACAGGGGCGCCGCGACGAGATCGGACACGCCCGGGTCCGACCCGCCTGCGGGCACCGCGCCCCGGGTCACCACCACCAGCGGGGTGTCGGCGGCCCGGTCGTCCGTCGGCCACCGCTGCGCCAGCGCCAGCGCCCGCCCGGTGGCCTCCCGTACCCCTGCGGGTACGTCACCGTCCCGCGGGAACACGAACGGGGCGAGCAGCGCACCGAACGCGCCGGGCGAGTCCAGGGCCGCGTCCACGTCGTCGAACCGCTGGCCGCGGGAGAGCCCGAGGTCGCCACTGCCGGTGTCCAGCACCGCCCAGGCGGCGTCGCCGCTGCGCGGGGGCAGCGTGAGCGGCTTCCAGCCGACCTCGAACAGGGAGTCCTGAGGACGCGTCCGCGCGGTGGCCACCGCGTCCTCGGTGACCGGGCGGACGAGGACCGATTCCGCGGACGCGACGGGCCGGCCCGACGGGTCCGCGACGAGCAGCGCCACCGCACCGTCGTCGCCCGGCGTGATCCGTACCCGGATCGAGGAGGCGCCCACCGCGTGCAGCCGCACGCCCCGCCACTCGGCCACGGCTACCGGCTGCCCGGAGGCGAGCCCAGCGCCCCGCAGTGCGGCGTCCAGCAGCGCGGGGTGCAGCCCGAAGCCGTCGGCGGACGCACCCGGCTCCAGCCGGGCCTCGGCGAACAGCTCGCCCTCCCGGCGCCAGAGCGCGACCGGACCGGCGGTCCTCGGCCCGGACGGCGAACCGGTCCCGTCCTGGTCCTCTTCGGCCCCGCCCTCTCCCGCGCCTTCTCCCGCCACGAGGAGCACCTCGGCGTCCGCGGGCGGCCACGCGCCGAGCGTGAAAGGCAGGGCGCGGCCGCCCGTACCGAGCACTCCCGAGGCACAGGCCGTCCACGCGGGACGAACCCCCTCACCCGCCGTGTGCACGGTGAAGGGCCGCGCACCGGCCCCGTCCGGCGGGCCGACCGTGATCTGCACCCGCAGCGGATCGCGCTCGGGCAGGGCGACCGGCCGGCTCACCACCAGCTCGTCGACCACCGAGCAACCCACCTCGTCCCCCGCCCGCACCACCATGTCCAGCAGCGCCGACGAGGGCACCACCGGGGAGCCGAACAGCCGGTGCCCCTCGAACCAGGGTTCGGCCCGCGCCGACAGTCGGCCGGTGAACACCAGCTCGTCGCGGCCGGCCACCTCCACCACCGCGTCCAGCAGCGGATGGTCCGCCACCGGCCCGCCGGTGCGCGGGCCTTCGGCGGGGGCCGCCGCCTCCACCCAGTACCGCTCACGCTGGAACGCGTAGGTCGGCAGCTCCACCCGGCGCGGGCCCGCCGAGGCGAAGAGCGCCACCCAGTCCACCGGCACCCCCGCGCTCCACAGCCGGCCCAGCGCCTGGACCACGGCGTGCGGCTCGGGCCGGCCGGACCGTACGGCGGGCACCGGCAGGACCGCCCCGCCGCCGGGCAGGCAGTCGTCGACCATCGCCGACAGGACGCCGGACGGGCCCACCTCCAGCAGCGTGTTCACCTGCTGCGCCGCGAGGGTGCGCACCACCTCCAGGAACATCACCGGCCGGCGGACCTGGTCGATCCAGTACTCCGGGGAGCGCAGCTCCTCCTCGGTGGCGATCCGGCCGGTCACCGACGACACCAGCGGAACGGCCGGAGCGCCGAAGGTCACCCCGCGCACCACCTTGCCGAACTCCTCCAGCATCGGTTCCATCCGCGGCGAGTGGAAGGCGTGGCTGACCGTCAGCCGCTTGGTGGCCCGCCCCCAGGCCCGTACGGTCGCGGCGATGTCGGCGACCACGTCCTCGTCGCCCGACACCACCGTCGAGGAGGGCCCGTTGACCGCCGCGACGCCCACGCGCCCCGCGCGGGCGGCGAGCAGCGGCTCCACCTCCTCGACCGTGGCCTGGAGCGCCACCATCGCCCCGCCGGCCGGCAGTGCCTGCATCAGCCTGCCCCGGGCGGTGACCACGGCGGTCGCGTCGGCGAGGCTCAGGACGCCCGCGATGTGGGCGGCGGCCAGCTCACCCACCGAATGCCCGGCGACGAAGTCGGGCCGCACACCCCACGACTCGGCCAGCCGGGCCAGCGCGACCTCGAACGCGAACAGGGCCGGCTGCGCGTACCCGGTCTCGTCCAGCCGGTCGCCGGTCTCGATCACCTCACGCAGGGGGCGGTCCAGATGCGGGTCGGCCTCGGCACACACCGCGTCGAACGCCTCGGCGAACACCGGGTAGGCGGACCGCAGTTCCAGCCCCATCGCCTGCCGCTGGCTGCCCTGGCCGGTGAAGAGGAAGCCCAGCCTGCCCGGCCGCGCCACGTCCGTGGGCGAGGAGGCGCCCGTCTCGTCCAGGGCGAACGAGCGCAGCCCGTCCAGCAGCGCTTCACGGTCCGTGCCCACCGCCACGGCCCGGTGTTCCAGCGCGGCCCGGGTGGTCACCAGCGAATGGGCGACGTCCGGTACGGACAGGCCGGGGTGCCGCTCGACGTGGGAGAGCAGCCGGCGGGCCTGGGCCCGCAGCCCGTCCGCCGCCTTCGCCGACAGCGCCCACGCCGCGACCGGCAGCTCCCCGGCGCCCTCCGTGCGGCCCTCTGTACGGCCGGAGGCCGGATCCGCCGCCGGCTCCTCCTGCCGCGGTGCCTGCTCCAGGATCACGTGCGCGTTGGTGCCGCTCACGCCGAACGCGGACACGGCGGCCCGCCGCGGTCTGCCGGTCTCCGGCCAGGCCTGTTCCTCGGTGAGCAGCTCCACCGCCCCCGCCGACCAGTCGACCAGCGGGGTGGGTTCGTCGACGTGGAGCGTGCGCGGCAGGACCCCGTGCCGGATGGCCTGCACCATCTTGATCACACCGCCCACCCCGGCCGCCGCGACGGAGTGCCCGATGTTCGACTTCAGGGAGCCCAGCCACAGCGGCCGCTCCGCCGGACGCGCCGCCCCGTAGGTTGCCAGCAGCGCCTGCGCCTCGATGGGGTCGCCGAGCCGGGTACCGGTGCCGTGCGCCTCGACGGCGTCCACGTCCGAGGAGTCCAGCCGGGCCTCCGCGAGCGCCTGCCGGATCACCCGCTCCTGGGACGGACCGCTGGGCGCGGTCAGCCCGTTGGACGCGCCGTCCTGGTTGACCGCCGTCGACCGGAGCACCGCCAGCACCTGGTGGCCGCGCCGCACCGCGTCGGACAGCCGCTCCACCAGGAGCAGCCCCACACCTTCCGACCAGCTCGTCCCGTCGGCCGCCCCCGCGAAGGACTTGCACCGGCCGTCCTCCGCCAGACCGCGCTGCCGGGAGAAGTCGACGAACCCGCCCGGCGTACCGCTGATCGTCACCCCGCCGGCCAGGGCCAGCGCCGACTCGCCACTGCGCACCGACTGCGCGGCGAGGTGCAGCGCCACCAGCGACGAGGAGCAGGCGGTGTCCACCGTCACCGCCGGGCCCTCGAAGCCGAGCGAGTAGGAGACGCGCCCCGACACGACGCTGCTGAGCTTGCCCGTCATCAGGTAGCCCTCCAGGTCCGAAGGCCCCTCCAGACCGAGGTACGTCTGGTCCACCGAGCCCACGAACACCCCGACCTTGGAGGTCTCCAGCGAGGTCGGGTCGATACCGGCCTGCTCGAAGGTCTCCCAGGCCGTCTCCAGCAGCACCCGCTGCTGCGGGTCCATCGCGACCGCCTCACGCGGTGAGATGCCGAAGAAGCCGGCGTCGAAGTCGGCCGCCCCGTCCAGGAATCCGCCCTCCCGGGTGTACGAGGTACCGGGCGTGTCCGGGTCGGCGTCGTACAGGCCGTCCAGGTCCCACCCGCGGTCGGTGGGGAACTCCGAGATGCCGTCGCGACCGTCCCGGACCAGTTGCCACAGGTCGTCGGCCGATGCCACACCGCCGGGATAGCGGCACGCCATGCCCACGATGGCGATGGGCTCGCTCCGCCCGGACTCCAGCTCCGTGATGCGGTGGCGGGCCTTCTGCAGGTCGGCCGTGACCCACTTCAGGTATTCGGCCAGCTTCTTCTCATCGGGCATGGGACGGCTCACATCTCCTCGTGACATCGGTGCGGGAGGACGGGGCGGGCAGGGCGGAACTTCGCGGACTTCGCGGAACTTCACCGGGTGTCGCGGGAATTCGCGGTTACGGGACTCGGCGGGGGTCAGCCGCCGGCCCGGCCGAGCTCGTTGTCGATGAAGTCGAGGAGTTCGTCGGTCGAGGCCGACTCGAGTGAGGACACGGGCTCGGACCCGGCGGGCGTTCCCCACGCCTCCATCCAGCGCGCCAGGATCGTCTGGAGGCGGACCGTGACCGTGGCGCGCCCCTCGTCGTCCGCCACGGTCGCGAGGATCTCCTCCAGCCGGTCCAGCTCGGCCAGCGCCGGCTCGCGCCGTTCGGTGGCGCTGTCGGGCGCGGCCTTCGCCAGCAGGAACCCGGCGAGCGCCGTCGGCGTCGGATGGTCGAAGACCACCGTCGCCGGCAGCCGGACGCCCGCCGCCGCGCCCAGCCGGTTGCGCAGCTCGACCGCGGTGAGCGAGTCGAAGCCGAGCTCCTGGAAGGCACGGCCCGCGTCGACCGCGCCCGCGTCGCGGAAGCCGAGGACTCCGGCCACCTCGCCGCGCACCAGGTCGAGCATGTACGTGCGCCGGTCGGTGTCGGACAGCTCCGCGAGCCGCTGGGCGAAGGAGGCTCCGTCGGTGCTCGCCGCGCGGCGGCCCGACGCCGGTACGAGGGACCGCAGCAGCGGCGGGACCCGCGTACCGGCCCGCAGCGCCGCCAGGTCGAACGGGGTCGCGGTCACGGCGGGCGGTTCCAGCGGGAGGGCAGCGTCGAAGAGGGCCAGCGCCTCCTCCGTACCGACCGGGAGGAACCCCTCACGGACGAAGCGGGTCCGGTCCGCCGCGGTCAGGCCGGCGTTGATCCCGCCCTCCACCTCCCACAACCCCCACGCCAGCGAGGTGGCGGGCAGGCCGAGCGCTCTGCGGTGGTGTGCGAGGCCGTCCAGGAACGCTGTGGCCGCGGCGTAGTTCGCCTGTCCGGGGCCGCCGAACACGCCGACGACCGAGGAGAACAGCACGAAGGCGGAGAGACCGGCGTCCTGGGTCAGCTCGTGCAGGTGCCAGGCCGCGTCCCCCTTGGGCCGCAGGACCGCGTCCAGCCGGTCGCCGGTCAGGGCGGGCAGCAGGTCGTTGTCCAGGACTCCCGCCGTGTGCACTACACCGGTCAGCGGGTGGTCGGCGGGGACCTCGGCGAGCAGCGACGCGAGCGCGTCCCGGTCGGCGACGTCGCAGGCGGCGATCCGCACCGAGGCGCCGAGCGCGGTCAGTTCGGCGCGCAGCCGGTCGGCCCCAGGGGCCTCCTCACCGCGGCGCCCGGTCAGCAGGAGGTGGCCGACCCCGTGTTCGGTGACCAGGTGGCGGGCGACCGCCGAACCGCGTGCGCCGGTGCCGCCGGTGACCAGGACGGTGCCGTCCGGCCGCCAGGGCGGGGCCGGCTCGGTGTCTCCGGCGGGGGCGGGCACGCGGGCCAACCGGGGCAGCAGGAGCCGACCGTCCCGGACGGCGGCCTGCGGTTCGTCGGAGGCGAGGAGAGCGGACAGCAGCTCCGGCGCGACCTCCTCGGTGTCGGCGTCCACGAGCACGATCCGGCCCGGGTTCTCCGACTGCGCCGAGTGGACCAGCCCCCGGACGGCCGCCGCGCCGGGCCGGAGCCGGTCCCCTTCGGCCGCGTGCACGGAACCATCGGTGACGATCACCAGCCTGGTGTCCGCGAGGCGTTCATCGGCCAGCCAGCCCTGGAGCAGGGACAGGGCCGAACCGGTCTCCTGGTGGAGGCCCGCGAGGGTGTCGGTGTCCTCGGCGGGCCGCAGCCGGGTGAGCAGGAGCGGTACGGACGTCCCGGAACCGACGGCCCGGCCGACGGCGGCCAGGTCCTCGTGGTGCGGCACGTCCTGCGCCGCGCCTCCGCCGGCCCCCAGCACCGCCCAGGCCACCGGCCGGGCGGGGGCACGCAGCCCGGACGGCGTCCAGGTGACGTGATGGAGGGCGCGCAGCGGGCCAGGTCCGCCCACGAGTTCGGCGGGACGAGGGGCACGCCGCAGCACCGACTCCACGGTCGCGACGGGCCTTCCGTCCTGGTCCGTCAGTAGCAGGGAGAGGGTCCCCTCGGCCGCTGTCAGGAAGCGGGCCCGCACCGCCGTGGCGCCGGGGGCGTACAGGCGTACCCCGCGCCATTCGGCGTCGACGAGCGTCGCTCCGGCCGCGGAGTCCGGGGCCGCGGCCAGGGCGGCCCGGAGCAGCTCCGGGTGCAGGCCGAAGGCGCCGGCCTCCGGCGCGTACTCCTCCGGAAGCCGTACGTCCACGGTCTCGGCGGCGGGCACCGACTCCGGAGCGGCGGCCGGGTCCTCCGCGCCGGTCAGGGTCCCGGTGGCCAGCTCCGTCCAGACGACGGAATCGGCCTCGGCCCGGGCGTGCACGGTCACCGGCCGGTGACCCTCACCGTCCGGAGCACCGACCCGCACCTGGAGGGGCAGCTCGCCGGCCTCGGGGACGGCGAGGTGGGCCCGTACGGTCAGCTCCCGCAGGACCGGAGCGTCCGCCACGGAGCCCGCCGCGAGCACGGCCTCGACCAGCGCGGGCGCGGAGAGGACCGCACTGCCCGCGAGGGTGTGCCCGGCCAGCCAGGGGTGGGTTCCCAGCGATATCCCGGCGGCGAACAGGAACTCGTCGCTGCCCGCCACGGCCAGCGCGGCACCGAGCAGCGAATGCTGTGGACCGCCGGCGCCGGATCCGGCGGCCCGGAGGGCGCTCGCCGATGGCTCCAGCCAGTACCGCTCCCGCTGGAAGGGGTACGTCGGCAACTCGGCCTGACGTACGCCCTGCCCGGCGAACCAGGGCGTCCAGTCGACCGGGACACCGGCGACGAACGCCTCGCCCAGGGAGGTCAGGACGCGCTCGGGCCCGCCGTCGCCGCGGCGCAGCGAGCTGAGGCCGGTGACCGTGACCCCGGAGGCGTCGGCGGTCTCCTCGATGCTGTGCAGCAGCACGGGGTGCGGGCTGCACTCGACGAACACCCCGTGGCCGTCGCCCAGCAAGGTGCGGGTGGTCGGTTCGAACAGCACGCTCTGGCGCAGGTTGGTGTACCAGTACGTGGCGTCGAGCCCGGTCGTGTCGAACAGGCCGCCGGTGACGGTGGAGTAGAACGGCACCTCGGAGGGCCGGGCCTCGATCCCCGCAAGATCGGTGAGCAGCCGCTCGCGGAGCACCTCGACATGGGCGCCGTGCGAGGCGTAGTCCACCGGGAGCCGCTTGGCGCGGTCGCCGGAGGCCTGGACCGTCTCCCGCACCTCGTCCAGCGCGTCGCCGTCGCCCGAGAGCACCACGGAGGCGGCCCCGTTGACGGCGGCCACCGACACCCTGGAGCCGTAGCCGGCGATGAGCTCGCGCACCTGGCCCTCGGGCAGGCCCACCGACATCATGCCGCCGCCGCGCCTCGAGAGGTCCTCGGCGATGGCCCGGCTGCGCAGCGCCACGATGCGGGCTCCGTCCGCCAGCGAGAGCGCCCCGGCCACGCAGGCGGCGGCGATCTCGCCCTGGGAGTGCCCGATGACCGCGGCGGGCCGCACGCCGTGGGAGCGCCACACCTCGGCCAGCGACACCATGACCGCCCAGAGCGCGGGCTGGACGACCTCCACCCGCTCCAGCGGCGCGCCCGTCCGCAGGGTCTCGACGAGGTCCCAGTCGGTGAAGGGCGCCAGCGCCGCCGCGCAGTCGGCCAGTCTGGTGGCGAACACCGGTGAGTTGTCGAGCAGTTCGGCGGCCATACCCTCCCACTGGGAGCCCTGGCCCGGGAAGACGAAGGCGCTGCGGGACTCGGTCCGCCGGACGCCGCGGACCAGGTTCGGGGCCGTCGAACCCTCGGCGAGGGCGGTCAGGGCTTCACCGAGTTCGGCCGGGCCGGTGCCGGTCACCACGGCCCGGTGGTCCAGCGTCGCCCGGGTGGTGACCAGGGCGTGCGCGATGTCCGCCACCGGGTCGGTGCCCTCCGCCAGCCGGTCGAGCAGCAGCCGGGCCTGGTCGGCCAGGGCCTGTCCGTCCCGGCCGGAAAGCACCACCGGCACGGGCAGCGGCGGCCCGTCCGGGGCGCTCCCGGCCTCCTCCTCGACAGGGGGTGCCTGTTCGAGGATGACGTGGGCGTTGGTGCCGCTGAACCCGAAGGAGGAGACGGCGGCGCGGCGGGGGTGGTCGTTCTCGGGCCAGTCGCGGGGCTGGGTGAGGAGTTCGAGGGTGCCGGTGTCCCAGTCGATGTGCGAGGTGGGGTTGTCGGCGTGGAGGGTGCGCGGGAGATGGGCGTGGTTGAGGGCGTGGACCATCTTGATGATGCCGCCGACGCCCGCCGCGGCCTGGGCGTGGCCGATGTTGGACTTCAACGACCCGAGCAGCAGCGGCTTTCCTTCGGGCCGTTCCTTGCCGTAGGTGGCGAGGAGGGCGCGGGCTTCGATGGGGTCGCCGAGGGTGGTGCCGGTGCCGTGGGCCTCGACGGCGTCGACGTCGGCGGGGGTGAGGCCGGCGTCGGCGAGGGCCTGGCGGATGACCCGTTCCTGGGCGGGGCCGTTGGGCGCGGTGAGCCCGTTGCTCGCCCCGTCCTGGTTGATCGCCGAACCCTTGACCACGGCGAGGATCCGGCGGCCGTCGCGCAGCGCGTCGGAGAGCCGGGCCACCAGCAGCAGTCCCACGCCCTCGGCCCAGCCGGTGCCGTCGGCCTCCTCGGCGAAGGACTTGCAGCGGCCGTCGGGCGACAGACCGCGCAGCCGGGAGAACTCGACGAACGGCATCGGCGTGGCCAGCACCGTCACTCCGCCGGCCAGGGCCAGGTCGCACTCGCCGCGCCGCAGGGACTGGGCCGCCAGGTGGAGGGCGACCAGGGAGGAGGAGCAGGCCGTGTCGACGGTGACCGCCGGGCCTTCGAGCCCGAAGGTGTACGCCAGCCGGCCCGAGGCGACACTGCCCGCGCTGCCGCTGTACAGATAGCCCTCGAACTCCTGCGGCGGCAGGTGGGGCCGGGAGCCGTAGTCGTTGTACATCGCCCCGACGAACACGCCCGTACGGCTGCCCCGTACCGAGTCCGGGACGATCCGGGCCCGCTCGAAGGCCTCCCACGTGGTCTCCAGCAGCAGTCGCTGCTGCGGGTCGGTGGCCAGCGCCTCCCTCGGCGACATCCCGAAGAACTCGGGGTCGAAGAGATCGGCGTCGTGCAGGAATCCGCCCTGGCGGGTGTACGAGCGCCCCACCGCCTCGGGATCGGGGTCGTAGAGGTCCTCCGCCCACCCGCGGTGCTCGGGGAAGGAGGAGACCGCGTCGACCCCGTCGGCGACGATCCGCCACAGGTCCTCCGGACTACGCACGCCACCGGGGTAGCGGCAGGCCATGCCGATGATCGCGATCGGCTCCTGCTGTCTCTCCTCGACCTCGCGCAGTCTCTTACGAGAGGCGCGCGCGTCGGCCGTGGCGCGCTTGAGGTAGTCGCGGAGTTGGTTTTCGGCGGTCACGTCTCTCAGCTCCAGATTCGTGTGCGGAAGGGGACGGCGCGTTCGGCGAGGTGGGCCCGGCGTGCGGGGGCCCGGCCCACCTCTTCTCAGTCGAGTTCGTCGACGAGAGCGAAGAGTTCCTGGTCGGTCGCGCCTTCCAGGTCCTCGGTGCCGGCCACCGGGTCCGCCAGGTCGAGAAGTTCCCTGAGCCGCGCGGCGATGCGGCCCTGGGCGTCGGCGTCGGACAGCGCGCCCGGCAGAGCGCCGACCAGCCGGTCGAGTTCGGCGAGGACCGACGTGGCCGCCGACGGGGTCGCGGGCCCGGCCGCCGGGGCGAGCTCGTCCAGCAGGTAGGCGGCCAGGGCGGTGGGATTGGGGTGGTCGAAGACAACGGTGGAGGGCAGCCTCAGTCCGGTGGCGGTGCCGAGCTGGTTGCGCAGCTCGACGGCGGTGAGCGAGTCGAACCCCAGCTCGTTGAAGGCCCGGGTGGCGGCGACCGCCGACTGGTCGGCATGGCCCAGTACGGCCGCGGTCTTGGCCCGGACCAGGTCGGCGACGAGCGCTTCCTGTTCGGCGGGCGGCAGTTGGGCCAGCCGCTCGGTGAGCGGTGCCTGGCTCCGGACCGGCGCGGCGGCCGGTGCCAGAGCGCGCAGGACGGCGGGGAGCTGCTGCGCGGTGCGCAGCGCCGCCCTGTCGATCCGGGTGAGGGTGTGTACGGGACGGTCCAGGCGCAGCGCCGCGTCGAGGAGCGCGGTGCCCTCCGCCGAGCTCAGCGGCTTCAGCCCGAGCCGGGCCAGGCGCTGGACATCTGCGTCCGACAGGTGGGAGCTCAGGGTGCTGGTGTCGGACCACAGTCCCCAGGCGAGGGAGTCTGCGGGGAGGCCGTGGGCGTGGCGGTGGTGGGCGAGTGCGTCGAGGAAGGTGTTGCCCGCTGCGTAGTTGGCCTGTCCGGGGGTGCCGATGGTGCCGGCGACGGAGGAGTAGAGGACGAAGGCGGTGAGGTCGTGGTCGCGGGTGAGTTCGTGGAGGTTCCAGGCGCCGTCGATCTTGGGCCGGAGGACACCGTCCAGCTGTTCCGGGGTGAGCGTCATGACCGTGGCGTCATCCGTCGTACCGGCGGTGTGGACGACGGCGCTGAGCGGGTGCTGGTCGGGGATGGTGGCGAGTGCCCGGGCGAGGGCGTCGCGGTCGGCGGCGTCGGCGGCCACGAGGTCGACGTGGGCGCCGAGTTCGGTGAGTTCCTGGCGGAGGGTGTCGGCGCCGGGGCTGTCGGGTCCTCGGCGGCTGAGCAGGAGCAGACGTCGTACGCCGTGCTCGGTGATCAGATGCCGGGCCAGGATCGCCCCGAGCGCGCCGGTGCCGCCGGTGATCAGGACCGTACCGCGTCCCCAGTCGGGGCCGGCCAGGCCCGAGGCGGGAGGGTCGGCGGGGGTGAGGCGCGGTACGAACGCCTCGCCGGCCCGCAGCAGCAGCTGGGGCTCGTCGGTACGCAGGGCGGAGGCCAGGACGTCCCGGCTGAGCGGGTTCTCGTCGGTGTCGACCAGCACGATCCGCCCCGGCTGCTCGGCCTGGGCCGACCGGAGCAGGCCCCAGACACCGGCCAGGACCAGGTCGGTGGCGTCCTCCCCGTCCGGGGCGACGGCGCCCCGGGTCACCACGACCAGGCGCGTGTCGCCGAACCGTTCGTCGGCCAGCCACTCCCGCACGGTGGCGAGGACACCGGCCAGGGCGGCCCGGGCCCGGGCCGCGAGGCCGTCGGTGCCGGCGGGCGGCTCCAGCGGCAGCAGCACGGCCGAGGGCGTGAGCTCCCCGTCGTCCACAGCACGGCGCAGAGCCGCCAGATCGGCGTGCGTACGGGCTCCGGACAGGTCGAGCGTCCGGCGGAGCACGACCCGGCCCTCGTCCGTCCCTGCCGTCAGGTCGAGCGGTACGGGTTCCCAGCTCAGCCCGAACAGACCCTCGGCGGCCCGGTCGCCCGCCACCGGCAGGTCCTCGGGCGATAGCGGACGCAGGAGCAGCTCGTCGACCGTGGCCACGGGCAGCCCGGCCCCGTCGGTCAGGGTGAGGCCGACCGCGACGGCCGTGTCGTCGGACTTGCGCAGGGTCAGCCGGGCCCGGAGCGCGTCGACGGGAGCCGTCGGCACGCTGACACCGGACCAGGAGAAGGGCACCATGGGCCGGTCGGCCACGCCCGCGACGCCGGGGAGCAGCGCGTGCAGTACCGCGTCCAGGAGCGCCGGGTGGAGCGTGAAGCCCGCTCCGCCCGCCGGGTGTTCACCGCCCGAGGTGACCTCGGCGTACAGGTCGTCCCCGAGGCGGGAGAGCCGCCGCAGGTTCTGGAAGGCGGGGCCGTACCGGTAGTCCTGCCCGGCGAGCCGGTCGTACACGTCGGTGAGGTCGATCTCGTGCACGCCGCCCGGCGGACGGGTGTCCCCGTCGGCGGGGGAGGCGGGCCCGGCCGGACTGATCACGCCCTCGGCGTGCTGGGTCCAGTGCTCGTCGCCCTCGGCCCGGGAGCCGGCTCGCCGGGAGTGGACGGAGACCGGGCGGCGGCCGCTCTCGTCGGGGGCGCCGACGGTGATCTGCAGCTGCACCTCGTCGTCCGGACCGAGCACCAGCGGGGCGGTGAGGGTGAGTTCGTCGAGCAGGGAGAGACCGACCCGCCGGGCGGCCGTCAGGGCCAGGTCCACGAAGGCCGTTCCGGGCAGCAGGACCCTGTCCATGACGGCGTGGTCGGCGAGGTACGGGTGGGTGCGCAGGGAGACCCGGCCGGTGAGCACGACGAGCTCGCCGCCCGCCACGTCGACCGCCGCGCCGAGCAGCGGGTGTCCGGCGGAGTCGAGGCCGAAGTCCGCGGCCTCGCCCTTCGTGTCCCCGGCCGTGAGCCAGTAACGCTGCCGCTGGAAGGCGTACGAGGGGAGCGGGGTGCGGCGGGCGCCGGGGAGGACGGCGCTCCAGTCGGTGCGGGCTCCCCGCAGCGCGGACAGGGCCAGGGCCGATACGACGGTCCGCGGCTCGGGCAGGCCGGCCCGCAGCAGTGCGGCCACCGATCCGGCCGGAGCCGTCAGGCACCGCTCCACCAGCGCGGAGAGGACACCGTCGGGGCCCAGCTCCAGGTATTCGGTGACACCTTCGGACTCCATCGTGCGGACGCCGTCGGCGAAGCGGACGGCCTGCCGGATCTGCGCCACCCAGTAGTCGGGGGTGCACAGGGCCTCGTCGTCGATCAGCGAACCGGTGACGGTGGAGACGATGGGCACCTTCGGCGGGTGGAAGGTCACCCCTTCCGCCACCCGGGCGAACGCGTCGAGCATCCCGTCCATGAGGTGGGAGTGGAAGGCGTGCGAGACGACGAGCCGCTTGACCTTGCGGCCCTCGGAGCGCCACCGCGCCTCCAGCGCGGCCACGGCCTCCTCGTCGCCGGAGACCACCACCGACCGGGGGCCGTTGACGGCGGCCAGGCTCACCTCGCCCGGCAGGTCGGTCTCGTCCTCGGCGGCCTCCACCGCCAGCATCGCCCCGCCCGGCGGCAGCGCGTCCATCAGCCGGCCGCGGGCGGCCACCAGGGTGCAGGCATCGGCGAGGGACAGCACACCCGAGACGTGGGCGGCGGCGAACTCACCGATGGAGTGGCCCATCAGCAGGTCAGGGGTGACACCCCAGGACTCCACGAGCCGGAACAGGGCCACTTCCAGCGCGAACAGGGCGGGCTGGGCGAGAGCGGTCCGGTTCAGTTCGTCACCGCCGCCGAACACCATGTCCTTCAGCGGAAGGTCGAAGTGCCCGTCCACCTTGTCGAAGGCGGCCGCGAAGACCGGGAAAGAGACGTACAACTCACTCCCCATGCCGACCCGTTGGCTGCCCTGACCGGTGAAGAGGAAGGCGGTCCTGCCTCGTCGGCCACCCTCGACGCGCACCACGCCGACGGCGTCCTCGCCCCCGGCCAGCGCGGCCAGGCCGCGCAGCAGCTCCTCGCGGTTCGCTCCGACGACGGCCGCCCGGTGCTCGTGCCGGATCCGGCCGGTGGCGAGGGAGAAGCCGAGGTCGGACGGCAGGAGTTCGGGGTTCGAGGTCACGAACTGCCTCAGCCGGTCCGCCTGAGCGCGCAGTGCGTCCCCGGACTTCGCCGAGAGCAGCCAGGGAACCGTCGTACCGGTCTCCGGGCGGGGCCCGTCCGGGGCGCTCCCGGCCTCCTCCTCGACGGGGGGTGCCTGTTCGAGGATGACGTGGGCGTTGGTGCCGCTGATTCCGAAGGAGGAGACGGCGGCGCGGCGGGGGTGGTCGTTCTCGGGCCAGTCGCGGGGCTGGGTGAGGAGTTCGAGGGTGCCGGTGTCCCAGTCGATGTGCGAGGTGGGGTTGTCGGCGTGGAGGGTGCGCGGGAGGTGGGCGTGGTTGAGGGCGTGGACCATCTTGATGATGCCGCCGACGCCCGCCGCGGCCTGGGCGTGGCCGATGTTGGACTTCAACGACCCGAGCAGCAGCGGCTTTCCTTCGGGCCGTTCCTTGCCGTAGGTGGCGAGGAGGGCGCGGGCTTCGATGGGGTCGCCGAGGGTGGTGCCGGTGCCGTGGGCCTCGACGGCGTCGACGTCGGCGGGGGTGAGGCCGGCGTCGGCGAGGGCCTGGCGGATGACCCGTTCCTGGGCGGGGCCGTTGGGCGCGGTGAGCCCGTTGCTCGCCCCGTCCTGGTTGACGGCCGAGCCGCGCAGCACCGCGAGGACCTGGTGGCCGTTGCGGCGGGCGTCGGAGAGCCGTTCCACCAGCAGCAGCCCGACCCCCTCGCTCCACGCGGTGCCGGAGGCATCGGCGGCGAAGGACCGGCAGCGGCCGTCGGTCGACAGGGCCCGCTGTCGGCTGAACTCGACGAACGACCCCGGGCCCGCCATCACGGTGACACCACCGGCCAGCGCCAGATCGGACTCACCCGAGCGCAGGGCCTGGGCCGCCAGGTGGAGGGCGACCAGGGAGGAGGAGCAGGCGGTGTCGACGGTGACCGCCGGGCCTTCGAGCCCGAAGGTGTACGCCAGCCGGCCCGATATCACACTGGATGTGTTGCCGACGAGCAGGAAGCCCTCGAACTCGGATGGTACGGAGGCCAGTCGGGAGGCGTAGTCGTCGTACATGGAGCCGACGAAGACACTGGTGTTGGTGCCGCGCAGCGAGGTCGCGTCGATCGCCGCGCTCTCGAAGGTCTCCCAGGCGGTCTCCAGCAGCAGCCGCTGCTGGGGGTCCATGGCGGTGGCCTCGCGCGGTGATATGCCGAAGAAGTCACGGTCGAAGAGGTCGGCATCGTGCAGGAACCCGCCCTCCCGCACGTACGAGGTGCCGGTGTGCTCCGGGTCCTGGTCGAAGAGCCGCTCCAGGTCCCAGCCGCGGTTGGTCGGAAAGCCGCTGATCGCGTCGGTGCCCGAGGTGACCAGGTGCCACAGGTCCTCCGGCGACCGGACCCCTCCCGGGTACCGGCAGGCCATGCCCACGATCGCCAGCGGCTCGTCGGCCGTGCCGGAGCGCTTGCCCCGGCGTGCGTTCGTGGCCCTGACCGGGGTCGTGGCCCCTGCCTGGTCCTGCCCTGGGACCAGGCCCAGGAGGTAGGTGACCAGGGCGGTGGGATTGGGGTGGTCGAAGACAACGGTGGAGGGCAGCCGCAGTCCGGTGGCGGTGCCGAGCTGGTTGCGCAGCTCGACGGCGGTGAGGGAGTCGAAGCCCTGCTCCTTGAACGCCTTGGTGACGTCGACCTGTTCACCGGAGGTGTGGCCCAGCGCCGAGGCAACGCAGTCGCGGACGAGCTGGAGCACGGCGGGCCCGCGTTCGTCCTCGGGCAGCCCGGCCGTCCGGGCCGCCCAGCCCGAGGCGTCCGCCGCCGCTGCCGTACGGGCGGTACGGCGGGTGCGGACCAGGCCGCGCCACACGGCCGGCGGCAGGCCGGAGCCCGCGGCCCGCGCCGGGTCCAGCGCGGCGGCGACGGTGAGCGGGGCGTCCGCGCCCAGCGCCGTATCGAACATGCGCAGGCCCTGCTCCTCGGAGAGCGGGAGCACGCCGGTACGGGTCCAGCGGGCCAGGTCCGCCCCGGAGAGGGTGGAGCCCATGCCCGTGGAGGCGTCCCACAGTCCCCAGGCGAGGGAGTCTGCGGGGAGGCCGTGGGCGTGGCGGTGGTGGGCGAGTGCGTCGAGGAAGGTGTTGCCCGCTGCGTAGTTGGCCTGTCCGGGGGTGCCGATGGTGCCGGCGACGGAGGAGTAGAGGACGAAGGCGGTGAGGTCGTGGTCGCGGGTGAGTTCGTGGAGGTTCCAGGCGCCGTCGATCTTGGGCCGGAGGACACCGTCCAGCTGTTCCGGGGTGAGCGACATGACCGTGGCGTCATCGGTCGTACCGGCGGTGTGGACGACGGCGCTGAGCGGGTGCTGGTCGGGGATGGTGGCGAGTGCCCGGGCGAGTGCGTCGCGGTCGGCGGCGTCGGCGGCCACGAGGTCGACGTGGGCGCCGAGTTCGGTGAGTTCCTGGCGGAGGGTGCCGGCGCCGGGGCTGTCGGGTCCTCGGCGGCTGAGCAGGAGCAGACGTCGTACGCCGTGCTCGGTGATCAGATGCCGGGCCAGGATCGCCCCGAGCGCGCCGGTGCCGCCGGTGATCAGGACCGTACCCTCGGCCGCGAAGCGGACCGGCGGTGCGGTCCGTGTGGCGGTCCGGGCCAGCCTCGGGGCGCGGAACTCCCCGTCGCGGACGGCGATCTGCGGTTCCCCGGTGGCCACGGCCCCGGCCACCAGGGCGTGCGCGTCACCGCGCCCGTCGAGGTCGACCAGGACGATCCGGCCCGGGTGTTCGGTCTGGGCCGAGCGTACGAGCCCCCACAGCGGGGCGTGGATCAGGTCGGTCACGTCCTCCCCAGGGGCCGCCGCCACGGCACCGCTGGTCACCAGGACCAGCCGGGAACGCTCGAACCGCTCTGCGTCCAGCCACTCCCGCAGGAATTCCGCCGCCCGCGCGGTCGTGGTCCGGGCCGTGCCGGGCACGGCGCCCGAGACCTCCGCGAGGGTCAGCACGATGAGGTCGGCCGGGTCGGCGGCCGCCGGATCCTGCCCGGTGAGACCGGTCAGCTCCGTGCGGGTCCACTCGGGGACCTCACCCGCGGCGACCACCGGCCAGTCGAGGGCGTAGAGCGGTTCGCGGACCACGGCGGCCTCGGCGAACGCCGCCCGGGCCACCGGTCGCAGGGTGAGCGAGGCGACGGTCACCACGGGCTCCCCCGCCCGGTCGGTGACGGCCAGGGAGACGGTGTCCGGGCCGGCCGGGGTGATCCGCACCCGGGCCGCGGCCGCTCCGGCCGCGTGCAGCCGGACCCCATCCCAGGCGAACGGCAGCCGGATCTCCGCCGGGCTGCCACCGTCCGCCGCTCCGGGCAGCAGCGGGTGCAGCGCGGCGTCGAGCAGCGCGGGGTGCACGCCGTACTGGCCGGAGTGCTCCTGTTGTCCTTCGGGCAGCGTGACCTCGGCGAGCAGCTCGTCACCGAGGCGCCACACCGCCCGCACCCCCTGGAAGGCCGGACCGTAGGAGTATCCGAGGCCGTGCAGCTCCTGGTACACGTCCTCGGTCGGCAGCGCGACCGCCCCGGCGGGCGGCCAGGGGCCCTGCTCGGCGCCCGGCGACGGGGCCGCCGTGGTGGAAAGGACCCCGGTGCCGTGCCGCGTCCACGGCTGACCGGCGCCCGTGACCGGGCGGGAGTGGATGGTGAAGGAACGGCCGCCGTCGGCGTCCGGGGCGGCGACCCTGATCTGGACGCGCACGGAGTCCCGCCCGGTGAGCGCCAGCGGCGCCTCCAGGGTCAGGTCGTCGACGGTGTCGGCTCCCGTCGGTTCCCCGGCGGCGAAGGCCAGTTCCAGGAAGGCGGTGGCGGGCAGGAGGGTGCTGCCCTCGACGACGTGGTCGGCCAGCCAGGGGTGGGTGCGCAGCGAGAGCCGGCCCGTGAGGACGGTGTCCCCGTCGCCGCCCGCCACATCGACCGAGGCGCCGAGCAGCGGGTGCCCGGAGGGGTCGAGGCCCAGCCCGGGGACGTCCACGCGGGCGCCGGGGGTCAGCCAGTAGTGCGCTCCGCGGAAGGCGTACGTCGGCAGGCCGATCCGCTCGGCGCCGGGGAAGAGGGCGGCCAGGTCGAAGGCGGCACCGGCGGCCTGGATCCCGGCGAGGGCCGCGGTGTACGTGTCGGCCTCCGGCCGGCCGGCGCGGGCCAGGGCGACACAGGTGGTGGCGTCCTCGGCGTCGGCGCCGGTGTCGGCGAGCGTTTCCCGTGCCATGGTGGTGAGGATGGCGTCCGGCCCGAGCTCCACGAAGAGGGTCGCCCCCTGCTCATGCAGGGACCGCACGGTGTCGTGGAACCGCACCGTGGCACGGATCTGGTCGACCCAGTAGTCGGGCGAGCGCAGCAGTTCCGGCTCGGCCGGTGCTCCGGTCACCGTCGACACCACGGGGACGGCGGGCGCGTGGAAGGTCAGGGACCGCGCGACCGTACGGAACTCCTCCAGGATGCCGTCCATGTGCGGCGAGTGGAACGCGTGGCTCACCCGGAGCCTGCGGACACGGTGACCGCGCTCTCGCCACTCCCGTTCGATCCGCTCCACCACGGCCGCGTCCCCGGCCACGACGACGGACCGCGGCCCGTTGACCGCCGCCAGGGAGACGACGTCGGCGTCGGCGCCGAACGTGGCGACCACCTCGTCGGAGCCGGCCTGGATCGCGACCATGGCACCGTCCGAGCGCGCCTCCTCCATGAGCCTGCCCCGGGCCGCCACCAGCACGGCGGCGTCCGGGAGGGAGAGCACTCCGGCCACATGGGCCGCGGCCAGCTCACCGACCGAGTGGCCGGCCAGGAGGTCCGGTGCCAGGCCCTGGTGCTCGGCCAGCCGGAACAGCGCCACCTCCACGGCGAACAGGGCCGGCTGGGTGTAGCGCGTCCGGTGCAGCAGCGCCGCGTCCGGGTCGTCCTCGTCGGCGAACACCAGCTCGCGCAGCGACCGGTCCAGGTGCGGGTCGATCGCCGCGCACACGGCGTCGAAGGCCTCGGCGAACACCGGGAACTTCGCGTGGAGTTCGCGTCCCATCCCGGCCCGCTGGGCACCCTGGCCGGTGAAGAGGAAGGCGGTGCGGCCCGGGTCCGCGGCCGAGCCGCGCACCACCTGCGGTGAGGCGGTGCCGTCGGCGAGCGCGTCGAGGGCGGCGAGGCGGCCCGCGGTGCCGGAACCGGCGTCACCGTCCGCGCCGAGGACGACCGCCCGGTGGGTGAAGAGGGTGCGGGTGGCGGCGAGGGAGAGCCCCACGTCCTCGGGGCGCAGCTTCGGACGGGCCGTCACGAACTCCCGCAGGCGCGCCGCCTGGGCCTTCAGGCCGTCGGCGTCGGGGGCGGAGAGCAGCCAGGGGGCACGTGCCGCGTCCACGGCGGCCGACTCGGTGGCGGGGGTCTCGGTAGCGGCCGTCTCCACGGGGTGCGACTTCGCGGGGTGCGTCTTTGCGGGAGGCGGCGCGTCCGCCGGGTCGGGCTGCTCGACGACGACGTGCGCGTTGGTCCCGCTGATGCCGAAGGAGGAGATGCCGGCCCGCCGGGGCACGCCGGTGCGGGGCCATGGCCGGTGCTCGCGCACCAGCGCGACGGTGCCGGACGACCAGTCCACGTGCGGGGTCGGCTCGTCCACGTGCAGGGTGGCCGGTACGACGCCGTGCCGCATGGCCTCGACCATCTTGATGAGCCCGCCGACGCCGGCCGCGGCCTGTGCGTGGCCGATGTTCGACTTCAGCGAGCCGAGCAGCACCGGTTCCCGGCCCTCCCGGTCACTTCCGTACGTGGCGAGGATCGCCTCGGCCTCGATCGGGTCGCCCAGCGACGTACCGGTGCCGTGCGCCTCCACCACGTCCACGTCGGCGACGGTCAGACCGGCGTCGGCCACCGCCTGCCGGATCACCCGCTGCTGGGACAGGCCGTTCGGGGCGCTGAGGCCGTTGGAGGCGCCGTCCTGGTTGACGGCCGACCCACGGACCAGGCCCAGGACCCGGTGCCCGTTGCGGCGTGCCTCGGAGAGCCGCTCCAGGACCAGCAGGCCGACGCCCTCCGACCAGACGGTGCCGTCGGCGCCGGCGGCGAAGGACTTGCACCGCCCGCCGGGCGACAGCCCTTGCTGCCGGGAGAACTCCACGAACATGCCCGGTGAAGACATGACCGTTGCCCCGCCCGCCAGAGCGAGACCGGACTCGCCGCGCCGCAGCGACTGCACCGCCATGTGCACGGCGACCAGGGAGGAGGAGCAGGCGGTGTCCACGGTCACCGCGGGGCCGGTGAAGCCGAACTGGTAGGCGATGCGCCCGGACATCACGCTGGGGGTGGTCCCGGTGAGCAGGTGTCCCTCGGCGCTCTCCGGAGCGTCCTGCATCCGCGGCCCGTAGTCGCCGGTCGTCGCGCCGACGAAGACACCCGTACGAGTCCCGCGCAGCGTGCGCGGCACCAGACCTGCGTGTTCCAGGGACTCCCACGCGGTCTCCAGCAGCAGCCGCTGCTGGGGGTCCATGGCCTGTGCCTCACGGGGCGATATGCCGAAGAAGCCGGGCTCGAAGCGGCCCGCGTCGTGCAGGAAGCCGCCCTCGCTCAGATAGGACTTGCCGGAGCGCTCGTGGTCCGGGTCGTAGAGGTCCTCGTCCCAGCCCCGGTCGGTCGGGAAGGGGGTGATCGCGTCACCGTGCTCGTCCACGAGCCGCCACAGGTCCTCCGGCGAGGCGACGCCGCCGGGGTAACGGCAGGCCATGCCGACGATGGCGATCGGCTCGTCGGAGCCGACGGCCAGGAGGGGTTCCTCCTCCGGCCTGCTGCCGGAGCCCTGGAGTTCGGCGCCGATGAACTCCGCCAGGGCCGCCGGTGTCGGGTGGTCGAAGAGCAGACCGGACGGCAGCCGCAGCCCGGTGGCCTCGGCGAGGCCGGTGCGCAGCTCCACGGTCATCAGGGAGCTGAACCCGAGGTCCCGGAAGGGGAGGTCCGACTCGACGGACCGGTCGGGACCGTATCCGAGGACGGCCGCGACGTGTGCCGTCACCAGTTCGGCCGCCGAGCGGTCGCCTCCCGTACGGCCCGCCGTGCCGCCGGCCGTCGCGGGCCGGGCGGCCACGTCGGCCGCGGAAGCGCCGGCCGTGGTGGCACGCGCCCCCGAGGAGGAGCCGACGGCCGGAGCCGGCAGGTCCGTCACCCAGTAGCGCTCGCGCTGGAAGGCGTACGTCGGCAGGTCCACCCGGTGCGCCCCGGTGCCCGCGAACACCGCGTCCCAGTCCACCTCCGCACCCCGTACGAAGGCCCGGGCGAGCGCCGTGCCTGCCGTACGGTCCTCCGGCCGGCCGGCGCGCAGGGCGGGCTCGGCGTGGACGGCGTCCCGGTCGAGCACGCTCTCGGCCACCATCGCCGAGCACACCCCGTCGGGGCCCAGCTCGACGACGGTGCGCACGCCCTCGGCCTCCAGGGTGCGCACGGCCTCCAGGAACCGTACGGGCCGGCGCACCTGCTCGACCCAGTACTCCGGGGACTCCAGCAGGCCGTCCGTCGCCACCGCACCGGTCACGGTGGAGACGACGGGGATGTGCGGCGGGCGGAAGGACAACGGCGCCAACGCCTGGCGGAACGCGTCGAGCATCCCGTCCATGTGGGCCGAGTGGAACGCGTGGCTCACCGTGAGCCGCTTCGTCTTGTGCCCCCGCTCGCACAGCCCGGCCGTGATCTCCAGCACCGCGGGCTCGTCCCCGGAGAGCACGACGGCGGCGGGCCCGTTCACCGCGGCCAGGGACACCTCGGCCTCGTGGCCGGACAGGGCGGCCAGCACCTCCGCCTCGGACGCCTGGACCGCGACCATGGCGCCGCCCTCGGGAAGTGCCTGCATCAGCCGGCCCCGGGCCGCCACCAGGACGCACGCGTTGGCCAGCGTGAACACCCCGGCCACATGGGCGGCCGCCACCTCGCCGATGGAGTGCCCGGCGAGGAAGTCGGGGCGCACTCCCCAGGACTCGTACAGGCGGAACAGCGCCACCTCGACGGCGAACAGCGCGGGCTGGGTGGAGCCGGTCAGGTCCAGGCCTTCGCCCGAGGCGATCACCTCCCGGAGCGGGCGCTCCAGCAGCGGGTCCAGGTGCTCGCACACCTCGTCGAAGGCGGCCGCGAAGGCCGGGAAGGCCGCGTACAGCTCCGTTCCCATGCCCACCCGCTGGACGCCCTGACCGGTGAAGACCATCCCCAGACGGCCGTCCACCTCGCTGCCGGAGACAACGCCGGCGGCGGGCAGCCGCCCGGCCAGCGCTCCGAGCCCGGCGAGCAGTTCCTCGCGGTCGGCGGCCAGGACCACCGCGCGGTGAGCGAACAGTGACCGGGTGGAGACCGACGACCGGCCGGCGGCGGCCGGCGTCACGTGCTCGTCCGCCGCCACGTGGGCGGCCAGCCGGGCGGCCTGGGCTTCCAGCGCCTGCGGGGTCCGCCCGGAGACCACCACCGGCAGGGCGGCGGAGGGTCGCGCCGGCGAGCCGGTGGGGTCCGCCGCCGGGTCCGCGGGCCGGTCCGGCGCCTCGGTGAGGATGACGTGGCAGTTGCTGCCGCCCATGCCGAAGGAGCTCACGCCCGCGGTGAGCGGGCGGTCGGGGCGCGGCCAGGCGCTCAGCCGCTCGTTGACCGCGAGGTTCAGCTCGCCGAGGGGGATGTCCGGGTTGGGCGTCTCGAAGTTGAGGCTCGCCGGGAGCATCCGATGGCGGATGGACAAGACCGTCTTGATGAGGCCGACGATGCCGGCGGCGCCTTCCAGATGCCCGATGTTCGTCTTGACGGACCCGACCCGCAGCGGATCGCCGTCCGCCTTGAGGGTGCCGAGCGCCGCCCCGAGCGCGGCGGCCTCGATCGGGTCGCCCACCGGGGTCCCCGTGCCGTGGAGTTCGACGTACTGGATCGCGTCCGGCTCCACCCCGGCCCGCTCCCGGGCCAGGCGGATCACCCGCTCCTGCGCGGCGGCGCTGGGCACGGTGAGCCCGGGGGTCGCGCCGTCGTTGTTCACGGCGCTGCCGAGGATCAGGCTGTGGACCCGGTCGCCGTCGGCGAGGGCCCGCGAGAGCGGCTTGAGGACCAGCACGCCCGCGCCCTCACCGCGTACGTAGCCGTTCGCGCGGGCGTCGAAGGTGAAGGAGCGGCCGTCGGGGGAGAGGCCGCCGAACTGCTCGGCGCCGCGGATCCCTTCGGCGAGGATGTTGAGGTTCACGCCCGCCGCGAGGGCCATGTCGGACTCGCCGTTCCGCAGGCTCTCGCACGCGAGGTGGACGGCGACCAGGGAGGAGGACTGGGAGGTGTCCACGGTGAGGCTGGGGCCGTTCAGCCCGAGCGCGTAGGAGACCCGGTTGGCGATGATGCCGCGGTGCGTGCCGGTCACGGTGTGCTGGGTGATGGCCGCTGAGCCCTGCCGGTGGACCAGGCTGGTGTAGTCCTCGCGAGCGGTGCCGACGAACACGGAGGTCGCGCTGGACTCCAGTGTCGAGGCGACGATGCCCGCGTCCTCCAGCGCTTCCCAAGTGAGCTCCAGCAGGAGGCGCTGCTGCGGATCCATGACGATGGCCTCGCGGGGCGAGATGCCGAAGAAGGAGGCGTCGAAGTCGGCGATGGCGTCGATGAATCCGCCCCGGCGGATTCCGTCGATCGTGTCGCCCGAGATCGACTCCCAGCGGTCGGCCGGCATGTCGGAGAGGGCGTCCCGGCCTTCGCGCAGCAGCTCCCAGAAGGCCGACGGGCCGGAGGCTTCGGGCAGTCGACAGGACAGGCCGACCACGGCGATGGGCTCGGACCGTCCCCGGTGCGGGCCGTTGACCTCGGAACGTGACTCACTCGTCATTTCGCTTGACTGCCTTTCCCGCGACGGGAATCGCCTCTGGCTGACGATCACATGTTTCGCCCCGAACCGTATCCGTATTCGATACGCGAATTCCAGGAAGTCGGTCATGGCCCGGCAACGCGTGAATCTCCGTCCGCTTTCCCCGGATGATTACCGGCGAGCTGTCGTATCCGGGAAAGGAAGCCTATGGATCACTCCGGTAATCGGGGAGGAATTGGCTGGTCGGGGCGGCGTGAAGGGTGCGGAGGACGGACAGTTACCGATCCATTACGGATCACTCGAATAAAAGAGCGACCGAATGCTATTGTTCGCCGCCAGTACGGAGTCACGCGGCACTGTCGGTCAGAGGGTGGAGATGAACCCCGTGGTAGAGAAGCTCGAACTTGCTGAACCGCACCTGGCGAATTGGCTGTCCACGCTGGGCCTGGACGTCGAGTACGTCCGATCCAGTGGAAACACCCTTTTCTACCGCCAAGCCGATGGAGCGGAAATACCGGTGCTCGACCTGGTCGGCGGCTACGGGTCGGTCGTCCTCGGGCACAACAACCCCGAGATCGTGGAGTACGCGAAGTCGCTGCTGGACGGAGGGACGCCGGTACACGCCCAGTTCTCGCGGCATCCTTACGCCAATGACCTCGCCTGGAAGATCAACGGCATCATCCACCGGGAGTTCGGCGACCCCGAGCCCTATTCGGCGATCTTCGCCAACAGTGGTGCCGAGGCCAACGAAGTGGCCGTCAAGCACGCGGAACTCGACCGGGTGATGAAGCTCGGCGAACTCCTCGAAGGGGTCTCGGCCCACGCGGAGAAGGCCCGGTCCGCCGTAGGGACGGGTGCCCGACTGGAGGTCTCCGGCGAGGCGCTCGCCGCACTCGGTGTGGAGGGCGACCCCGCACAGGAGGGCGCGGCGGGCTTCGAGCGCCTGCTCGCCGCCGTCGCACGGGTCAACGCCGAGCGGGCCGGCGCGGCTCCGGTGTTCCTGGCACCGGAGGGCTCCTTCCACGGGAAGCTGATCGGCAGCGTCCAGTTCACCCACAACCCCGGGTACCGCACCCCGTTCCGCGCGCTCGCCGCCCGGTGCCGTTTCGTGGACGTCAGCCGTCCCGAGGCGCTGACGGAGGCCATCGACGAGGAGCGCAGCTCCCTGTTCGACTTCCAGGCGCAGGACGGGACGGTACGCCTCGTCGAGCGGGAGCTGCCGGTCATCGGCGCGTTCCTGCTGGAACCCATCCAGGGCGAGGCCGGCATCAGGGTGTTCGACCGGGAGACCGCCCGCCGGATTCAGGACGCCTGCGCCACGGCCGACATCCCGATCGTCGTGGACGAGGTGCAGAGCGGCATGGGCCGCTCCGGAGCCTTCTTCGCCGCCGCCCACATCGGCCTGCGGGGCGACTACATCACCCTCGCCAAGAGCCTCGGCGGTGGCATCGCCAAGTCGGCGCTGACCCTGGTGCGCGGCTCCCGCTACCGTACGGACTTCGAGCTCGTCCACAGCTCCACCTATGCCAAGGACAGCTTCTCCACGCTCATCGCGGCCAAGACCGTCGAGCTGCTGGAGGCCGACGGCGGGAAGGCCTACCGGCTCGCCGAGACGCGGGGCAACCAGCTGTTGGAGGTGCTGGAGGGGCTGCGCAAGGAGTTCGGCGACATCGTCGCGGATGTCCGGGGCAAGGGCCTGATGCTCGGCCTGGAGTTCCACGACCAGTCCGGCTCCACCTCGGAGATCATCCGCGAGCAGTCGGGCGCCGGGCTCCTCGGCTACCTCCTGTCCGGCTACCTCCTCAGGGTCCACTCGCTGCGGATCTTCCCGACCGCGAGCGCCACCAACACCCTGCGCTTCGAGCCGTCGGTACACCTCACCGACGCGGAGATCGCCCGTACGGAGGCCGGGTTGCGCGCACTGATCGCCGTACTCCGGGAGCAGGACGGCGAGACGCTTCTCCACGCCGGAGGCGCCACCTCCGGGTGACGCAGCCGGGTGACCCCGCCGGGTGACCCAGCCGGGTGGCACCGAAGCTCCCTGCCCCGCGGTCCGGCCGACGGACAGCGGGGCAGGGAGCCGTGCGGGGTGTGCCGTCAAGAGACCCTGGCGCCGTACACGTTGTCGACGGTCATCGTGATGAGCACCCGGCGGCCGGACACCATCGCCTGGCGGTACTCGTACCAGTCCGGGTGCTCGCCGGCCGCCCTGCGGTAGTAGTGCACCAGCGCCTCGACCTCCGGGCCGTGCGGGTCCTCACCCGGCCCGGTGAGCGTGGCGACGCCCTCGGCGGTGGCCCAGTCCCACCCGTCGGAGCTCAGCACCATCAGCGTGGCGCGCGCGTCCCGGCGCAGATTCGCCGTCTTGGCCGTTCCGTGACTGGTCGATACGTAGATGACGTTGGCCTCCTGGTCGAAGAAGGGCTGGACGGGGGAGAGCTGAGGCCGGCCGTCCGACTTGACCGTCGCGAGAGTGCCGAGGCTGCTCTTCGCGAGGAGGGCGTGCGGGTTGAAGGGTGTCGTGGTCATGGGGGCATCATCAACCTTCACACCGGTATGAAGGTCAAGGAGGAACGGGCATGTTGATCGGGGAACTGAGCCGGCGGACCGGGGTCCACGCGCACCTCCTGCGGTACTACGAATCCCAGGGCCTGTTACGGCCCACCCGCGGCCCCAGCGGCTACCGCGAGTACACGGACGAAGTCGTCCTCACCGTCACCCAGATCCGCAACCTCCTCGCGGCCGGCCTGTCCACCCAGGAGATCGCGTACACCCTTCCCTGTGCGACCGGCCCGTTACCCGAGCTCGAACCGTGCGCCGAGGTGCTGGACGTCCTGCGGGCCCGGCTCCGGGGGATCGACGCGCGCATCGACGCCCTGCTCGACACCCGCCGCTCCCTCGGCGACTACATCGAGGCCACCGAGCAGCGCCGGTGCGCGACCGGTGCTGGCGACGTCGTCGCTGAGGAAGCGCAGCATGCCCGAGAATGAAGCAGATCGGGTCGTCGGAGTCGGCCATGCCTTCAGCCTTGCAGAGGCCGAGGAGATCGCGCCGAAGCATCTATTGGCGAGAGGTCGGGGATCGGCAATGAAGGGGCGCACAGGGGCCCGGTCACGCGAGGACCCGGACCCGCCGCCATAGCAGCGGGCGGAACACGGGGCAACCGCCAACGAAGCACGTTGACTCGCCGTGCCGCGCGTGTTGAAGTGCTGCGTCGGCGGTAGGAAAACTCAGCCAGATATGCTCTCCACGCCCGGAAACCGTGCGCATGGTGGCGATCTGATGCGAGAATCACTGCTCAGAATGCCATCGTCCTCGAAATCCTGCAGAACTACCGTGCAGCGGGAGCACGTTGCAGTACGTGCTCCGCAGCCTGATCCGCAAGTAAGGGATCCGGAAGGCAACGAGGGCCGCACCCACCGGGTGCGGCCCTTCGCCGTTAGGCTCGAAGGTCTGATGAAGAACACCCTCACCTCGCCCGCGGCCAAGGCCGGACACGAGTCCGTGCGGCGTCACAACCTGAGCCTGGTCCTGCGGACCGTGCGCGACGAGGGCGAGGTCACCCGGGCCCGGGTGGCGAGCCTCGTGGGGCTCACCCGGGCCGCCGTCTCCTCGCTCGTGGAGGAGCTGCTCGCGCTGGACTGCCTCAGCGAGTCCGGGAAGACCTCCAACGGAGGTGCCGGACGCCCCGGCACCGTACTGAAGCTCTCCCGGACCGGCCCGGCGGGGCTCGGGGTGGAGATCAACATCGATTACGTCTCGGTGTGCGCCGTCGATCTCACCGGCACGGACCGGGTCCGGGTCACCGAGCACACCGACCACCGGAACGTCCCGCCCGCCGACGTCCTGGCGCACGCCGCCCGGCTCACCAACCGGGTCATCGCCTCCACCCGGGAACAGGAACTGCGCGTGGTCGGCGTCGAGCTGGCCCTGCCCGGCCTGGTCTCCGGCGGCGTCGTCCGGCAGGCCCCCAACCTCGGCTGGAGCAGGGTCGCCGCCGAGGGCATCTTCGGGCAGGCCCTCAGCACCCTGCGGCCGGCAGGGCGGGCCCTGGCCGTCGGCTCCGACAACGAGGCCAACCTTGCGGCTCTGGCCGAGCTCTGGTTCGGCGGACTCGGCGGCGTACGCACCTTCCTCTATCTCACGGGTGAGATCGGGGTGGGCGGCGCGCTCGTGGTGAACGGCGAAATGCTGCGGGGCGCCCACGGGTTCGCCGGGGAGATCGGGCACGTCGTCGTCGACCCGCAGGGACCGCTCTGCCGGTGCGGCGCGCACGGCTGCCTCGAGCAGTACGCCGGCCGGGCCGCGCTGCTGCGGGCGGCCGGGATCGCCCCGGACACCGGCGTACGCGGGATCGCCGAGCTGGAGCAGCGCGCCGCTGCCGGTCAGAAGCGGGCCGTCTCGGCGCTGCGGGAGGCGGGGGACCGGATGGGCGTGGTCCTGGCCGGCGCGGTGAACCTCTTCGATCCGGAGGCCGTCGTCCTCGGCGGTATCTACCGCAACCTCATGCCCTGGCTGGAGAAGTCCGCGGACGCCCAGCTCACCGCACGGGTGGTGTCGGGCCGCTGGCACGAGAACGGCAGCCGGCTGCGGGCCTCGTCCGTCTCCGGCGACGCGGCACGCGGCGCGGCGGCCAGGGTGGTGCACGAGGTGCTGGAGAACCCGGCGGCGTACGCGACGCGGTGACGCACGGCGGGCAGGGCAAACCCGTGGGGGCGCACCGGACGGAGTGGTACGTTTGAAGACTTTGTTCCTACGGGAAGGAAAGTCATGGAACCTCCCTCTCTCCACGGCCGATTCCTCAGCGACGTGCTCCCACGGATCCGCAAGGATCCACGAGTGGCCGGGGTCGCCGTCGCCGGGTCGATCGCGGCGGGACACCCCGACGTCTACTCGGACGTCGATCTGATCGTGGTGATCGATGACGAGGCGTTCGACGGTGTTATGGCGGAGCGTCTCGAACTGATCGGCTCATGGGCCGACCTCGTGGCCGGCTTCACCGGTGAACACGTCGGGGAACCCCGCCTGATCATTACTCTCGTCGGCCCGCCCCTCCTCCATGTCGACTTCAAGTTCGTGCGCGCCTCCGGCTTCGCCGAGCGGATCGAGGACCCGGAAGTGCTGTGGGACCGGGACGGCGGCCTGGCCCGTGCGCTCGCGGAGCAAATGCTCCGGACCCCGCCGCTGGACCTCCAGTGGATCGAGGACCGCTTCTGGGTCTGGGTGCATTACGCGGCGACGAAACTAGGGCGTGGCGAGCTCTTCGAGGTCGTCGGTTTCCTCAGCCACCTGCGGGAGACCGTACTGGGGCCGATGGCCGCCCAACGAGTGGGTGCCCTGCCTCGCGGGGTCCGCCGTCTGGAGTCCATCGCTCCGGACGAGGCGCGCGATCTTCGCGCGACCCTCTGTGGTGACGATCTCCACGACGCCGGGCGGGCCGTCCTGGCCTGCGTGGAGCTCTACAGGCGGTGGCTCGACGACACCGCGGTGGTGATCGAGCGCCGCCACCGGGCGGAAGAGCTCGCCGTTCGGTATCTCCGCGACGTCATCGGCTGACCCGTCACGCGGTACCCGGCAGCCCCGGGAAACGCGAGGCGGGGGCGTACGCGCCATGGTGCACGCGTACGCCCCCGGTCCGGGGATCGGGCGATCAGGCCTGGTGGGCCGCGATCAGCTGCTGATACCAGCGGTAGCTGTCCTTCGGAGTGCGCTCCAGGGTGTCGTAGTCGACCCGGATGATCCCGAACCGCTTCGCATAGCCCAGCGCCCACTCGAAGTTGTCCAGCAGCGACCACACGTAGTACCCGCGTACGTCGACCCCGGCGTCCATGGCCGCCCGCAGCGCCGTCAGATGGGTGCGCAGGTACTCCACCCGGTCGGCGTCGTGGATCGAGCCGTCCGCCTCGACGCTGTCGAACTCCGCCGAGCCGTTCTCCGTGATGTGCACCGGCGGCAGTGCGTCGCCGTACGTCTGCTTCAGCACGGTCAGCAGGTCGGTGAAGGACTCCGGGACGACCGGCCAGCCCATCGCCGTCTTACGGACGTCCGGGTAGTTGCCCTCCGCGTACCGGTTGTCCGTGGCGACGCGCAGCGCCGGGTCCGCCTCGCGGTGCGGGGCGGCGCCGACGACGATCGGCCGGTAGTAGTTGATGCCCAGGAAGTCCATCGGCTGGGAGATCAGCTCCAGGTCGCCCTCGCGGCGGAAGTCCTGACCGGTGATCAGCTCACCCCAGGTCTCCTCCTCGGTGGCCGGGTAGCGGCCCGCGAGGAGCGGCTCGGTCCACACCAGGTTGTGCTGGGTGTCCGCGCGGACGACCGCGGCGAGGTCGGCGTCCGACTCGGTGGCCGGGACGTTGCGGTCCAGGTTGAGCGTGATGCCCGCCTCGCGGACGCCCGCCGCGCGCAGCGCGTTCATCGCGTGGCCGTGGCCGACCAGCAGGTGGTGCGCGGCGGCCAGCGCCCCGCGCCCCTCCTGGGCACCCGGCGCGTGCCGGCCCACGGAGTAGCCGAGGAAGGCGCTGCACCAGGGTTCGTTGAGGGTGATCCAGCGCGGCACCCGGTCACCGAGGTGCTCGGCCATGATCGCCGAGTACTCGCCGAAGCGCTCGGCGGTCTCACGTACCCGCCAGCCGCCCTTGTCCTCCAGGGCCTGCGGCAGGTCCCAGTGGTAGAGGGTGGCGGCCGGCTCGATGCCCGCCTCCAGGAGCGAGTCCACGAGCCGGGAGTAGAAGTCCAGCCCCTTGGGGTTGACCGCCCCGCTGCCCGTGGCCTGGATCCGGGACCAGGCGATGGAGAAGCGGTACGACTCCACGCCCAGGTCGCGCAGCAGCGCCACGTCCTCCGGGTAGCGGTGGTAGTGGTCGCAGGCCACGTCACCGGTGTCGCCGCCGTCCGTCCGGCCGGGCGTGTGGCTGTAGGTGTCCCAGATGGACGGCCCGCGGCCGTCTTCATCCACGGCGCCCTCGATCTGGTACGAGGCCGTGGCCGCGCCGAAGACGAAACCGGGCGGGAAGACCGGGAAGTCACTCATGGAAACCCTTACTTGACCGAGCCGCCGGTGATCCCGGCGGCGATGTACTTCTGGGACAGGACGAGGAGAACGGCTGCGGGCACCGCCGAGAGCACCGAGGCGGCCATGACGGAACCCCAGTCGCCGACGTGTGCGCCGATGTACTGGTAGATGCCCAGCGTGATCGGCTTGACGTCGTCCGTGGTGTTCAGCGTGAGCGCGAACATGAAGTCGCTCCACGCGTAGAGGAACGAGAACAGCCCGGCGGTGATCAGCGAGTTGCGGCTCATGGGCAGGACGACCTGGATGAACGTACGCAGGCGGCCGGCGCCGTCGACCTCGGCGGCCTCGATGACCTCGCGCGGGATGGACACCATGAACGAACGCATCAGCACGATCGCGAAGGGGATGCCCAGCGAGGCGTCCGCCAGCATCAGGCCGAAGTAGGAGTTGACCAGGCCGAGGTCCACGTACGCGCTGTACAGGGCGTTCGCGATGACGATGCCCGGCACCATCTGGGTGATGAGCGTGCCGAAGACGATCGTCTTGCTGCCGCGCAGCTTGAACTGCGCCAGGCCGTACGCCGCCGGCGCGGAGACCGCCAGGCAGATGGCCACGGCGCCGAGCGCCACGGCCAGCGAGGTCAGCAGGTTGCCGCCCTGCTCGGTGATCGCGGAGGTGAAGCCGGAGAAGTCGATGCCCGTCGGAACGGGGCCCACGTCGACCAGGCTCGCCTCCGGCTGCAGCGCGGTGTTGATCATCCAGTACAGCGGGAAGAGCATGACCGCGAGGACGACGACGCCGAAGACGGTCGCACCCCAGCGGCGCTTGGGCCGGTGCATGGCTGCGGGAGCCGGGGCGGCGGGGATCTGGGTGGTGGTCGCCATGCCGGTCACTTCCCCTCGTTGCGGTTGACCCGCAGGTAGAACACCGCGAAGACGGCGGAGATCAGGATCAGGATGTTGCCGACCACGGCACCGGCCCCGAAGTCCATCTGGACGAAGGAGTTCTGGTACGTGAGCGTGCCGAGCGTCTGGGTGGAGTCGGCGGGCCCGCCGTCGGTGAGGGCGAGGACCAGGTCGAGGATCTTCACCGTCGACATGAAGCCGAGCACCAGCACCACGGTGATGACGGGCTTGAGCATGGGCAGGGTGACCGAGCGGAACGTACGCCAGGCGGACGCGCCGTCGAGCGCGGCGGCCTCGTTCAGCTCCTTGGGGACCTCCTGGAGGCCGCCGTAGAGGATCACCATGTTGAACGGGATGCCGATCCAGATGTTCACCAGGATCACCGAGACCAGCGCCACGCTGGTGCTCGTCAGCCACGGCGTGTCACCGGGGAGGCCGACGGTGCCCAGGAAGGAGTTGAGGACACCCGTGTCCTGGTCGAAGATGCGCCGCCACACGATGCCGGAGACGACCATCGGGACCAGCCACGGCAGCAGGATCAGCGAGCGCAGGATCCCGTTCAGCGGGAAGCGGCGGGTGAAGAAGACGGCGAGGGCCAGGCCGATGCAGAACTGGCCGACGAGCGATCCGACCGTGAAGAGGATCGTCTGCCACAGGGCCTTGCCGAACAGCCCGTCGTTGAAGACGTTGCTCCAGTTGTCCGTGCCGTTGAACGGCGCGTCGCCGGTGAAGAACGTGGACGGCGAGTAGTCCTGGAAGCTCATCACGATGTTGCGGACGAGCGGGTATCCGAAGAACAGCGCCATGAAGATCACGGCGGGGGCGATGAACCCCCACTGGGCGAGCGCCCTGCGCCGCTTGGCGCTTCGCGGGTTCACGGGCTTCTTGACCGCACCGGCCACGGAGGCCTTCGGGTCGGCCGACGGCGCGGCGGCTGAGGCTGTGGTGGATGACATGGTTCGTTACCTCAGTTCCCGCTCGTGACCTGCTGCTGGGCACGCTTCAGAGCGGCCTCGCTGGACGCGCCGGTGAGCGCGGACTGGAAGGCGCTCTGCAGGGCCAGCGACACGGACGACCACTGGGCGCCGACCTTCGCGGTACGCGAACGGGCCGTGGAGACCTGTCCGGCCAGGGCCGCCAGCTCCGGGGCCTTCGTACGCCACACGGCGGCGGCCTTGGTGTTCGCCGGGACCATCCAGCTGTTCAGGGCGTAGGTGATCTGCTCCTGCTCGCCCGCCATACAGCCGATGATCTCGGCGGCCGTCTTCTCGCGCTCGGTGTCACCGGTGTTGGGCACGGTGAGCACACCGCCACCCAGCGGACCGACCGAGTCGTCGCCCGCCTCGGGGACGGGGATCTCGGCGATGCCCCAGTTGAGCCCCTTCTTCGCGTTCAGGGTCTCGACCTGCCACGGGCCGTTGATCATCATGGCCGCGTTGCCCGCCATGAACTGGTCGTTCACGTCGGCCTGGGTCCAGTTGACCGTGGACTTGGAGAGTGAGCCGTCCTTCAGGAGCGCCTTCCAGTAGTCCAGGGCTTCGGCGACCTCCGGGGTGTCGAGCTTCGACTCGTCACCGCCGTTGGACCACATGAACGGCGTGAACTGGAAGACACCGTCCTCCGCGCCGCCCGCGCTGAGCGCCAGACCGTACCGCTTGCCCTGGGTCAGCTTCTTGGCCGTCGACTGCATCTCGGCCCACGTGGTGGGCACCTCGAGACCGGCCTTGTCGAGAGTGTCCTTGTTGTAGAACAGCGCCAGGGTGTTCACCGTGCGCGCGGCCCCGTAGTACTTCCCGCCGAACGAACCGAAGTCGACGATCCCCTCGGGGATGTCCGTCGTGGTCAGCCCGAGATCCTTCAGCGGGATCAGCCCGCCGGCCTCGGCGAACGTCGGCATCTCGGAGGCGTCCAGCTGGAGGACGTCCGGCAGCGACTTCGAGGACGCCATGCGCAGCGCCTTCGTCATCAGCTGCGCGGCCGGCACGCTCTGCTGCTCGATGGTGACACCGAGCTCCTTGCTGCAGCGCTCGAGCGTGTCCCCGTCCCAGCGGTGGTACGACTCGTCGGTCGAGGAGTTCATGACGGTGTAGACGTCGTCGTCACGCTGCTGGGCGCATCCCGACAGGACGGTGCCGGCGACGATCGCGGAGACGACGGTGAGGGGGACGACGATCCGCCTGGTGCGGCGGCTGCGGCGTCGGATCCGCCCGTCCGGGGAAAGTTCTGTCACGGTGGTGCCCTTGCGGTAAGAGGGTGGCCGGCGCCCATGGGAACGCTCCCACAGGGTGGTCGTCAAGCCCCTGCGCGGATCCGGCGGTGTCACGGCGGGGACGGTGGGACGCCCGGTGGTGGTGGGCCGGGCGTCCCGGGGTGGGTCAGCGGACGTTGAGGAGGTGTTCCATGGCGAGCTGGTCGAGGGCTTCGAAGGCCATGGAGCGTTCGGCGGCGGTGTTCGTGTCGAAGTCCTCGTAGGCGGTGCGGTCGGCGAGGAGTGCCTTGAGGCCGTCGTCGGCGGTGGGTTCGGCGAGTTCGTGGAGGCGGGAGGCGGTGA